>NZ_BAAGXT010000029.1:0-74888 GCF_054779695.1 Nocardiopsis coralliicola | reverse complement strand
GTCGGCCTCCCACTCGCCGCCGCCGGCGCCCTCGGCCGCGGCGCCGTCGGCCGCCGCTCCGGCGGCGGCAGCGCGGTCAGCGCGGTGAGCGCGGACCGACCAGGCCACCGCCGCCGCCCACGCCGCCCAGATCAGCGCATAGACGGTGGTGCTGACGGCCGGGTCCACCGTGAACCAGTCGGCGTTCAGGATGGTCCGGGAGTTGGTGAGCACGATGATGCCGCCGACCGCGGAACCGAGTACCCGCGGCGGGAAGTGCCGGACGATCCAGGCGGCGAGCGGAGCGGCGAGGACGCCGGAGACCAGCAGCGCGGCGGCCCAGGCGAAGTTGATGCCGGCCGAGCCGAGCCCGACCAGGAAGCCCAGGCTGGCCGAGAGCGCGATGATGAACTCGCTGGTGTCGATGGAGCCGACGACCTTGCGCGGCTCGATGCGCCCGGACGCCAGCAGCGCCGGGGTGCCGACCGGCCCCCAGCCGCCGCCACCGGTGGCGTCGACGAACCCGCCGAGCAGGCCGAGCGGGGCCAGGAAGCGGCGGCGCAGCGGCTGGCCCAGGCGGCTGGTGGGGATCCCCCACCCGGTGAAGCGGATGAGGATGTACAGGCCCAGGGCGAGCAGGATGCCGGCCATGACCGGCTCGGCCGCCTCGGTCGAGAGCCAGCTGAGGAACGTGGCGCCGGCGAACGCGCCGACGGCGCCGGGCAGCGCGATGCGGCGCACGACCTTCCAGTCGACGTTGCCCATCCGCCAGTGCGCGACCCCGGAGGCGAAGGTCGTGCCGATCTCGGCGAGGTGGACCGTCGCCGAGGCGGCCGCCGGGCTGGTGCCGATCAGCAGCAGCAGCGTCGTTGAGGTCACGCCGTAGGCCATGCCGAGGCTGCCGTCGACGAGTTGGGCGAGGAAGCCGACGACGGCGAGGAGCACGAGGGTCTGCATGGGGCCTTCCCGGAGGGGAGCGGTCGGAGGTAGTACGAACTTTTCCTACCAGTTCGGTGGAAATAATAGGACGCTCGTCCCCGATCCGCAAAGGCAGGGCTTCCCCGCCGCAGGCAGACCCCCGCGCCCGGCGCGCCCGGCGGGCTTCCCGGTATCTCCACCGCTCACCCGCCGCGCAAGCAGCCGCCCTTCGGCGCCCGGAACGCGCAGCGGCCCCGGATCCGCACGGGATCCGGGGCCGTCGGAGGGCTCAGCGCGTCAGCAGCAGCGGGCCCCCGGGTTGGTGTCGCCCTTGTCGATGTGCCAGCGCCAGAAGGCGCGCTCGCTCATCGGCTCCACCCCCGGGTGCTCGCGCCGGTGGTGCTCCAGGTAGATCTCGTAGGCGCGGGCACCCACGACCCCGCGGGCGATCTGCCAGAACTCCCCGAGACGCTCGGCTGCGCGCCGCGCAGCACCGCGCAGCTCCGTGTGCGCCATCGTTGCCCTCCTACTTCCCCGGGTTCTCCGGCCCCGGCCCGCCGTCCTCGCCGGCAGTGTCCTCGCCGCCGTCCTTCCCGTCCGCGCCGCCGGGAGACCCGGTCGTCACCGATCCGCCGGAGGCGACTCCGCCCGCGGCGACCAGCTCGCGCTCCTCAGCCCGCTCCGCGCTGGTCGGGATCAGGCCGTCGGGCGCCCACAGCCCGGACTTCTCGTAGGGCGCCTCGGCAGTGGGCAGCGTGCCGCCGTTGCGCAGCGCCTTGATCCACACCCGCGTCGCGTCCACCAGGATGATCACGATGAGGATCGCGAACAGCGCCGACAGGACACCGTCGACCGTCGTGTTGACGACGACCTTCTGCATCTGGTCGACGCCCTCCGTCGCTCCCAGGCTGGTCTCACCGGCCGCCAGCGCCTCGGAGTACTGCGCGCGCTGGGCGAAGAAGCCGATCGCCGGGTCAGACGAGAAGACCTTCTGGTAGCTGGCCGTGAGCGTGACCACTGCGTCCCACGCCAGCGGCACCAGCGTGACCCAGGCGTACTTGGCGCGGCCCGACTTGATCAGCAGCGTCGTACACACCGCCAGGGCGACCGCCGCCAGCAGCTGGTTGGCGATACCGAACAGCGGGAACAGCTGGTTGATGCCGCCGAGCGGATCGTTCACGCCGGCCCACAGGAAATAGCCCCACGCTGCGACGACGAGTGCGCTGCACAGCCACAGGCCGGGCTTCCAGCTGACGTCGCGCATCGGCTTGTAGACGTTGCCGAGGGTGTCCTGCAGCATGAAGCGGCCGACGCGGGTACCGGCGTCGACGGTGGTGAGGATGAACAGCGCCTCGAACATGACGGCGAAGTGGTACCAGAACGCCATCATGGCCGGGCCGCCGAACACCGCGGAGAAGATCTGCGCGGCACCGAGGGCGAACGTCGGCGCACCGCCGGTGCGCGCGAGGATCGACTCCTCCTCGATCAGGTCGGCGGTGGACTGCAGGGTCTGCGCATCCACCGTGAACCCGAGCTGGGTGACCGCCGCGGCGGCGCTCTGCACGCTGTCGCCGAGCATGTTGGCCGGCATGTTCATCGCGAAGTACACGCCGGGGTCGATGATGCAGGCCGCGATCAGCGCCATGATCGCCACGAACGACTCGGTCAGCATCGAGCCGTAGCCGATCATCCGGACCTGGCCCTCCTTCTCGATGAGCTTCGGCGTGGTGCCCGAAGAGATCAGCGAGTGGAAGCCGGACAGTGCACCGCACGCGATGGTGATGAACACGAACGGGAACAGCGAGCCCGCGAACACCGGGCCCTGGCCGTTGAACGCGAACTCGGTGAACGCCGGAAGCTGCAGCGTGGGCCAGGCGACCACGATCGACAGGGCCAGCATCACGACGACGCCGACCTTCATGAACGTGGACAGGTAGTCGCGCGGCGCCAGCAGCAGCCACACCGGCAGCACCGACGCGATGAAGCCGTAGGCGATCAGGCCGAACGTGAGCTCGTTCGCGCTGAAGTGGAAGACCTCCCGCAGCACCGCGTGCTCGTTCACCCAGCCGCCGCCGACGATAGCCAGCAGCAGCAGGACCACGCCGATTGCGGAGGTCTCCATCACCCGGCCGGGCCGGATGTAGCGCAGGTAAACACCCATGAACAGCGCGATGGGGATCGTCATGATCAGCGAGAACGCGCCCCACGGCGAATCAGCCAGGGCGTTCACCACGACCATGGCGAGCACGGCCAGCAGGATGATCATGATCGCCAGCACGGCGATCAGCGCGGCGACACCGCCGACCGGGCCGATCTCCTCGCGCGCCATCTGGCCCAGCGAGCGGCCGTTGCGGCGCATCGAGAAGAAGAGGACCACCATGTCCTGCACAGCGCCGGCGAAGATGACACCCAGGATGATCCAGATCGTGCCCGGCAGGAAGCCCATCTGCGCGGCGAGCACCGGCCCGACCAGCGGCCCGGCCCCGGCGATGGCGGCGAAATGGTGGCCGTACAGCACGCGCCGGTCAGTGGGGTGGTAGTCGGCCCCGTTGTTGAACCGCTCCGCGGGGGTCGCCCGCGTGTTGTCGGTCATCAGCACCTTGTACTGGATGAACCGCGCGTAGAAGCGGTAGGCGATGGCGTAGGACGCCAGCGCGGCGAAGATCAGCCAGGCGGCCGACACCTCTTCACCGCGCGACAGCGCAATCATGCCCCACGCGACCGCACCCACGACCGCAACGGCCGACCAGACAGCGATACTCTGCGGGGTCCATTTCGGCTTCGGCGGCGCCGTTCGGGTGCTGCCGGGAGAACCGGACATGGTGCCGATCCCCTCTCCTTCGTTCTCGACAGCTGCGCCCTCACCGGCGCAGCTCTACGTGCGGCGCTCATCGTGGCAGCCGCCGCCCCGCCGGACGATGCCTGGAAAGCGGCGATTTCATCACGTCTTAATACGGACGGTAAACCGATCTTAACGTGGTAAGAAGCCCCCATGCCCCCGCAGCGACGCAGCGACCGCCGCACCGGCGTACGCCGCGACCACCACGTCAAGCTCAGCCTCAGCGCCGACGAGTACGCCCTCCTCGCCCGCGCCGCCGACCAGCACGGCATGACCGTCGGCGGCTACGCCGCCTACGCCTGCCTCGGCGCCGCCCGCACCACCCTGGACATCACCCCGGGACTGCGTGAAGCCCTCGTCACCCTCAACGAAGGCATCATCGCCCTCGCAGCCCTGGCAGACCGCCTGCACACCGAAAACCTCGGCCCCGCGCAACTCCACCGCGCCACCGACGCCATCGACACCCTCGAATCCGCCTCCGACGCCGTACAGAAAAGCGCCCGCGCATGATCGCCAAAGTCATGCGCGGGCGCGACACCCGGGCACTCCTCGACTACCTCTACGGCCCCGGACGCGCCAACGAGCACATCGATCCCCACCTCGTCGCTGCCTGGCGCAACTGGGGCGTCCACGACCCCGGCCGCACAGCGACCGCCGCAATCCCCGATCTCGCCCGGCGCCTCGACCGCTTCATCCTGCCCGGAGGCCCCCGCCACGTCTGGCACTGCGCGGTCCGCATCGCCCACGAAGACCGCGCCCTCACCGACCCCGAGTGGGCCGACATCGCCCACCGCCTCACCGACGCCGCCGGAATCGCCCCTGCCGGCGACCCCCGCGCCTGCCGCTGGATCGCCGTCCGCCACGACGGCGCAGAAAGCCACCACATCCATCTCGTCGCCACCCTCGCTCGCCAAGACGGACGGCTGCCCGGCATCCACAACGACGCACTCCGGCTCCGGCACGCCTGCCGAAGCATCGAAAACCGGCTGCGGCTCCGCACCACCGGCGCCCCCGACCGGACCTCCACCCCGCAGGCCACCCGAGCCGAGCGCGAACGCGCCATCCGCGCCGAACGCCCAGAACCCTCGCGCCGCAGCCTCGCCCGCGTCGCCCGGCGCTGCGCTGCCACCGCAGAAAGCGAAGCAGGCTACTTCGCGGCCCTCACCGCAAGCGGAGTCCTCGTCCACCGCCATCACACCGACAGCGTCCTCGACGGCTACGCCCTCTCCTGGCCCCACGACCTCAACTCCACCGGCGACCCCGTCTGGTTCTCCGGAGCCAAACTCGCACCCGACCTGACCCTGCCCCGCATCCGCGCCCGCTTCCCCACTCCCGCGCACAACCCGGTCGAGCCCGGCTGGGCCGCACTCGCCGCCGCTGCCGGCGGCGCCCACACCCACTGGGGCACAGCAGGCCCAGGCCACCGGGCTGCCACCGCCGCCGCCCTTGGCGACGCTCTCAGCGCCGCCGCGGCAGCAGCCCCGCCCGACCTCCACCCGGAGCTCTCCCGCGCCGACGATCTCTGGGGCCAGGCAGCCCGACCACCGCTGCGCCCCTTCGACCACACCGCAGCATCCGCACTGCGCCACGCCGCCCGGCACCTCCCCGGACCGAACGAAGCGCCCCAGGCCGGCATCGCCCGCACCCGGTCCGCATTCGCCACCCTGGCGGCCTCCATCGCAGCCTGGTATGCACAGCGCGGCTGGGGCCCGCACGAGCACGCCGCCCGAGCAGCGCACGCCGCACTCGCCCGCTGATCACGGCCCGCGCCGACCCGGCCCGTCACGGCGGCCCCGCCGTTCCGCGCCACCGCGCCGGCCCGGCCCGGCATACGGACGCCCCTTCCGGCGGCGCTGCACCGCCTGAAGGATCGACGGAGGTGCAGCCCTGCGCACGCTCCCGCCCTGCCCGCCCGCATCCAGCAGATCGCTCACCATCACCTCGTCGCGAGCACTGAGGCTGCGCCCGTAAGCCCCCACCGCAGCGGCCAGCAGCTCTTCGTCGGAACCGATCCGCGCACCGTCGACCCCCGCCAGCGCATCAACCGCCAGATACAGATCCGCCCTCTCCCGCGAACGCGTCATCGCCGGATACAGCGAATTCGCGTCAGCACCGATGCCGTACACGTGCACCCGCTCACACGTCAGCCCCTGCGCCGCAGCGATGGTCATCGCATATCCGAGACTCAGATCCCCCCGCGCCACCGCCTCCGGCGGGAACCAGGCGCTCCGCTCCCCCTCCCGCGTGCGCCACTGGACGCGCACACCCGAACGCGCATCGACCTCGGCGACCACCCCGCGCACACCGTTGAGGACATCGGGCCCTGCGCCGCGCCGCGACCGATAGTCATTGCGCCGCACCCGCACCACGTCCCCGGCAGCCACATCCAGCCGGCCTCCGCCGCGGAGCGCGAATCCCACATCATCAGAACCCAGCCACCCCCGCCGGCGCGCCAGCGAACGCATGCGGACGTTGAGCTCATCCACGTCGCTGTTGCGCGCCGCCAGCACCAGCACGTCTTCCGCCGCCCGCAGCGGATCCGCAATCCCCCCGCGATCCGCCAACCACCCCTCGGCAACCGCCGCGTGCGCCTCATGGGACCGCTCTGCCGCATGCACCCGGCCGGACTCGCCCCACACGGCCAATGCGCCACTACGGCCCCCATCGACCCACATGTCCAGGGCACGGCGGTCCACCGACCGCCGCTGGCGGCGGTTCTCACGCAGAGTCGCACCATCCACGATGCGATGCACCGCCGCAAACGAGCCGCCGACGCCCACCGCACGGAGCTGGGCCGGATCACCGATCGCCACAACCTTCGTACCGGCGCGCTCTGCCGCTTCCACCAGGGCCTTCATCGAGTGGTCATCAACCATCGCCGCCTCGTCGACGACGAGCACGTCAACCCCCTCGAGCCCGCGGCCGGACTCGATGTGGGCGAGCCACGCCGCCACCGTGCGTGCCGCAATGCCCGACTCGGCCTCCAGGTTCGCTGCGGCCACCGCCGCAGTCGCCGCGCCGGCAACCCGCAGCCCTGCCGCAGACCAGCCCTCGAAGACCGCGCTCATCAGCGTGGTCTTACCTGCTCCCGCCACTCCGCGCACGGCCTCGACGCCATGCCCCTCCACCAGCAGGCGAACAGCGCAAGCCCGCTGCTCATCCGAGAGCGCGAATCCGCGCTGCCCCTCGAAACCCGCCAGCGCCTGCGCTGCTTCGTCAGCCGAAAGCGCTGCAGCGCCCTCGCTTCGGCGGCTCCGCGCCGATAGGGCGATGGCCCGCTCAGCCTCTTCGATCCTGCGCGATGTCCACTGGTCGGAATTGGACAGATGGGTCTGCGGCCCTCCCCCGACCGCGACCGCCTCACTGCTGCGCAGCACGGCATCGGTCAGCACCTCCAACTCCGACTGCCCAGAGACTCCTTCCGGAAGGGCCTCCAGCACCGCCGCCATGACATGGGTCCGGGTGACGACCTTCCGCCGCGCGGTCACCCCCGTCTCCGGGTCCCATACCGCGGCCAGCAGAGCTTCCAGGTCGACCGGACTCGCGAGCCCAGCCGGGCTCGAAGACAGCCCAGGCAGTCCCGCGGCAAGAACCCGCTCCGGAACCCGGCCCGCCTCCCGGGCACGCCGATGCCACGCCGTGCGGGCGCTGCCCGCTTCCCCTTCCCGGCCCTTCGCCTCCGCCAGCGCTCGGCCGACTGCCCTGCGCTGCGCTGGCGAGGCATCCGCCGCGGCATGCGCATCGATCTGGTGCGTGCGCGAGCTGAACTGCGCCCGCAGGTCTGCATCGAACCCTGCGATCTCCCACTCTCCCGAGCGCGGGTCGCGCTCCCAGCGGGCTTGATACCGCTCCGTCAGCCGGCGCCGCATCCGCGCTTTGGCGAGTGCCCCCGCCACCGCGACGTGGCGGTGCAAGTCGCGCCCGCCGGCCGCCAACGTGCGCCACCGCCCGTCGGCGCACTTCACCAGGTTCGGAATGGTCACGTGGGCATGGATGTGCGGATCGCCGGCCTGCCCGCCCACGGGGCGCGCTGAGCGGTGCAGAGTCACCGCCGCGGCGAATCCGTCCGACTCGACCCTCTGGGCCCGTCCGCCGTCGCCGTGGTGCCCGGCCAATCCATAGGCGGTCCACTCCTCGACGGCGCGGACCGTCTCTCGCACCGAGTCGAGGTAGATCTCCTCGAACTCGGCCGCATCCTCCTCACTCATCAGCCCGTACGCCACCGACATGCTCTTCGGCATGTTCAGCACCAGGTCGTAGCCCATATTGCCGACAGCTACGCGATCCTTGGAGTGCCGGCGGGCCTGGGCGAGATCGCCCGCGTTCCACAGCATCGAGGCGTCCACCCCGGCCGCTCCCGCCACCGCCTCCAGATCGCCGACCGCGGCGCGGTGGGCCGCACCGTCCCGCAGTACCCCCCGCTCCAACCGCCGCCACCGCGCCGCCAAGCGCTGCGATCCCAGAAGCTCCACGGGATCCATCCCGCCGGGGCGGGAGGGATCCGCAGCCAGCGCCACCGCCTGCACTGCGTCGACCAAAGGCTGGGCCGCTAGCTTTGCCCACGGATCGACTGCCATCTTGGGAGCGACCAGCTGCTCACCGGTACAGGGGTCGCGCCCCGCCAGAGCCGCACGCATTTCGTCGATCTCAACGTCGGTCCCCAGCTCGGTGCCAGCCGCGCGGCCGAACTCTTCCCACCCTGACCCGATGCGTTCAAGCGGGCGGTCAACCCCGTCAAGGCGGTACTCCACCTGGCGCTCGCCGGACTCGTCCTGGATGTGCGCGTGCTGGTCGCAGCCGCACTGCGCGCTCAGGCGGTACTCGATCTGCTCCGTGCTGCGCAGTTCTACGACAGCGGCCACAAGCCCACCGCCGCTGCCAGCCGCCCCGCAGAAGCAGCCCTGCCGCCGGTCACTCCTCCGTCGAGGCCCACCAGGGCAGCTCCGCTCGGCGCTTGTCGGACCCGCGTCCCGGGCCGGGACGGGCATTCCACATCAGCAGCAGGTCACCCGCCCGGTAGCGCGCCCGGGGGTACCAGCGCTGCCCGTCGGCGGTGTCGGGGAGAGTGTCCGGCCGGTCGTCCTTGATCTGGGTAAGGCTGCGTCCGTCCACGCCGATCAACCGGGCGAAGCCGCCCAGGGTGACCTCGCGCTCCAAATCGGCGGGCGGCAGCTCCACTGGATCGGCACGGCGCGGGCGGAACGGCTCCAGCTTCTCGGGGTCGTAGAGAGCACTGCCCCCGCCGCCCCCCTTTTCGCTCATGCCGGCGCGGTAGCACTCCGGTTCCGGAAATCCGGGGTAGTAGCGCGGCATCACCCGGACGGCGTAGGCGTGGCTGTAGCCCGCATCAGCAGCCCATTGCTTGAGGGTCACCAGGGGAA
Source organism: Nocardiopsis coralliicola (assembly GCF_054779695.1). Classification (NCBI taxonomy): domain Bacteria; kingdom Bacillati; phylum Actinomycetota; class Actinomycetes; order Streptosporangiales; family Nocardiopsidaceae; genus Nocardiopsis; species Nocardiopsis coralliicola. The sequence continues at coordinate 65,771 of NZ_BAAGXT010000029.1, read as the reverse complement.
GCCCGCCCGGTCCGCGGCGATCATCTGACGGCAATTGGGGGCCTTTCGGGCGAGTGCCGGGCAATCCGACACGCAGGGGATCTTGGCTGACGATACCAGCGCTCTAATTCCTCTAGGGCTTCTTCGGCTCAGTAGTGCTGTGCAAGCACTCCTCGCAGTTCTCCCTGCCGTGCCTGCACAGGGCGTAAACGATTCCCTTCAGGGCCTTCATGGTTCACCTCCTCTCGCTGTTGAGTTTTCAAGAAGCGGAAGCCTCAGTATATATACTACCCTCCCATTGGGCGGGTAAACCTACTTCTGGTTGGCGCGGACGCCGTTCCCGCAGGTGCAGGGGTGCCCGCTGCGCAACGTCCCCGTGTTGTTGCAGTTCGGCGACTTCGTGCAGTCACCCGGCGTGTCAGCCACGCTGCGCGCCGGACGGCTCTTCCATCCCTCCGTCGCCTTGTCCTTCTTCGCCATCGCTCCCACCTCCGAGGGGTCGCGCGATTGTTGCGGTGGGGCTCGGCCCGTCGGGCCGGGCCGGGCCGGGGGCATTCACAATCGGTTCCGAATAGGGCGGGGTCCTCCCTCGCCCTTGCCGTTGCCGTCCGTGCCCCCGGGTCGGGCCGGGAGGGACCCGACGGGGTGGGCTCCGAAACAATCGGGTGGGCCCGCCCCCGCCGGATCGCAGATCCCAGCGCCCTCCACCGCGACGGCAAGCCGGCGCGCCAGAAACCCGCCCCCTCAGGTCGCGTCTGCTGGCATCCCACCGATCCGAACCCTTCCCTATAACTTGCTCCCCCCTTCACTCCCCCCTTCACTACGCACTTCCTTCTCCCTTCAGGGCCCCGTCGATCCGCCGATTTCTCCAGCCCCTCCATTCCGCACAGCAAGAGAGCGGCAGGGCTGGAGGGCCCTGCCGCTCGCTGCTGGATGGCGGCGCGGTCAGTGTCCGGCGCGGAGGGTTGTCAGCACTTGGGCAGGCCCGGGATGGGCTTCCAGTTGTCGCCCTTCTTGAAGGCGGTGGCGCTCACCCAGACGTTCTTGTTGCCGGAGTCGTCGTCGGTCTTGGCCCACCAGGTGTTGTAGTAGCGGTTGCCGTTGTGGTCGAAGTAGTGCGAGATGCCCTCCTGCTGGCAGTAGAAGTAGTTGTTGCCCGGGTAGAGGTAGCCGGCCTGCTTCTTCATCTGGCGGTCCCGGAAGCTGGGCTGCGTCGCGTAGGTCTCGAAGTAGTACTTCTTCGCCTTGGTGGTGTTGCCGGCGTCGGCCTGCGAGCCGCTGCCGGAGACCTCCCCCGCGGGCACCGTGAGCGCCTTGGGGTCGTCGGCCGCCGCCGGGGCCGCCAGCGCCGTCGTGCTCAGCGCGAAGGCCGCCGCTCCGGCCATGAGGAGCTGTGCGATTCGGGGCATCGTTCCGCCTTCTGCTCGTCGTGGATGCGGGCCGGCCGTCCGGCCGGGCGCATCGGGAGTCCGCCGCGGGCGGCTCCGGCGCGCCGTCCGTTCGGCGCCGCCGCGACCATGCTCGGCCGGGCCCGGCACGGCCGCCCATCTCTTTCGCGCTGGCATGAAAGACCAGGCCCCGGAGGCGCTGCGGTATCCGCCGCCGCAGCCGGGACCCGACAAATCCCCGCGACGCGCCCCGATCGGTCACTCTCGGTGACCACATGCGGCCGCTGTCCCGGCAGTGGCCCCGGCACGGCGGCCGCAGCCCGCACTATGGGGGCGCGCACCTCCCCGACCTGCGCGAACGGAGGCGTCCGTGCTGCGCATCCACTTCTCCGAAGACACCCCCGAGCCCATCGTCCGCACCGCGGCGCCCGACCCGCTCTGGGAGGTGCTGCTGAGCCTGCACACGCTCCGCGGCGACCTGCTGGGCCCGGAGCACGCCCGCTGGCGGGCGCGGGTCGCCGACCGGATGGACCCGCTGATGCGGCGGCTCGCACAGCTGGCGCCGCCGGTGGGCTACTCCCCCGACTTCCTCACGCCCGGATGCGGCGACGGCGGACTCGCCGAAGGGCTGGAGCGGCTGCGCTCGACACCCCTCGCCCGGATCCGCGCCGACCTCGGCCTGCTCGCCGCCGAGCAGGGGCCGTCCTCGGCAGCGCGGGAGCTGGCGTCCGGCTCTTCCGACGCACTGCGCGGCCTGGAGCGGGCCGTGCGCTCCTACCACGCTCTGGCCATCGCGCCCGGCTGGGAGCGCATCGCCCGCGTGGTCCAGGGCTGCGGGGCCGGCACGGGGCTGCCGCCCCCGGACACGGTGCTGCCGGACCAGTGGCACTGGCGGGGCCCGATACTCGAAGCGGCCTACCCGGTGGAGCGCGACATCCGGCTCTGCGGGCGCCCGCTCCGCCTGGTGCCCTCGTTCTTCTGCCGCTGCTACCCGATCGCCTACGTCGACCCCGACCGGCCGCCGGTGCTGGTCCATCCGGTGCGGCTGCCGCCGGTGGAGTGGCCCACCCGGGAGCGCCGGGCGCTCGGCCGCCTCATCGGCGGAACCCGCGCCCGGGTCCTGCACGCCGCGGTCGAGGGCGGGACGACCGGGGACCTCGCGGCGCGCCTCGGGCTGTCCGGCGCCGCAACCAGCGGGCACCTGTCGGTGCTGCGCGACGCCGGACTGGTGTCCAGCCTGCGGATGCGCAACCGGGTCCGGCACATCGCCACCGCGCGGGGCTGCGGCCTCCTCGGCGCCGTCGCCGACGACTTCACCCGCCTCGCCGAGGCGCCCGGATGATCTTCGGCGCCCGCAGGCGGCGGCTCCGGCGGCCTGCGCTCCGCATCCGGCCAGCGCCGGACCGGGTGCGGTTCAGTGCTCGGACGCCCCGGCGCGCACCACCGCCACCGGCAGCTCGGCCCGATGCAGGACGGCCCGGCTGACCGAGCCGGGCAGCAGCCCCCGGATTCCGCCGCGGCCGCGCGACCCGACCACCAGCAGCGCCGCGCCGGAAGCCCGGGCCAGCAGTGCCGCCGCCGGCTCGCCGCGGGCGAGCGCCCGGTGCACCGCGGCGCCGTCGTCGGCCGGCGACCGGTGCGCGGCGACCGCCTCGGCCATCCGCTGTTCGAGGTCGGACTCGTCATCCGGCGCGGCGACCTCCGGCCGCAGCACGTGCACCGCCGTCAGCTCCGCCTGCAGCCGCACCGCCTCCGCCAGCGCGAACCGCAGCGCCGCCACCGACGTCGCCGAGCCGTCCAGCCCCACCACGACCCGGCCGCGGCCGCGCACCGGCGCGGGCCCGCTCCGGTCGTCCAGCGGCGGCACCACCGCCACCGGCCGCTGCGACTGCGCGCCGACCCGCGCCCCTACCGACCCCACCAGCAGTGACGCGACGCCGCCGCGGCCGCGCGAGCCGACCACGACCAGCTCCGCCCGGGCGCCCCGGGCCAGCAGCGCCGGCGCAGGCTCCAGCAGCGACAGTTCGGCGCCCACCGCCAGCCCCGGCCAGTTCTCCCCCGCGTACGCGGCGGCGCTGCGCAGCATGCGGCCGGCCCGGTCGGTGACGTCGGGCACCGGGGAGATCCGCACCGGCGGCGAGAACGGCGTCGCGATCGGCGGCACGCTCAGCGCGTGCAGCACGACCAGCCGCGCGCCGCGCAGCCGCGCCGCCTCGGCCGCCCAGCGCAGCGCCGACCGGCTCCCGCCCGACCCGTCCACCCCGACCAAGACCTCGGGGCGCCCGCCCGCCGCTCCGCCGTCCATCGCGCTCCTCCTCCGCCGCAGCCGCGCCCGGCCGCGGTCATCCGGATCCTCCGGAGTGACCCGACAACGATGCGGCCCGCCGCTCCGTTCCGCTCCGCGGAGCGCGGCCGGATCGCCGGGCTGGAGGCGGCGGAGCACCGCCCGGAGGGCCCGGCGGCCTTACTCGCCGACGACCTCGGCAGCGGGCGTTCGACACCCCGGTGGTGTCCTGGGCCCCCGGGTCCGGGTTCGAGAACCGGTCCTTCGGCGGCGGCCGCTACCTCGTCGGCTACGACTTCGACCGCGCCCTGGTGCGCCGGGTCTCCGGCCGGAGGTCGACTTCATCGCGCAGAAGTGCGCCGACTCCTCCGGCGCCCCGGCCAACATCAACGGACCGGTGGGCCGCACCGTCTTCGGATCGCTGATCGGCGAACGTATCCGCGGCACGCCGGGGTACCGCGGCCGGGCGCTGGAGCGGGCCGGCGCGGCGGCCGTCGGTCAGCGGCCAGCGGCCTCGGCGACCTCGTGCTGGGCGGCGGGGCGTCGCGGACCCCGCTCGTGTCCCGCCTGCTCGCGGAGCGGTTCGGCCGCGACCCGGTCGCCCTCGATCCCGACCGGTGGGGCGCGGTCGGCGCCGCAGCGAAGGCACCCGCCAGCGCGCGGCGCCGCGCTGGAGGTCGACCCGCCGGAGGCGGCCGTACCGGCGACCGGCGTCAGCGGCCGCGTCCCGCCCTGCCCCGCGGTGCCGATCCCGGCGCCGCGGCGGTCGCCCTCACGTCGGACGACGGGCTGTACAGCGCCGAGCGGGACGCCGCCGCTCAGCGGGTCGACGGGACACCCGCCCGCCGGTCGCGCCGCACCTGGATCGGGAGCCCCCGAAGGAAGGGAGCCGGCAGGCCCCGCGCCCGGGAGCGGACGCAGCGTGCATTTCCCTGGGACCGGCGGTGGCTTCGGCTGGGCAGCGGCCCGCAGTTCCGGCGTGGCCATTGTTTCGCGGGCGCGCCCGTGCCTACCCTGATGCCCCTGCCGACCGCCCACTCCTCCGCCCCGACCCTGCCCCTGCAGCCCGCAAGGAGCCCCGTGCGCGGAACCCCGTTCGCCATCGCCGCCGTCCCCGCGGCGGCCCTGCTCGCGGTCCCCCTCCTCCCCTTCCTCCGCACCGCCGACCTCTGGTTCGGACTGCCGCCGATGCTGGTGTGGACCTTCGTGTGGTGCGTCCTGGTCACGCCGGCGCTCCTCCTCGCCGAGCGCATCATCGAGGCCGGCGGGGATCCGGGCAGCGGTGCGGCGCAGGGCGGGGAGGACCGGTGACCTCCACCCTTGCGATCGCCCTGCTGGGTATGGCGGTCATCGGCGGGCTGGGCGTCCTCGGCCGCCGGGGGCCGCGCCGCGACCTCGCCGAGTGGACCGTGGGCGGGCGCTCGTTCGGCGCCGCCGCCGTCTGGTTCCTCCAGGCCGGGGAGATCTTCACGGCTTTCACGTTCCTCGGCCTGGTGGGCCTGGTGTTCACCGGGGGCGTCGCCGGGCTCTACGTCGTCCCCTACCTCACCGTCGGCTACATCCTGCTGTTCTTCATCGCCCCGCGGCTATGGCGGATCGGCAAGGAGCGCGGCCACCTCACCCAGGGCGACTTCCTCGCCGACCGCTACCGCAGCCGCACCATGGGGGTACTGGCCGCGGTGTTCGCACTGCTCTTCCTCTTCCCCTACCTACAGCTCCAGATCACCGGCCTGGGCCTGGTCATCGAGCTGGTCACCGGCGACGCCGCGTCCGGCGCGGCCGGTATGGCCGCCGGCACCGTCCTGATCATCGCGTTCGTGCTGTGGGCGGGGGTGCGCGGCGTCGTCACCACGGCCTATTTCAAGGACGCGCTCACCCTGCTGGTCATCGTCGCCCTCGCGGTCGCGATGCCGCTGTACTACGTGGGCGGCCCCGCCGCGCTGTTCGGGCGCGTCGCGGCCGAGCGGCCCGAGCTGCTGACGCTGAGCGTGGCGGGCAGCGGCCCGACGTGGTTCTTCACCAGCACGCTGATCAGCGTGCTCGGGTTCGGCCTGATGGGTCTGCCGTTCCTGTGGAACAGCGTGTACGCCGCGGCGAGCCCGCGGGTGCTGCGGCGCAACTACGCCTTCCTGCCGCTGTTCACCACCATGGCAGTGTTCCCGGTCTTCATCGGGTTCACTGCGGTGCTCGTGCTGGCCGGCGACTCCGACTCCAACAGCGCCCTGCTCAGCCTCGCGCGGGACATGCTGCCGGGGCCGCTGCTGGGCGTGGTCGCGGTCGCGGCGCTGGCGGCGTCGATGGTGCCGGCGGCGTCCATGGCGATCGGCATCTCCACCCTGGTCGCCCGCAACGTCGTGCCCGACCTCGGCCCTCGACGGCAGTTCTGGGTCAATCACGCCACCGTGGTCCTGGCGTGCCTGGGCGCGCTGGCGCTCGCGATCGCGCGGCCCGACCTGCTGGCCAATCTCATCCTGCTCACCTACGCCGGGCTGGTGCAGCTCACGCCGGCCATCGCGCTCGCGCTGTGGAAGGAGCGGCCCGTCCACCCGGCGGTGGTGCTGGTCGCGATGGCGGGCGGCATCGCCGTCACCGTCGGCCTGTCGGTAGTGCACGGCGCCGCGCTGGACAGTGTGAACGTCGGCGTGCACGGGCTCGCCGCCAACCTGGCGCTGCTCACCGCCGGTGCGGCGCTCGTCCGGCTGCTCGGCCGCCGGTCCCGCCCCGCGGCCGACCCGGCGCCTGCGCCGCCCGCATCCGCCGATTCCGAGGAGGCCGTGTGACCGCCACGCTCTACCGCGCCGGCACCGTCGTGACGCTGGACGGCCCGGACACCGAGGCGTTCGCCGTCGCGAACGGACGCATCCTCGCCGCGGGCGACCTCGCCGGTCTGCGCGCCGAACTGCCAGCTGCGCGCGTCGTCGACTTCGGGCCGGCCACGGTGGTTCCCGGCTTCAACGACGCCCATGCCCATCCCGGCATGTGCTCGACCGGTTCGGTCTATGCGGACCTGTCCCCCGGCGCGGTGGCTTCCGCCGACGACGTCAGGGCGGTGCTGGCCGAGCGGGCCCGGCGTACGCCGCCGGGCGCGTGGGTCGTCGGCCACGACTTCGATCCGCGGCGCACCGCTGGCGGGGTCGACCGGGAGCTGCTCGACGCCGCCGGGGGCGGCCGCCCGGTGCTGGTGATCCACAAGTCCTACCACTCGGCGACTGCGAGCTCGGCGGCGCTGGCCGCGGCCGGATACACCGGCGGCAGTCCCGATCCCGTCGGCGGAACGCTGGTGCGGGACGGCGCCGGGCGGCTCACCGGCCTGGTGCACGAACGCGCCTGGTTCGAGGGGTTCATGGGGTTCGGCGGACGCGCGAAGCTGGTCCCCGACGACACGCTCGACGCCCGGATCGGCGCACTGCAGGAGATGCTGTCCGGGATGAACGCCGCCGGGATCACCTCGGTGTGCGACGCGCTCACCCACCCGGCCGACTGGCGCATGTTCGCTGCGGCGCGGGACCGCGGAGCGCTCAGTGCCCGCATCGGCATGCTGGTCTGGCACGACCACGCCGAACTGCTGGACCGGCTCGGCATCGGGGCGGGGTTCGGCGACGCGATGCTGCGCCTGGTCGGGGTGAAGCTGATGTTCGACGGGGCGCTGACCGGCGGCACCTGCCTGTGCTCCGCGCCCTACACCGGGCCGGACGGCGCCACCACCGGCATCCAGGTCCTCACCGGCGAGGAGCTGGACGGCATCGTGCACCGGGTGCACGCCTCCGGGAACCGGCTGGCCGTGCACACCAACGGCGACGCCGGCATCGCCCGGGTGCTCGACGCCATCGAGGCGGCGCAGGCGGCCTCCCCGGGCCGGGTGCGGCACCGGCTGGAGCACTGCTCGCTGGTGGACGGGGGGCTGGTCCGCCGGATCGCGGCGGCCGGGGTGGCGGCGGTACCGTTCGGCGCGATGGTGGGCTACCTCGGCGACCGCCTCGTCGACCTCTACGGTCCGGAGCGGGCGGCGCGTGCCTGCGCGCACGGCTCACTCACCGCGGCGGGCATCACCGTCGCCGGCTCCTCCGACTACACGGTGGGCCCCTACGAGCCGCTGCTCGCGCTCCAGTCGATGGTGACCCGGCGGGCACCGTCCGGCGCGGTCCTCGGCCCGGGCGAGCGGCTGCCGCCGCGCCGCGCCCTAGAGGTCTACACCGCCGGGTCCGCGGCCGCCTGCGGTGAGGACCGCCTCAAGGGGCGGCTGGCGCCGGGCATGCTCGCCGACTTCGCGGTCTTGGCCGACAATCCGCTCACCGCGGACCCGGACGGGCTGTCCGGCATCGGGGTGGAATCCACCTGGGTCGGCGGGGAGTGCGTCTGGCCGCGCACCTGACGCGGGATCCGGGGCAGCGGGCGGCAGCAGGCGCGTACAGCAGCGGATGAGAAGGGAGCAGCCATGAAGGATCCGCCCGCCGCCTACCAGGTGCGCGCCGGGGGCGTGCTCGGCATCGACCGGGAGCTCTACACCGCGCTCGCCTCCGCCGGCGGCCGGACGGCGGTCGCGGAGTTCACCGTGCCGATCCGCTCCGGCCGGGCCTGGGAGGTTCCGGCCGGCCACCTCTGCCGGATCGGCACCCCCGAGGGCCCGCAGGTCGGCGACCTCAACATCTGGAACCGGTACGACCCGCGCGAGCGCCTCTGGGCCGCCCGCACGCGCCAGCTCCAGGCGGCCCATGTCAGCGTCTTCGACCGGCTCTGGTCGACGCTGCCGTTCCTGCGCCCGCTGGCCACCATCACCGCCGACACCCTGGCCGGCCGCGACCCCGGCGAAAGCGGCGGGCGCGTGCACGACCTGCTGGGCACCCGCTGCGATCCCTACGTGAACCGGATGCTCACCGGCGAGGACTTCGACCTGCACTGCCACTCCAACCTCACCCGGGCCGTGCTGCCCTGGGGCCTGACCGAGTTCGACGTGCACGACGTGCTCAACCTCTTCCAGTGCACCGGCCTCAACAGCGAGGACCGCTACTTCATGGCCGCGTCGCCGGCCCTGGCCGGCGACTACGTCGAGTTCTTCGCCGAGACCGACCTGCTGATGGCGCTGTCCACGTGTCCGGGCGGCGACCTGTCCGTCCCGCTGTGGGGGCCTGATGCGCGCGACCCGGTCGAGGTGTGCCGCCCGCTGTCCGTGGAGGTGCTGCGCCCGGCGGACGGGCTGCTGGACGGATGGCGCCCGCCGGAGCGGGCGGCCTACGCCGGCCGCCACGGCCTTGCCGGCCCCGGCTGACCGTCCGGTACCGCCCCTGGACGCGCGGCGGGCGGCGCCCTATCGTCGATGTAATCAACAAATTGATTACTCACTGACGGGAGTACCCGTGCATCCCTTCCGCCGCGCCGTCGAGGCCCGCGACCACGCGTCCCTGACCGGCCTGCTCGCGCCGGACGCCGTCTTCACCAGCCCGGTCGCCTACCGCCCCTACCCCGGCAAGCCGGCGGCCGCGGCGTTCCTGCGCGCCGCCATCCGCGTGTTCGAGGACTTCCGCTATGTCCGGGAGATGTCCGCCGACGACGGAGCCGGCGGCTCCGATGCCGCGCTCGTCTTCCGCGCCACGGTCGGCGGCAAGGAGGTCGAGGGCTGCGACTTCCTGCACACCAGGGCCGACGGGCTGATCGACGCGGTGACCGTGATGGTGCGGCCCAAGTCCGGGATGGAGGCTCTGGCCGCCGCGATGAACGCCCAGTTCGACCGGATCACCGCCGAAGCCGAAGCGGCGGCGCAGCCGGAGGCCGCCGCAGCGGAGCGGCCGCACTCCTAGGGCGCGGGCCGCAGGGCGGACGCTGCGGCCTTCCGCCGCGCCGGCGGAAAACCGCTTGCCGCCCCGGGGACGCACCGCCATAGAATCCGGACCACGGGGACGCGGGTTCTGTTTGCGCTGTTCGCACCGCGCCCCGGCGGCCGCCGGCTACGGCGCCGCCCAGCCGCTGCGAAGGGACCCCATTGACCGCTCACGACTCCTCTGCCCCATTCGGCCCGAACCCCGGCGCCGACGGCGACCAGGAGGAGCTCGCGGAGCGCCTCGCACTGCGCCGCGTCCCCGGGCTGTCCACCGAGCGCCAGGACGTCAGCGAGGTCGAGAACCGCAAGGTCCGCCTCGAGCGCGTGGTGCTCGTCGGCATCTGGCTCTCCGGGAGCCAGGCCGAGGCCGACCGCTCGATGCAGGAGCTGGCTGCCCTGGCCGAGACCGCCGGCGCCGACGTCGTCGACGGCGTGGTGCAGCGCCGTTCCAAGCCCGACCCTGCCACCTATATCGGCTCCGGCAAGGCCGCAGAGCTGGCCGACATCGTCGAGGCGCACGGCGCCGACACCGTCGTCTGCGACGGCGAGCTGTCATCGGCCCAGATCGTCCACCTCGAGGACACCGTGGGCGCCAAGGTGGTCGACCGCACCGCGCTGATCCTCGACATCTTCGCGCAGCACGCCAAGTCCCGCGAGGGCCGGGCGCAGGTCGCGCTCGCCCAGATGGAGTACATGCTGCCGCGGCTGCGCGGCTGGGGCCGCTCGCTGTCCCGACAGTCCGGCGGCAGCGGCGGTGGCGGCGGCATGGCCACCCGCGGGCCCGGAGAGACGAAGCTGGAGACGGACCGCCGGCGGATCGAAGAGAAGATGGCCAAGGCACGGGCCGAGATCGCCGAGCTGCAGGCCCGCCGCGCGGTGACGCGCACCGAGCGCCAGCGCCGCGGCGTCCCCGCGGTGGCGCTGGCCGGCTACACCAACGCCGGCAAGTCCAGCCTACTCAACCGGCTCACCGGCGCGGGCGTGCTGGTGCAGGACGCGCTGTTCGCCACGCTCGACACGACCGTGCGGCGGTCCCGCACGCCGCAGGGGCGCGACATCACCCTCGCCGACACGGTGGGCTTCGTGCGCCACCTGCCGCACCAGCTCGTCGCAGCGTTCCGCTCCACTCTGGAGGAGGTGGCAGACGCCGACCTGCTGCTGCACGTGGTGGACGGCTCCCAGGAGGACCCGGAGGGCCGGATCGAGGCGGTCCGCGAGGTGGTGGCGGAGCTGGGTGCGGTGGACGTGCCGGAGATCCTCGTCATCAACAAGGCCGACGCCGCCGACCCGGAGGAGCTGCAGCGGCTGCTCGACTCGGCCGACGCCGCGGTCGCGGTCTCGGCGCGCACCGGCGACGGGGTGGACGCGCTGCTCGCCGCCGTCGACAACGCGCTGCCCCGCCCGGAGGTCCGGGTCACCGCCCGGGTCCCCTTCGACCGCGGCGACCTGGTGTCCCGGGTCCACTCCGAAGGCCTCATCGACGCACTGGAGCAGACCGCTGAGGGCACCGTCCTCACCGCCGACGTCCACCCGGAGCTGGCGGCCGCCCTGGAGCCCTTCGCGCTGCCCGAGGAGGAGGCCGCCCACTAGGGCTCCGGCGGCCGCCGGCCGCTGCTGTCGTCCCCGCGCGGCCCGCCCTCCCCCGAGGAGGGCGGGCCGCGCGCTTGTGCTGGCCCGGTGGAGTGAGAGCGCTCCCATACGCACAAGTGTGACTTATCCCATACCCCATGCCGCTCACCAGCACCGCCGTCACCGAACGCGATTCGGAGGTGTTGACGCGCCGCATCCGGGTGGACACGTTGGGCTCCGGAAGAAATAGGAAGGAGTCTTCAATGATTAGTCGCAGACGCTTTCTCGGCGGTGTCGGTGTTGCCGCGGCCGCCGCGGGCGCCGGCGGGGTCCTGCTCTCCGGCCCCGGACCGCGCGGAGTCGCCGCCTCGACGGCGCGCTCCACCGCGCAGGCCGCCCTGCCGGTGACGCTCGTCAACCAGACCGGGTCGTTCGCCAACTCCGACGTGCTCGTCTACGTCGTGGGCACCAACATCGACACCGGCGAGATGGTGCACGTGACCCGGGACGGCTCGATGGTGCCGGTCGAGGAGTCCGACAACACCGACGACGGCTACACCGACTACAGCATCCCGCTGGAGTCCGGCGACACGGTGCTGGACCTGCCGCAGCCGATGTCGGGGCGGATCTACTTCGCGCTCGGCGACAAGCTGCGGTTCAAGGCGGTCACCGACGGCGAGGGCCGGGCCGCCCTGCAGTACCCGGCCGGCCACGTCGAGAACGACCCGAGCTACGGCGTCCTCTACGACACCTTCGAATTCACCCACCAGGCCGACGGCATGTACTGCAACTCCTCCATGGTGGACCAGTTCAGCGTGCCGATCGCGATCCGGCTCCAGGGCGAGCAGGACCAGACCACCGGCCTGCTGGTCGACGGCGGCCGGGACGCGATCTTCGACGCCATCGCCGCGGACCCCGACCTGTCCCCGCTCCTGGTCGGCGACCGCACGCGCATCATCGCGCCGAGCCACGGCCTGGACACCAGCCTGTTCCCCGAGGACTACTTCGCGCCCTACATCGACGAGGTCTGGGACCACTACGCGCAGAACAGCCTGCAGGTCACCACGAACGAGGGCGTGTTCACCGGCGGCGTCCAGGGCGGCCAGTTCACCTTCGACGGCGGCGTGGAGGCGTTCGACAAGCCCAGCACCCGCGACGTCCTGTTCTGCGACGGCGCCCTGGCCGCCCCCAACGACGGGCTCACCGGCCCGGTCGCGGCGATCCTCGGCGCCGCCTTCAACCGCGGCACGCTGCTCTCGCACGCCGAGCAGCCCACCGACGATGCGGCCGACTTCTACCTGACCGACATCGCCAACCACTACTCGCGCATCCTGCACGAGAACATGGTCGACGGAAAGGCGTACGGCTTCGCGTTCGACGACGTCGCCGACTTCGCCTCCTACGTCCAGGACCACTCCCCCACCGCCGTCACCGTCACCCTGACCCCCTTCTAGAGCACACGGCGCGCAGGGCGCGCCGCCCCGGCCGCGGCCCGCATCCGGCTCTTCCGGAGGCGGGCCGCGGCGCGTGCGCCCCGGGAGAGCGGGCCGCGCGGCAGGTCAGCCGAACGAATCCGGGCCGGCCTCCACCGGGGTGGCGGCGATCGCGTCGGCGACGGCCGCGACCACACTGCGCGTGTGCCGGGGCCGCACCAGCCAGGTCGACATCGCCAGCGACAGCCCTGACAGCGAGCGCCACGTCCAGCCCCGCAGGTGCGCGGCTGCCGTATGCGCGCCGACCAGGACCGCGTCGGCGCGCACCGCTTCGGCGCAGGGCCGCGCGTACTCGGCGAACCGGGCGAACCGCCAGACCGGGTGGACGTCCGCGGCCAGCGCCGCCGCGATGATCCCGTCCTGCTGCGTGGGCACCTGCTCCCGCGAGTGGACGAGCACCCGCAGCCCGTCCAAGTCCTCCAGCCGGAAGCGCTCCGCGGCGGCCAGCGGGTGCCCGGGTCGGACGGCAGCGCCCATCGGCTCGCGCCACAGCAGCACCGACGCGTGGTCCGCGGTCGGCGCCTGGTGGACCACGCCGATATCGAGGCGGCCCTGCCGGACCGCGCGCAGCTGGCCCAGGCTGCCCTCCTCGGAGAATTCGAGGTCGCAGGTCGGCACGGCGGCGGCGACGCGGTGCGCAGCGGCCGTCGGCCAGTGCGCGGGCAGGCCGGGCGGCAGGCCGACGCGGACCAGCTCGCGCGCCCGCTCCACGCCGGCGACCACGTCGTGCGTCGCGGCCTCCAGGGTGAGCAGCTGGCGCGCGTGCTCAAGCAGCGCGGCGCCGGCGGCGGTCAGACCGATCCCGCGCGGGCCGCGCTCGACGAGGACCGTGCCGAGCTGCCGCTCCAGTTCGCGGATCTGCCGGCTGAGCGAGGGCTGGGAGATGTGCAGCCGCGCGGCCGCCCGGTTGAACGAGCCCTCGTCGGCGAGCGCGGAGAAGTAGCGGAGATGGCGGAATTCCACGGGGCCTCCGTGCGGGACGCGGGGGGGTATAGGCGGGGAGCATATCCCAGGTACCCGACGGGACTTGGACGTGACGGACGCCATGGGCTGTAATGGGGCACGCCACCGCGTTACGGCCGCATTTCATCGGCGATCACCCCTGCCAGCTGCACCTGAGTAGCTCACCGTGCCGCCGCCGGCCGCCCCCTGGAGAGGATCACCCGCACCGTGCTTCCCGGCGTCTACTCGATCTCACTGCCCGATATGTCCCCCTGGGACGCCATCGGCGCTGTCCATCGCGCTGGTTATGCGGGAATCGAATGGCGTGTCGCAGACCCTCCCCCGCCCGCCGCCGAGCCGGACGCCCTCACCGCCAACCACTGCACGCTCCCGCCCGACCCCGCGGCCATGGAGGAGGCGGCCGAGCGGTGCGCCGCGGCGGGACTGGCCGTCATCGGGCTCTGCCCCTACACCGAGTTCAGCGACATTGCCGGGGTCGAAGCGGCGATGCGGCTCGCCCGCGCGGCCGGCGCTCCGATGGTGCGGGTGCGGGCGCCCTGGCGGGACGGCAGCCCCTACCGGGTACTGCTCGACCGCGCTGCCGCGCACTTCGCCGACGTCGCCGCCCTCGCCCGGCGCACCGGCATCCGAGCGGTGCTGGAACTGCACCAGCGGTCGATCTGCCCGAGCGCCTCGCTCGGCATGCGGCTGGCGGGCCGGTTCGACCCGGACTTCATCGGCGTCAACTACGACGCGGGCAACCTGCTGGTCGAGGGCTATGAGGACCACAGCCTCGCCCTGGAGCTCCTCGGCGGCCACCTCGCCCACGTACACGTGAAGAACGCCCGCTACGAGCGCCCCCCGGGCGGCGGCGTGTGGCGGCACCGGTGGTCGCCGCTGGACGACGGCCTGCTCGACACCGGCGCACTGCTGGACGCGCTCGACGCGGCCGGGTACCGCGGGTGGATCTCGGTGGAGGAGTTCAGCACCGACCGCCCGCCGCGCGCGGCCCTGGAGCACAACGCCCGCGTCCTGCGGGCCCACCCGGCCACCGGACGCGGCATGCGCCCGCAGGCCCATTCCCCGGGAAGGCACGCCCGATGAGGCCCCAGACCCCCTCCCCCGCCCCGCCGCGCAGCGCGGCGCAGCCGCCGGACGCCCCGGTCGCCGTGGTCACCGGAGGAGCAGGCGCACTCGGGGCCGCGATCGGGTCCCGGCTGGCGCGCGACGGCGCCCGCGTCATCCTCGTCGACCGCGACGCCGGTCCAGCCGAGCGCGCGGCAGCAGAGCTCACCGGGCAGCTGGACGGCGGCGGAGGCGGGTGCCCCGAGGTGCTCGGCTACGGCGCGGACGTGGCCGACGCGGGGCAGGTCGCCGCTCTTGCCGGGTGGCTGGCCGACCGGTTCGGCCGGGTCGACCAGGTGGTGAACAACGCGGCGGTAACCCGGCACCGGGCGCTGCAGGACACCGCACCGGCCGACTGGGACGCCGTGATGGCCGTCAACGTCCGCGGGCCGATGCAGGTGGCGCGCGCCATGCTGCCGCTGTGGGGGGACGGCGGCGGGCGCATCGTCAACATCGCCTCGCGCACCTGGCTCAGCGGAGGGCCCCCCGCCTACACCGCGTCCAAGGCCGGACTGGTGGGGTTGACCCGCTCGCTCGCGCTCGAACTGGGACCGCTGGGCGTCACCGTGAACGCGGTGGCGCCGAGCATGGTGGAGACCCCCTTCACCCGGGGCGCCCGCACCGACGCGGAGTACGCCGCGTTCCGGCGCCGGCACACCGCCATGACGCCGCTGGGGCGGCTCGCCTCGCCCGACGACGTCGCCGCGGCGGTCGGCTTCCTGGCCGGCCCGCACGCCGGCTTCATCACCGGCGAGGTCCTGCACGTCTGCGGCGGAGCACAGCTGGCCGCGGCCCCCTGAACCGCGCCCGGTCCGGTCCCTCCGGACCGGTGGAACACGAAAGGAGAGGGACGCCATGCGCATCCCCCCGGTGCTGGCGGCCGCGGCGGCCGTCCTGGTCGGCGCTGCCGGCTGCACGGGCACCGACACCGCCCTGAGCACCAGCGGCGACGGGCTGACCGTCGTCGACGTCGCCACCATCCCGGTGGCGGAGGCCGCTCCGCTGTACCTCGGCATCGAGAAGGGCTACTTCGCCGAGGAGGGCCTGGACGTCCGCGCCGAGGTCTCCAGCGGCGGCGCCGCCCTGCTGCCGGCGGTCCTCAAGAGCGACATGCACATCGGCTGGTCCAACCCGGTCACCCTGCTGCTCGCGGCGCAGCAGGGCATCGAGCTCAGCGTGGTGTCCTCGGGAGCGCTCTCCGGCGATCCCGACGCGCCGCTGCCGCCTCCCGACGAGCCGACGTTCGACCTGCTCAGCGCTGCGCCCGGGAGCGGCATCCGGGACGCTTCCGACCTGGACGGCGCGGTGATCGGGGTGGCGTCGCTGAACAGCATCGTCGACCTCACCCTGAAGGCGAGCATCGACGCGCACGGCGGCGACAGCGACACCGTGGAGATCGTGGAGATGTCCAGCGCCGAGCAGGCGCTCGCCCTGTCCCAGGGCCGGATCGACGCGGCGAAGACCGCCGAGCCGTTCGCAACCTCGATGGCCGATGCGGGCAACGTGCCGGTGCTGCGCCCCTACACCGACACCGTGCCCGGGCTGCAGAACGCGCTGTTCTTCACCTCGGACGCCTTCGCCGAGGACAACCCCGAGACGGTGGAGGCGTTCGCGCGCGCGATGGACCGCTCCCTGGCCGAGGCCGGCGAGCACCCCGACGCGGCCCGCGCGATGATCCCCGCCTACACCGACATCACGCCCGAGGAGGCCGAGCGCATCGAACTGCCGTACTGGAGTCCGGAGATCAACTGGGAGTCCATCGGCGCGCTCGCCGACATGATGGTCACCTACGACATGGCGCACACCCGACCCGACCCGGGCCTGATCGCCGGGGAGGCCCGATGAGCGCCGCACCCGCGGTACGCGCCCGCCGCGACGCCGGCCCGCGCGATCTGCCCGGCCCCGTGTGGGCGCTGCTCTCGGCCGCCGCGGCCGTCGGCGGCTTCCAGCTGCTGGTGTCGACCGGAGTGCTGCCCGCGGCGCACTTCCCCGGCGTCGCCGTGATCGGCGGGACGCTGGCCGAGATGGCGGCCGGCGGCGAACTGTGGCGCGCCGCAGCCGACACCATGGCCAGTGCCCTGATCGGGCTGGCGATCGCCGCCGCGCTGGGCGTGGCCGCCGGCGCCGTGATCGGCTCGAACGAGCTCGCCTACCGGTCGGTCCGGGCGGTCGTGGAGTTCCTGCGCCCGATCCCGTCGGTGGCCCTGGTGCCGCTGGTGGTACTGGCCTACGGCACCGGCCGGGAGGCGGCGCTGTTCCTGGTGGCCTTCGCCTGCTTCTGGCCGATGCTGGTGCAGACGGTGTACGGCATGCGCGATCTCGACCCGGTCGCGCTGGACACGGCGCGCACGTTCCGCACCGGGCGGCTGCGCACCTTCACCTCGGTGGTGCTGCCCAGCGCGGCGCCCTACATCCTGACCGGGCTGCGGATCGCCTTCTCGATCTCGCTGGTCCTCGCCATCACCGCGGAGCTGGTGATCGGCATGCCCGGGCTGGGGCAGCAGATCACGGTGGCCCAGCAGTCGGGCGACCTGCCGTCCATGTACGCGCTCATCATCGTGACCGGTGTGCTCGGCTACGCCTGCAACGCCGCCGTGGCGGCGGCAGAGCGGCGGCTGATCTCCTGGCACGCGTCCCAGCGAGGTGCACGTTGAGGAATCGGATCGCCCTCACCCTGGAGATCGGCGTACCGGTCGTCCTGGTCGGGCTGTGGTGGCTGGTGTCGCGGGTGTCGGACTCCTTCTACCTGACGCCGCTGGACAAGATCGCGGTCGCCTTCGCCTATAACTGGTTCTCCGAGCGGCTCGTCACCGACGTCCTGCCCAGCCTCTACCGGCTCCTGGCCGGCTTCGCCGCCTCGGCGCTGATCGGAGTCGCGCTGGGCATGGCGGCCGGGTCGGTGCGCTGGGTGGGCCGGCTGGTGGAGCCGTTCGCGGCGTTCTTCCGCGCGGTGCCGGCGCCGGCGCTGCTGCCGTTCGCGGTGGCGCTGTTCGGCATCGGCGACCAGATGAAGATCTTCCTGATCGTGACGGTCTGCGTGTGGCCCATCCTGCTGAACACCACCGAGGGGTTCGCCGGCGCCGACCGGACCATGGTGGAGACGGCGCGCACGCTCCGGGTCGGCCGGCGCCGGCTGCTGCTGGAGGTGCTGCTGCCCGCGGCACTGCCGCGCATCATGGCAGGCCTGCGCACGGCGCTGTCCCTGGCGGTGATCACGATGGTCATCAGCGAGCTGGTCGGCAGTACCAACGGGATCGGCTTCTTCGTGCTGCAGGCGCAGCGGTCGTTCGCGCTGGCCGACATGTGGTCGGGCATCGTGCTGCTGGGCATTATCGGCTACCTGCTGAACCTGGCGTTCGAGCGGCTGGAGCGGCGCGTCGTCGGCTGGCAGCACGAGAGCCGGGGTGCAGCGTGAGCGCCGGCGCGGCAGGGCCGCGTCGGGGCGGCGCGGAGACAGGCAACGGAGGAGAGAGCATGCTGCAGGTGTCGGGGATCGCCAAGCGCTACGGTGCGCCGGACTCGGGCCACCTCGCCCTGCGCGACGTCGGTTTCGGTGTCGGCGAGGGCGAGATCGTCACCGTGGTCGGACCGTCCGGCTGCG
This sequence comes from Nocardiopsis coralliicola, assembly GCF_054779695.1. NCBI lineage: Bacteria > Bacillati > Actinomycetota > Actinomycetes > Streptosporangiales > Nocardiopsidaceae > Nocardiopsis > Nocardiopsis coralliicola. The sequence goes on along the minus strand of NZ_BAAGXT010000029.1, from coordinate 47,575 downwards.
GCAAGACCACCCTGCTCAAATGCGTGAGCGGGCTGATGGAGCCCACGGCGGGCGAGGTGCTGCTGGAGGGGCGGCCGGTGGACGGCCCTCCAGAGGGCATGGCCGTCGTGTTCCAGGACTACTCGCGGTCGCTGTTCCCCTGGCTCAGCGTGCGCGACAACGTGCGCTTCCCGCTGCGCGGCAAGGGGCTGGACAAGGCCGAGCAGGCGCGGCGGGTGGAGGAGGCCGTGCAGGCCGTGGGGCTGGCCGACGCGGCCGGGCGGCGCCCCTACGAGCTGTCCGGCGGCATGCAGCAGCGGACCGCCATCGCCCGCGCGCTGGCCTACCGGCCGCGGATCATGCTGATGGACGAGCCGTTCGCCTCGGTCGACGCCCAGACCCGGGAGGACCTGGAGGACCTGGTCCGCACCGTCCGGGACCGGTTCTCCATGACGGTGCTGCTGGTGACGCACGACATCGACGAGGCCGCCTATATCAGCGACCGCGTCGTGGTCCTCACGCCGTCGCCGACCGAGGTGCGCACGGTCGTCCCGGTTGACCTGCCGGCCGGGCGCAACCACCTGGAGACGAAGGCGCTGCCCGAGTTCAGCACGGTCCGCACGCGGATCTACCGCGAGGTCAAGCGCCCCGCCGCCGAAGCTGCGGCAGAGTCCGCCGAGTCCGGCGCCGCCTGACAGGCAGGGCACCGCCGCCGGGCCGGTCCCGCGCAGCCGCGAGAAGCTGCGCGGGACCGGCCCGTGCGTTCTCCGTTCTCCCGTCCGGCCCCGGTCCGGGTGCGGTGGACAGGCCGCGCTCCCGGTCCGGCCGAAGCGCGGCCTGCTGGGCACCGCCCGGCGGAGCCGGACTCCGCACACCGCGGAGAACCGCGGTGCCTCTCTTCGTCGCTTCGTCGCTTCGTCGTGTGCGCGCTGCGCCGGGCCGCGCTGCTCCGGCGCGCCCTACAGTTCGCTGAGGAGGGCGGCGGTGAAGGCGGCGCGGTCGGGGAGTGCGGCGGGGTGGATGTGCTCGTGCAGGGCGTGGGCGCCGGCGCCGGTGGGGCCGAGGCCGTCGAGGGTGGGCAGGCCGAGGGCGCCGACGGTGTTGGTGTCGGCGGCGCCGGCGGCCGGGGCGGCGCTGCAGTCCAGGCCGAGGCGGTCCGCAGCGGACTCGGCGGCGCGCACCAGGGCGTCGGAGGCGCCGCCGGGCGCCCAGGTGGGGCGGCTGGACAGGATCTCGGTGCGCAGCGCGGCACCGGGGCGCACCGGTTCGAGGGCGGCGATCGCGTCGAGGACGCTGCGCTCGGTGGCGGCGTCGGTGAACCGCAGCCCGATATCGGCGCTGGCCGCTTCGGGCACCACGTTGGTCCGGCCGCCGCCGGCCAGCGTGCCCACGTTGCACAGCACGCCGCTGCCGTGCTCGGCGACGACGCGGCGGACGGAGATCAGCGCGTCGACCAGTTCGTCCACCGCTGACACGCCGCGCTCCGGGTCGAGCGCCGCGTGCGCCGCGCGCCCGTCGGCATACAGCCGCAGCCGGGTGCTTCCGCGGCGGCCGCGCTTGAGCGCGCCGCCCGGATGCGGCGACTCGAATCCGAGCGCGGCACAGGCGCCCTCGGCCCGGGAGCGCACCAGGCCGGTCGAGGTGGGCGAGCCGACCTCCTCGTCGGCGACCACCACGATGCGCACCGGCCGGTGCGCGATGCCGTGCGCGGCGGCGGCCTCCAGCGCCGCCTCCATGACGACGAGGCCGCTCTTCATGTCGAACGCGCCGGGGCCGGCCGCGGTGGCGGGGCCGTCCGGGCCGGCCGCCTCTGCGCGCCAGGGCATCGGTCCGGCGAGGTGGCCGCGCGGCCAGACGGTGTCGTGGTGGCCGATGAACAGGACCGGCTCCTCGCCGGCGCGGTCCGGGTGGCCGGGGTGGTCGGCGGCGACGTGGTCGCCCTGGGCGCCCGGTACCCGGCGGGCGTCGCAGCCCAGCGCGGTGTAGCGGGCGATGAGGCGGTCGGCGAAGGCGTCCAGTGCCTCCCGGTCACCGGTGGGCGTCTCGTGCTCGACGTAGGAGCGGACCCGCTCCAGCAGCTCGGCGCTGCGGCCGCGCAGGCCGGCGAGCAGCGCATCGGAGGGGGCGGGGTGCGGAGCGGCGGGGCCGGGGGTCATGCGCAGTCCTCGGGGTCGGGATCACGGGCGGGGCGGCGGGGGACGGTGCAGTCCGCCGCGGATCGGTGGCGGGTCCGGCACGGGTGGGCATCGAAGCCCGCGCTCGACCGATATACGAAACGTATATACACCTCGCGCGCGCCGTCCAGACCCGCCTCCTTCTCGTGTTGATTTCTGATTTCGCTGGACACGATGGATTGACACGGCAATCACGTGATTGGTACCACTTCCTATCAGCAAGCAATATGTTCCGAATCATCGGCGATCGCCCCCCTGCTCACCCCGCTGATCCGCCGCCCGTCGAGGAGACCGCCGCCCATGCCCTCCGCTCCACCGCCTCCGCCAGCACCCGTGGTCGAGACGCTCACCAGCGCCGCCGACCTCGACCAGGCGACCGCGCTCTACCGCGACGTGTTCGGCTACACCGACCAGCGCCAGGGCGCCAGCCCGCGGCTGCTCACCGCGCTGCGCAGCAACGGCGGCTCGGTGGTGGGGGCACGCGGTGCCCATGGGCGCATCGTCGCCTTCGCCTACGGCTTCCTCGGCACCGACGGCCGCAGCACGTACCACTACTCCCAGGCCGCGGTGGTCGACGCCGCCTACCAGGGGCGCGGCCTGGGCCGGGCGCTGAAGGCCGCCCAGCGCGAGGTGGCGCTGTCCTGGGGCACCACGCGGATGCGGTGGACCTACGACCCGCTGCTGGCCCGCAACGCGCACTTCAACCTGGACGTGCTCGGCGCCGTCGGCCGCTGGTTCTCGCCCGGCTACTACGGCGACGGCACCGACCGGGTCACCGTGGACTGGGACCTCGTGCCCGAGCCGGGCCCGCGCACCGCTCCCGCGTCGCCGCCCGATGCCGCGGCCACCGCGTGGGGGCGGCCGATCGAGGACGGCAGCAGGGTCTGGATCCCGGTCCCCGCGGACACCGCCGCGCTGCAGCGCACCGATCCGGGTGCCGCCGCGGAGGCGCGCCGCGCCACGGCCGCGACACTGGGGGAACTGACCGCAGACGGCTGGGCCGCGGTCTCGTGCACGGTGCGCGGCAGCGGCACGGCCCTGTACCGACTGGAGCGCTGCTGATGGACCTCCCGCCCTCTCCCGCCGACACTGCCCCCGCCGACCCCGCGACCCCCGCCGCCGGACACTCCGATCCCGCCGGCGCCGCCGGTCCCGACCACGCTGAGAACCGGCGCCTGCGCAGCCAGGAGGACCGGTTCAGCGCGCGGCTGCAGCGGCCCTCGTCGTCGGAGGCGCTGCAGCGGCGCCTCATCGAGCAGGAGGCCCGCAACCTGCGCGAGGCGCTCCAGCGCGTCGAAGCGGACGGCTCGGTGGCCCGCGCCGCCGCCGCGGTCGTCGCAGCGCGCCGCCGCTTCATCACCGGCGCGGGGAAGTCCTTCGCCTACGCGTCGCTGCTGGCCACCGACCTCGCGGCCGGGCTGTCGAACACCGTGCTCGTGGACGGCGCCGTGGCGCGCCCGCTGGACGTGCTGGCCGAGGTCCGCTCCAGCGACGTGCTGGTCGCCGTGTCGATGCGCCGGTACCGGCGGGAGACGGTGTCGTTCGCCGAGCACTTCGCGGCGGCCGGCGGCCGGGTCGTCGCCATCACCGACGACGCGGCCGCGCCGCTGTCGGCCACCGCGCACGAGACGATCGCGGTCACCACCGACAGCGCCTCCTACGCCGACTCCCCCACCGCCGTCGCGGCCGTCGTCCACCTGCTCACCACACTCACCACCGCCAGTTCCAAGGGCGCCCGGCGCCGGCTCGCCGAACGCGGCCGGATCAGCCGCACGCTCGGCACCTACCTGGAGGACTGAACCATCCGCATCACCGAGGCATCCCTGCACCTGGTCCGGCTCCCGCTGGTGCACGCCTTCGAGACCAGCTCGCACCGCAAGGACCACCTCGACCACATCCTGGTGCGCCTGGCGACCGAGTCCGGCGCGGAGGGCTGGGGCGAGATCGCCTCCCCGTCCGACCCCTACTACTGCGGCGAGACGACCGAGACCGCCTGGCTGACCGCCGAGCGGTACCTGCTGCCGGCCGTGGCCGGAGCCGAATGGGACCACCCGTCGCAGCTGCCGGAGCTGTGGCGGCGGGTGCGGGGCAACCGCTTCGCCGCCGCCGGGGTGGACGCGGCCGGCTGGGCGCTGTGGGCGGCCGAGACCGGCGTCTCGCTGGCCGCGGCGCTCGGCGGCACCCGCTCGTCGGTCACCGCCGGAGTCTCGCTCGGCATCGAGCCGACCTACGAAGCCCTGCTCGCCCAGGTCGCCCGGCAGGTGGAGGCCGGTTACCCGCGGGTGAAGCTGAAGATCGCGCCCGGCTGGGACCGCGAGCCGGTGCGGGTGGTCCGCGAGGCGTTTCCCGACACCGACCTGCACGTCGACGCGAACGGCGCCTACCCCGGCGACGCCGAGTCGATGGCGGTGCTGCGCGGGCTGGACCGCTACGGCCTGCTCATGGTGGAGCAGCCGTTCGCACCCCGCGACCTGCTGTCGCACGCGGAGCTGCAGAAGGGCATGGACACGCCGGTCTGCCTGGACGAGTCGGTGGAGGAGCTGGACGACCTGCGGACCGCGCTCGCGCTGGGCGCGGTGCGGGTGCTCAACATCAAGGCGTCGCGCATGGGCGGCCTGACCGCCGCTGCCGCTGCGCACGACCTGGCGGGAGAGCACGGCATCCCGGTGTGGTGCGGCGGGATGCACGAGTTCGGCGTGGGCCGGGCGGCCAACGTCGCCCTGTCCAGCCTGCCCGGGTTCACCCTGCCCTCGGACGTGTCGGCGTCGTCGAAGTACTACGCGCGCGACGTGATCGACCCGCCGGTCACCGCGGACCAGGGCAGCGTGGCGGTCCCCACCGGCCCCGGGCTCGGCCACGCGGTCGACACCGCGTTCATCGCCGAGAACCGCCTGCGCACCGCGACCGTCACCGCCTGACCCCGCTCCCTCCCGGGCCCGGAACCCCCGGGCCCGGACGCAGCCTCCGCCCTGCCCCACGGCGCATCCGCCCTCTTCTGGCGCGCGGCGCCCCGCGCCCGCGGAGCGCTCCCGCGAGCACCCGGAACCTCCCGAGCTCGGCTCGGCCCCCAGCACCGCCGGATCCCCGTTCCCGCCCGGCGGCAACCCCACCGTCGCGTCCCGCGACACCCCTCACGAACCCCCTCACGAAACAGGAAGCACCATGAACCCAGACTCGCGCTCCGGCCCCGCGCCGGGCCCCAGCCCAGAGGACACCGCTCCGGACGCCGGTCCGGACGCCGCCGCGGCCGGCAGCTCCGGGAGCGCGGACGGCTCGGGCGGCACCGAGTCGTCCAACGCCTACGACGTCGCGGTGTCCCCGGCCCGGCGCCGCACCATAAACACCATCGCCGTGCTCGGCGTGGCCGGGTCGGTGGTCGCCGGCTTCTTCGGCGGCGCCCCCACCATCTGGGGGCTGCTGCCGATCGTGCTGTACGCGGTGCTGGCGCTGCTCGGCATGGACATCGTGGTCGCCACACTGGCCGCGATCGTGTCCGCGGTGGCCATCGCGCAGCTCAGCCCGCTGGAGATCGGCACCCTGCTCGGCGAGTCACTGGCCCAGGACGTGACCCTGATCGGGCTCATCATCATGCTCGGCGCGGGCGTCGGCGAGGTCCTGAAGGTGACCGGGGTGGCGGACACGATCGTCCGCGGCGTCATGCGGGTCGTCGGCGAACGCAACCGCACCGCGGTCGTGTTCGGCATGATGATCGCTCCGCTGGTGCTGGTCGCCAGCCTCGGCACGCTGGCCGGTGCGCTGGCCATCGCCACCCCGATCCTGCTGCCGATCGCGGCGCGGATGAACTTCACCCGGTCGGCCACCGCGGCGACCATCTTCATCGGCGGCTGCGCCGGCCTGGCGCTGGCCCCGTTCGCCGGCTCCAACGTCGCGATCATGGACGCCGCCGAGGTGAGCTACCTCAGCTACGTCGTGCACGGCGCGGGGCCGCTCGCGATCCTGTCGATCGTGCTCGGCCTGTTCGTGGTGCCGTGGATGCAGCGCCGCACCGAGAAGACCGGCGACTTCTACACCACCGCCGACGTCGGCGGCGCCGCTGAGGAGTCGGAGCGGCCGCGCACCGCCGGCCGCGCCACCGCGGTGTTCTTCGCCGTGCTGGCGGTCACCGTCGCCTACGCCACCGCGACCAACGCCGGCACCGCCTTCCCGCTGCTGGCGCTGCCGCTGCTGGGCGTGGCCACCGGCCTCGCCGCCGGGCTGGGCAGCACCCGGATCACCGAGCTGCTGTACCGCGGCGCGTCCAAGCTGATCAGCATCTTCCTGCTGTTCTGGCTGCTGGCGGCGCTGTTCCTGCTGATCGAGCAGCTGGCGCCGTTCGAGGTGATCATCGACGTGTTCGGCGCCGAACTGGCGGGCAGCTCCGCGTTCGTCTTCGCCCTGCTGATCGCCATGCTGGGCTGGGTCGGCGTGCCGGGGGCGACGGCCGCACAGGTCGTGCTGCTCGACGAGGTGTTCGGCGGCCTGGCGGCCAACATCGGCGTGTCCGCCGGCGCCTGGGTGATCGTGCTGCTGTTCGCCTCCAAGGCCGACACCTACGGGCCCTTCCCGAACGGCAACATGATCGGCGCGATGGGCCTGGCCCGGTCGTCCAATCTGAAGAACATGCTGATCACCGGCTGGGCGCTGCTGATCCCGGCCTGCGCCATGTACGTGATCATGCTGTACTTCCTCACCGCCTGACCGGCCGGAGCGGGGCTGCCGCGCGGCAGCCCCGCTCCCCCTCCCCTGCCCGGTGCCCGGCCGCGGCGGCCCTGCCGCGGCCGGGCGGCACGCCCTTCTCCCCTGGAGGAACCTGTGGACCAGCACGACATCGTCATCGCCGGCGGCACCGTCATCGACGGCACCGGCGCTCCGGGGCGGCGGGCCGACGTCACCGTCGACGGCGGCCGCATCACCCGGATCGCCGAGCCCGGGACGGCCGGGGTGCGCCCGCGCGGGCGCACCGAGATCGACGCATCCGGCCACGCCGTCGCGCCGGGCTTCATCGACCTGCACTCGCACGCGGACTTCGCCGTCGAGGGCGCTCCCGCGGCAGGCAGCCAGCTGCACCAGGGCGTCACCACACTGGTCACCGGCAACTGCGGCTGGTCGACGTTCCCGGTCGACCCGGGCGGCCTGCTGCGCTCCTGGAGCGCGTTCCTCGCACCGCAGACCGCATGGGCACACACCGACGCCGGCGGCTTCGCCGACGCGGTGGACGGCGCGCGCCCGGCCGTCAACATCGCGCTGCAGGCGGGCCACGCCGCACTGCGGCTGGCGGCGATGGGCGACGCCGAGCGGGCGCCCGAGCCGGCCGAGCTGGACGCGATGCGGGCGCTGCTGCGGAGCGCCGCCCGCCAGGGCGCCTACGGCTTCTCCACCGGCCTGATCTACGCGCCGGGCACGTTCGCCGCCGAAGACGAGGTGCGGGCGCTGGTCGCGGAGGCAGCGGCGTGCGGCCTGCTGTACTCCACGCACATGCGCAACGAGTCGGGCACCCTGCTCGAGGCGGTGCACGAGGCACTGGGCGCAGCCGGGGCGGCCGGCGCGCGGCTGGAGATCTCCCACCTCAAGGCGATGGGGCCGCAGAACCACGGCGCGGTGCACGCGGCCCTGGAGGCGCTGGACGCTGCGCGCGAGCGCGGTGTCGACGCGACCGCCGACGTGTATCCCTACACCGCCTCCAGCACCACGCTGACGTCGCGGCTTCCCGCGTGGGCGATGGACGGCGGCGCGCCCGCGCTGCTGCAGCGGCTGGCCGACCCGGCCGAGCGCGGCCGCATCGCCGACGGGCTGCGGGCCCGGTTCGGCCGCGACGTGGACCCCGAGGGCGTGGTGCTGGCCGAGCTGCGCGACGGCCCCTACACCGCCTCGACCGGGCTGAGCATCGCCGAGGTGGGCCGGCGCGAGGGCACCGACCCGGCCGAGGCCGCGCTGCGCGTGCTCGCCGCACACGGCGGCGCGGCGACGATCGTCAACCACGCGATGAGCGAGGACGACGTGAGCGCGGTGCTGGCGCACCCGATGGTGGCGGTGGCCTCGGACGGCTGGGCCCTGACCGCCGACGGCGACGGCACCACCCACCCGCGCAGCTTCGGCACGTTCCCGCGGGTGCTCGGCCGCTACGTCCGCGAGCGGGGCGTGCTGTCGCTGCCGGACGCGGTGCGCAAGATGACGTCGCTGCCGGCCGCGCGGCTCGGTATGGCCGACCGCGGGCGCATCGCCGAGGGGGCGGTCGCCGACATCGCCGTCTTCGACCCGGACACCGTGGCCGACCGGGCCACCTTCACCGATCCGTGGCAGCTCTCGACGGGTGTCTCCGCCGTCCTCGTGGACGGTGTCCCCGCCCTCCTCGACGCGGCTGCGACCGGCGCCCGTCCGGGCCGGACCCTCCGCCGCCCGGCCTGACCCGGCCGGCAGCACGCCAACCGCGCCGGCGGGCAACAGGCGCCGCCCCGCCCGCCTTCCGCGAGCGGGCGGGGGCGCTGCGCCGGCGGCCGGTGGGCGGATCCCGGGTCCGGGCCCGTGCGGCACGGCTCGGACTCCGGCGGGCGGCACCGCCGCTCACGGCCGGCACCGGCCTGCGGATCCCTCCGCTCCCCGGGGCGCGGATCGGCCGATCAGCGGCCGAGCGGGGGGACGGCATCGCCCGATGCGCCCCGCGCGCCCGGTGGGCGGGCAGCCGGGGTCCGGTGTGCAGGGGCCGGCTCAGACCTTCCGGGCCTGCCCCGCGCCCCGCGTTCCCCGCCGCCGGCTCGCAGCCGCCGCCCACCCGCAGCGCACGTCCGGCCCGCCAGCCGCAGGCCGCAGTTCAGCGGCTGGGTCGCTGAGCCCGCGCGGCCGCATGCGGCCCGCCGGCATTCGGCGGACCGGGGGCAGGCGCTGCCCCGGCCGGAGGCGGGGCCGTGTACAGCGCACAGGCGGCCCGCGGCGGCCTCGGGCTCCTCGTGGTGCAGCGCCAGGCGGACCGGTGGCTTCCCGGAGCCTTCGGGCTCCTCCCGCCCGGCAGCAGCGGAGGTGGCGCCGGCCCGGCTCGGCGCGCGGAGCGGACGGGTCGCAGGACGCCGGGGGCAGCGGCATCCGGCGCGGAGCGGGCGCGCCGCCGGCAGCGCCGCACCCGTCCTCGCAGCGGCTGCCCGTGCACTCCGCGGCGCGGCTCCGGCGGCACCCGCCGGGGCCGTTTGCGGCGTGCTCCGCCCGCATGCCGAGAGCACGGCCGGGGCCGCAGGGTTCAGGGGCCGGCGGGGCGCTGGCCGTCCTGGGCGGTCGGAGGAGCCGGGTCGGGGGTGGCGGTGGCGGTGGGGCGCTGTTCGGTGGCCGCGCCCGCTGTGCCCGTGCCGCCGTCGCCGTCCTCGTCGGCCAGCCCGCGGGTCTCCGCTTTGAGGATGCGCGCGCTGCGGCCCAGCGAGCGGGCCAGCTGCGGAAGCCGGCTCGCGCCGAAGACCAGCAGCGCGATCAAGAGGAGGATGAGCAGCTCTCGTCCGCCGAGGCCCATGTCCGACCCTCCGGTTCGTCGTGGAGGCGCCGACTGAGCCGGCGCTGTTCCCTGCGAGGATACGCCCGCTCCGCGCGGACCGGCGCGCACCCCGGCCCTGGCGGCGCAGAGCGCGCCCCGAGGTCGGCCCGGTGGACCGGCGCGGGGACCGGGGCCCGCGGCGGTGCTTCGCCGCGGCGCACCGGCGGCCGCGGCAGGGCGGATCCGGTGCAGCGGCCCACCGCAGCTCCGCGCAGCGGGCACACCGGCCCCCGCGCGCCTCGGGGGCGGCACGCGCCGCGGCGCCGACCGCGCCCCTGCCGCAGGAGCGGCGGCTACCAGCGCATGCGCACCTGCTCGGCCCAGCCGAGGAGGCCGTCGATGCGGATCGGGCCGCCCTCGTCGGGGCGGACCGTGCCGGAGTAGTGGCCGAAGCACTGGTGGGTGTCGTTGGAGACCGGGCCCGCCCAGATGCGGTCGGCGCGCTCGTGGACCGGGGTGAAGACCAGGTCGACGCGGTCGGAGGCGGGGGTGCGCAGCCGCCAGGGGGCGGTGAAGTCGGCGGTGTCGTACTCCCAGTCGAGCTCTTCGCCGATCTTGGTGAGGCGGCCGTCGATGCACAGCGCGTTCTCCGTCGTGCCGGTGCCGGCCGTCCAGCCGCCGCCGAACTGGAGGCCGACCGTGTGCCCGGCGGCGGTGCCGGAGGCGGCACCCCAGTTCCAGGCGGTGGCGTAGGGCCAGCGGCCGCGGCCGTGGTCCAGGACGCCCCAGCCGCCATCGAAGGGGATGGCGCGCCCGCCGAGTCGGACTTCGCCGCTGGCGGGGCGGGCGGTGTGCTTCGAGGTGTACTGGAAGCGGCGCCCGCTCCACGGCACCACGACGGAGAGGACCTCGTGGCCGTCGGGCAGCGCCACTTCGAGGTCGCCGCTGAGCGGGCCCTCGGCGGTGCGGCAGGAGAACCGCAGCCGGGTGCCGGACGGGGTGGGCGTGATCGCGGCGCGGACCGGCCCGACCGAGGCCGCCGGGCCGCCGTCGAGGGTGTCGGGCAACCGGACAGCCGCGGCGCCGGGCGACAGTCCGGTGCTGCCGGTCTCCACGCCGCCGAACTCCACCAGGTAGACGGCGGCGAGCCCGAGGTAGTCGATGTCGGCGAGGGTGAGCGCGACCAGGTGGGTGGGGGTGGCCACCGCCCAGTACTCCCACTTCTTGGTGCGCCCCCACCCCGGCACGGCGGTGCGGTGCACCGGCCGCCGGGACCACCCTGCAGCGTCCGGGTTGAGCGCCCCGTCGGCCCGGCACAGGTCGACCGGCCCGGTGATCTCCCGCTCATGCGTCGCCATGGCGGCAGGATAGCGGGGCGCCGCAGCGCCGGCGGCGCTGCGGCCCCGCCGCACTCCGCTACCCCTGCGGCGGCCCGAAGGCCGCGGTGAAGGCGACCGGATTGGCGTACTCCTCCACGGCCGCGACGCGGTCGCCGTCCCAGTCGACGCGGAGCACGTAGACGTTGCGGTAGGGGGCGCCGCCGGCGGCGGTGAAGTCGCCGCGAGCCTGCACGAAGGCGGTAGCCCCGTCGGCGGAGGCGGTCACCCGCACGTCGGTGAAGCGGATCCGCTCCATGTTCTGCAGCACGGTGTCCAGGTACCCGAGCACCTCCGCGGCGCCGGTGAAGCGCGCGGCGGGCTCCGGGGCGCCGTCGAAGGAGAGCGGGATCGTCAGCACGGCACCGTCGCCGGTCATCCGGGCCAGCGCTGCGGCGTCCCCGCCCTCCAGCGCCGCCAGGTAGGCGCGGGTGCGCTCGGCGGCCTGGTGCGGCGCGGGATCGGCAGTGCGGGGGGCAGTGGTCTCCACAACGGCTCCTTTTTGAGACTGGGTATCATTCGATACCGAGGATCATACGGGTTCCGGTATCGGGAGTCTACGATGGCCGCATGGACCGAGCACCCTCCGCAGATCCGCCGCTGCGCGAGCGCAAGCGGCAGCGCGCCCGCGCGGCGATCACCGAGGCCGCGCACGCCCTCTTCGACGAGAAGGGCTTCGACGCGGTGACCGTGGCCGACATCGCGGCGCGCGCCGAGGTCGGCCGGGCCACGTTCTTCCGCTACTTCGGCGACAAGCAGGAAGTGGTGTTCGACGGCAGTCCCCGTCCCGACGCCGCGGCGCTGGCCGGCCTCACCACCGCCGAGCCGGAGGGGCCGATCGGCGACTCGCTGCCGCGGGCCCTGGACTGCGTCCGCGCGGCGGCGGCCGCCCTGTCCGCACAGCTGGCGGCCGACCCGGTCGGCTACGCACGGCATGAGCGGCTGGTGGCATCAGCCGCCGAGCTGCAGGGCCGCAGCCTCGTCAAGCAGCGGGGCTACGCCGATGCGATGGCCGAGCTCCTGCACCGGTGGGGCGCCGACCCGGAAACCGCGCGGCTGGCCGCCGAGGTCGGCCTGGCCTGCGTGGCGGCCGGGCGCGCCGACGCGGCGGGCGACGCCGAGCGGCTGCCCGGTGCGGTCGATGCCGCCTTCGCCCGCCTGCTGGGACGTGGCCGGTGAACAACCGCCCTGCTGCTTCCCGCTCCGACTCCCCCGCCGGCCGTGCGGCGGGCAGTAGGATGCGGCCCGTCCGCGCGGCCCGCGCGGCGGCGACGGAGGAGGGCGCAGTGGCCGAGACGACCATCCGGTGCACGGGCGGGGGCTCCCCTGCCGGGCGGCGGCGGTGAGCCGCACGGCGCTCGTCACGGGCGCGTCCTCGGGGATCGGGGCCGCGGTCGCGGCCGCTCTGCTGCGCCGCGGCGCGACCGTCTACGGCACCAGCCGCGCCCCGGAGCGGGCCGCAGCGCCCGAGGGCGCGGTGATGCTTCCGCTCGACCTGTCCGACCCCGACTCGGTGCGGGCGTGCGCGGAAGCGGCGGGCAGCGTGGACATCCTGGTCAACAACGCCGGCGAGAGCCAGAACGGCCCGCTGGAGGAGCTGCCGGTCGAGGCGGTGCGCCGGGTCTTCGCCACCAACGTGTTCGGGGCGGTGCAGCTCACCCAGCTCCTGCTGCCGGGCATGCGCGAGCGCGGCTACGGGCGGGTGGTGATGGTCGGCTCCATGCTGGCGAGCTTCCCGCTGGCCTACCGGTCGTCCTACGTGGCGTCGAAGGCGGCGCTGAAGGGGTTCGCCGACGCGGCGCGCCGCGAGGTGGCGCCCTACGGCGTCGGCATCACGACGGTCGAGCCGGGGTCGATCAACACCGGGATCAGCGAGCGGCGCACCTCCTACTGCGCCGACGACTCGCCCTACGCCGCGGAGCACCGGACGATGATCGCGGCGCTGGACGCCAACGAGGCGCGCGGCGTCCCCGCCGAGAGGGTCGCGGCGACGGTGCTCCGCGCCATCGGCGCGGCCCGCCCCCGCCCGCTCTACGCCGTCGGCAGCGGCGGCCCGCTCGTCTTCCCGCTGCGCCGCCTGCTCCCGCGCGCCGCCATCCACCGGATCACCGCCCGCAAGCACGGCCTCTGACCGCCGCGCGACGCTCCGGCCGGGCGGCGCGGCAAAGCTGCGCGGTGCGGTTCAGGGCAGGATCGAGTCGACGTAGCCGCCGTCGACGCGGAGGGCGCCGCCGGTCGTGGCCGAGGCCAGGGGCGACGACAGATAGGCGACCATGTTCGCGATCTCCTGCGGGTCGATGAGCCGCTGGATCAGCGACAGGGGGCGGTGCTCGCGCATGAAGGCGCGCTGGGCCTCCGGCCACGGCAGGTCCCGGTCGACCAGCGCGTACACGAAGTCCTCGACGCCGCCGGTGGCGGTCGGTCCGGCGATGACGGAGTTGACGGTCACGCCGGTGCCCGCGGCCTCCTTGGCGAAACCGCGGGTGAGGGAGAGCAGCGCCGTCTTGGTCATTCCGTAGTGGATCATCTCGGCCGGCACCACCACGGCGGAGTCGCTGGCGATGGCCAGCACCCGGCCCCACCCGGCACCGGTCATCCCGGGCAGGTAGGCGCGGGTGAGCCGCACGGCGGAGAGCACGTTCACCTCGAAGTAGCGGCGCCACTCGTCGTCGTCGATCTCCAGGGCCGGGCGGGGCCCGAACACGCCGAGGTTGTTCACCAGGATGTCGGCGTGCGGCACGGCGGCGGTGACCTGCTCCGCCCCCTCCGCGGTGGCGACGTCGCCGGCGGCTTCCAGCACGTCGGCCCCTGGCACGGCCGCGCGCAGCTCCGTGCAGGCGCCGCGCACCCGCTCGGCGGTGCGGCCGTTGACGGCGACGCGCGCGCCCGCCTCAGCCAGCCGGACCGCGATGGCCATCCCGATGCCCTGCGTGGATCCGGTGACCAGCGCCGTGCGCCCGGCCAGGTCGATCCCCAGCGCCATGCTGCCTCCTCCTGCCGCCCGGGACCGTCCCGCGGCCGCTGCAGCTGCGGGCTACCGCCGGGACCGCGGACTGCCGGGCCCGGCAGGCCGCGGCGCCTCAGCCGCCGAGGAGGTCGAACAGCCCCCCGGAGCCGTCGCTGGGCCGCGCCGAGCTGATCTCGTCGCGCCAGGACGGGGTGACGTCGCCGCGGCCGCCGGGCTGCGCCTGCACCTCGCCGCCGGCGTAGCCCGGCTGGGTGAAGACGGAGAAGGCCCGGTCGGACCGGTTCCAGGCCGACTCGGCGTCGTCGTCCATCCCCGCCAGCCGCAGGTCGGGGGCTCCGATCCCGGTGACCCCCACGACGCGGCCCTGCCCGCCGGAATCCGAGAACAGGCAGAACGCCCCCTCCGCACACCGCGCGTACCCCGCCGCGGCAGCCTCCGCGGGCGCCGCTCCCGCCGCGACCCCCGCCGCCACCGCAAGCGCCGCCGCCCGCTTCCCGTACCCCATGAGCCCCCCGTTTCCCCGGCGCCCCCGCGCCGGTCCAGCCCCATGCTCCCAGCGCACGGCCCCGGGCGCAGGGGTTTCCGATGGAGCCGTCAGTTGAGCACGGTGCGGTTCTCGGGCGGATCGTCCGCGGTGGCCTGCCTCTGGGCGTGCCACTGGCGCAGGGTGCGGCGGCACGGGTCGGCGGAGAAGGTGTAGGGGATGCGCTGCACGACGGCGGCCGAGGCGGGGGCGAGCCCTGGGCCCAGTGCCTTCTCCACCCGCCGCAGCAGGCCCTCGGTATCCGGTCGCGCGCCGGCCTCGTACACCAGCGCGGTGTGCAGCTCGGCCCCGTCGGAGCCCGAAACATCGAAGGTGGCGCTGTCCTGCACCTCCGGGTGTTCCTGGATCACCGCGTCGATCTCCGAGGGGAAGACGATCCGCCCGTTGACGGTCACGGCGTCCGCAGAACGGCCCAGCAGAACCAGGCGCCCGTCCTCGTCCAGGTGCCCGACGTCGCCGGTGTCGAGCCAACCGTCGCGGAGCACCCGGCCGGTCTCCTCCGGCCGGTTCAGGTACCCGTCCATGAGCCGGGGCGCGCGGACCCACACCCGCCCGCGTGCACGGGCGCCGTCGCCCTGTTCCGGGGCCGAGCGCTGGTCCTCGTCCGGACGGATCCGGATCTCCACTCCGGGCAGGGGCCGTCCGACGCTGCGTGCGGCCGTGTCGTTCCAGGGGGTGTAGTCCCGAGGGGACAGGACGCAGATGTTGCCGGCTTCGGTCTGGCCGTAGAGGGAGTGGACAACGGGCCCGAGCCGGTCCACCGCCCGGCGCAGCAGTGCCGGCGAGACCGCGCTTCCCGCAGTGATCACCGACGTCAGGGACGACAGGTCGGCTTCGGCGGACTCGGCGGCAGCCACCATCTCGGCGAGCTTGTGCACGGACAGGTACAGGTGCGTGATGCGCTCGGACGCCACGGTCGACAGCAGCTCCCCGACGCCGTGCTCGGGCAGGGTGTGCAACCGGTTGCCGGTGCCCAGGGCCGCGTCGGCCAGCGTATGCGGCAGCCCGGACAAGCGGTCGGTCAGGAGAAAGCGCGACGGGCCCCGGTGGGGGGTGAAGCACTCGCCGATCCAGGAGGGGCCGGAGGGCCGGGCCGGGGCGGGTGCGTAGGTCCGCACGATCACCTTGGGCCGCCCGGTCGTACCGCTGGTTGTCGAGATCCGGCAGGGGTCGCCGTGGCGTACCGATGCCGGGAAGGGGGCCCCGGAATGGCCGGAGGCCTGCGCGAACAGGTCCTGGGCCCACGCCGACGGGGACAGGGAGCACAGGTCCAGGCCGGGGGCCGCGGCCAGCGTGCGGATGGCGCCCGCGCCGGTTTGGTCGGGGTCGATGACCATCAGGCCGGCTCCGCACTCGGCCAGGAGGTCGGCCTGCTCCCGCGGGGACAGGGTGGCAGGCACGTCCAGGTGGGCCGCGCCGACGAGGCGGATGGCGAGGGTGAGGATGTACATCCGCGGGCTGACCCGGCCGGACAGGGCGACGGTCGTTCCGGCGCCGACCCCGCGGGCGAGCAGGGCACGGCCGGTCCGGTAGGCCTCCCGGCGCACGCGGCCCGCGGTGTAGGCCTCGCGGGGGTCACTGATCGCGATCCGGTCCGGGTCGTCCGCCAAGGCCTGCAGTACTCGTTCCACCACCATCGTCGCCCTTCCGCGTCGCGGGGCCCGCGCCGGGTGCGCGGGCCCACCGCAACCGCCCTGCCCGAGAACGCGGGCCGGCCCACCCGGACGCGCGGATCCGCTGGTGTCCGCGTCGGGACACCCGCCGGTTCGGGCGGGGCTGTCCCGCTCTGGGGGCGCCTTCACGCCGGCCGGCCCGCCGAAACGGGCCATCCGAAACGGATGCCCGCGCCAGTCCGGAGACGAGGCGGTCGCTGAAAGGCGCCGGCGGGGCGCAGAGGTCAGCGGGCCTCCCAGCGGGGCGGGCGCTTCTCCAGGAAGGCGGCGACGCCTTCGGCGGAGTCGCGGCTGGTGTAGGGGTTGGGGGTGGTATCGAGGCGGAGGGCCGCGGCCAGCGGGAGGGTGGCGCCGCGGGTGATGGCGGACTTGTAGCGCTGGACGGTGAGCGGGGCGTTGGCGGCGATGCGGCGGCACAGGCCGGCGGCCTCGGCGTGCAGGACGGCGTCGGGCACGACGCGGTTGACCAGGCCGATCCGGTGGGCTTCACCGGCACTGATGAGCTCGCCCGTGTAGAGGAGCTCGTAGGCGATGCCCTGCGGGATGAGGCGCGGCAGGACGTGCGCTCCGAAGTTGGCGCCCATACCCCGCTTGGCCTCGGGAAGGCCGATGCGGGCCGACTCCGCGGCGATCCGGACGTCGCAGGCGAGCGCCACCTCGCAGCCTCCGCCCGCGGCGGTGCCGTTCAGAGCGGCGACGACCGGCTTGCGGCACTCCAGGATCGCCTCGAAGGCGTTCTTGCGCTCGCCGCCCATCGGCATGGCGGCCATCCGCGCGGCGCGGTCCGGACCGGCGTTCTCCTTCAGGTCGATGCCCGCGGAGAACGCGCGGTCGCCGGCGCCGGTGATGAGCACCGCCCACACCCGGTCGTCCCGGCTGAGCGCGTCGAACACCCGGACCAGGTCGGCCATCGTGGCGGTGGCCAGCGCGTTCAGCCGCTCCGGCCGGTCCAGTACGACCGTGGCGACCCGGTCGGCCACCTCGATGACCAGCCCGCCCTCCGTCCGCTGCGGGCCGGGGACCGCTTCCGCCCCCCGGGCACCGGCCGCTCCCCTGCCTCCGCTGTCGGCCGCACCGCCGCCTGCCATACCGGCTCCCTTCGTCCTTCGTCCGCGGCGCCCGCCGGGCCGCCGCCCTGCTCTGCTTCTGCGCTGCGGCACGCTTGCGGCAAGGGGTGCCGCAGCGGGCCGCCGCTAGGACGGCACTCCGGCCGCGATGCGCGGCCAGAGGGCGTCGGGGCCGGCCGCGGCGACGCGGGCGCCCAGGTCGCGGCTCCAGTAGCCCTCGGAGCCGAACTCGTCGCGCCAGGCCCAGAGCCGCCGGGTGAGGCGGCCGAGCTCGTATTCGAGGGTCATGCCGATCGCGCCGTGCGCCTGGTGGGACGCGCGGGCCGCGTCGGTCGCCGACCGGCCGGCGGTGATCTTTGCGGCGGCCGCGTCGAACAGGTCGGCGGCGCCGGTGCCGGTGGTGAGCGCCGCCGCCTCGGCCGCGATGGCCGCGGACTGGGTCGCCTCGGCGACCCGCACCACGTGCCGCTGCACCGCCTGGAAGCGCGCCAGCGGCCGGCCGAACTGCTCGCGCACGGCGGTGTGCGCCACGGTCAGCTCGCTGACCCGCTCCAGCGCCCCGGCGATCGCCGCGGAGCGGGCCAGCGCGCCGCGGCGGAACAGCGCCGCGGCGTCCAGGCCGTCCGGGGCGGGTGCGGCGTCGGCGCCGGTGAGCGGAACCCCGTCGAGTTCCACGGTGTCGCGCGACTCCCCGGCCAGGTTGCGCCCCGGGCTGATGCGGGCGCCGCGGGAGTCCAGCGGGACCGACACCACCTGCGCGGTGCCGCCGCCGGAGTGCGGGTCGGGGACGGCGGCCACCAGCCGCTCGCTCTGCTCGGCCCACGGCACGCGGTCCAGCCGGCCGGAAACCCGCAGCCCGCCGGCACCGCGGTGGAGCTCCAGCCGCTGGGCTCCGGGACGGCCGGCGGGCACCGTGGCCGGACCGGCGGGGAGGTCGAGGCCGGCCGCCGCGAGCGCCCAGCCGGCGAGCAGGCCGGTCTCGGCGACCGGTGCGGCACCGGCGTGCCGGCCGAGCGCGTACAGCACGGCGCACGCCTCGGCCGCGCCGCCCCCCGAACCGCCGGCCTCTTCGGCGACCCCGACCAGGGTGAAGCCGGAGTCGGCGAGTGCGGTCCAGAGCGGCGCGTTCCAGCCGGCGCGCTCCTGCGCCGCGAGCGCCTCCGCATCGGATGCTGCGTGGTCGGCGAGGATCGCGCCGGCGGCGTCGGCGATCCCGGCGCGGTCCTCGCGGGTGGACGGGCTGGTCATGGGGGTCTCCCTTTCGTCAGCGGTGCGGGCGGACGGCAGCGCAGGGCGGGTCAGGCGCGGAGGGCCTTGGCGGCGATGGAGCGGAGGACCTCGGTGGTGCCGCCGCGCAGGGTGAAACTGGGGGCGGTGACGACGGCCTCGGCGAGCAGGGTGTGGAAGAGGTCCTCGCGGGCGGCGCCGCTGCCCGGCTCGGTCTCGGCCGCGGCCCGCAGCCGCTCGATGGCCTGCTGCTCGAACCGGGTTCCGATGTCCTTGACCAGGGCCGACTCCACGGCAGGCGCCGATCCGCGGTCGAGTGCGCGGGCCACCGACAGCGACAGCTGCCGCACGGTCCAGAACCGCGCGGTGATCTCGCCGACCGCGGCCTGCACCTCCGCCGCGGGCGCACCGCCGTCGCCGCTGCCGGCCCCGTAGGCGGCGAGGAAGTGCCGGAACAGCGTGAAGGCGCTGAGGAACCGGTCGGGGCCGGAGCGCTCATAGGCCAGTTCGGAGGTGACCTGGCGCCAGCCGGAGCCGAGCTCGCCGAGCACCATCGCGTCCGGAACGAACACGTCGTCGAGCACGACCTCGTTGAAGGAGTGCGCGCCGTTGAGGAACGGGATGGGCCGGATGTCCACGCCGGGCGCGCCGAGGTCGACGATGAGCTGGCTGAGGCCGCGGTGCCGGTCGCCGTCGGCGGGCGCGGTGCGGCACAGCACGGCGAAGTAGTGGTTGCGGTGGGCGCCGGTGGTCCACACCTTGGTGCCGTTCACCAGCCAGCCGCCGTCGGTGCGGGTGGCGCGGGTGCGCACCGAGGCGAGATCCGAGCCGGAGTCGGGTTCGGACATGCCCAGCGAGAACCAGCACTCGCCGGCGCAGATGCGCGGCAGGAAGAAGCGGCGCTGCTCCTCGGTGCCGAACTTGAGGATGGCCGGCGCGGTCTGCCGGTCGGCGACGAAGTGCGCACCGATGGGGGCGCCGGCGGCGAGCAGCTCCTCGGTGACGACGAACCGGTCGACGGTAGAGCGGCCGTGCCCGCCGTACTCCGGCGGTATCGCCATGCCGACCCAGCCGGCGGCGGCGAGCGCGCGGGAGAAGGCGGGGTCGTGTCCGGCGGCCATGCCGAGCCCGGGGACCCGGTCGCGGGGCAGCTCCCGGGCGAGGAAGGCGCGGACCTCGGCGCGCAGGTCCAGTTCCGCGCGGGTGAGCGGTGCGGCGGCGAATTCCATCAGTGCTCCGTGCTCTGTTCTGTGGCGCCGGGGCGCCGTCGTACCGCGGCGTGCGCCGCGACGGGGGCTCGGAAGGGATCGGGGGGATGCGGACACACCACCCGGCCGCCCCGCGGAGAGGCCCTGGCGGCGCTCACCGGTGCTACCCGGCCGGTCCGGCGTCCGGCGCGCCGCCGGACGGGGAGGGGCCGGCGGTGAGCAGGTGGCAGGCCGCGGTGCCGCCGCCGGGTACCGGGACCGGCACCGGAACCTGCCGGGCGCAGATGTCCATCGCCTCGGGGCAGCGGGTGCGGAAGGTGCAGCCGGACGGGGGCGCGGCCGGATCGGGCAGCTCGCCGCGGAGTGCCGAGCGGGCCGCGGTGCCGCGGCGCCGCGGGTCGGGCACCGGGATCGCGGACAGCAGGGCGCGGGTGTAGGGGTGGGCGGGCCGGGTGTAGACCCGCTCGGCGGAGCCCTCTTCGACGATGCGGCCCAGGTACATGACGGCCACCCGGTGCGCGATGTGCCGCACCACGGCGAGGTCGTGCGCGATGAACAGGTAGGACAGCCCGAACTCGCTGCGCAGGTCCTCCAGCAGGTTGATGACCTGGTTCTGGGTCGACACGTCCAGCGCCGACACCGCCTCGTCGCAGACCACCAGCCGCGGCCGGGTGGCCAGCGCGCGGGCGATGGCGACGCGCTGCCGCTGGCCGCCGGAGAACTCGTAGGGGTAGCGGTCGGCGTGCGCGGCGCGCAGCCCCACCGTCTCCAGCAGCTCGGTGATCCGCGGCCGCGCCTGCGCCGCCGTCAACCCGTCGTGCACCCGCAGCGGTTCGGCGATGCTGGCGGCGACCGTCGCCGAGGGGTCCAGGGAGGAGTAGGGGTCCTGGAACACCATCTGCATGTCGCGGCGGACCGCGCGGAGCTCCCCGCGGCCCAGTCCGGACAGCTCGCGGCCGTCCACCGTGACGCTGCCGCCGGCCAGTGGGACCAGCCGCAGCAGAGCGCGTCCGGTGGTGGATTTGCCCGAGCCCGACTCGCCGACCAGGCCGAGTGTCTCTCCGGCGGCGATGTCGAACCCGACGCCGTCCACGGCGCGCACGGTCCGCGCCCGGGCGAAGCCGCGCCGGGTGCGGAACCGGACGGACAGGTCGCGGGCCCGGACGAGCGGGCCGTCCGGGGCTCCGGGTGCTGCGGGTGCGGCGCTGCTGCCAGCGCCCGTCGCTGCGGTCATCGGATCCCTCGCAGTTCGATGGAGCCGCTGCGCGCGCAGCGGACGGAGCGGTCGGTGCCGCCGGCCGCGGCCAGCGGCACGGGTGCGGTGCAGGCGTCGGCGGCGTGCGGGCAGCGCGGCGCGAACCGGCAGCCCGGCGGCATCGCCCACGGCTCCGGCGTCGCCCCCGGGATCGACGCGAGCCGCCCGGATCCGGCGCTGCCGCCCACCTGCGGCATCGCGGTGAGCAGGCCGTCGGTGTAGGGGTGGCGGGGCTCGGTGAACAGCGGCGCGGCCGGCGACTCCTCCACGACCTGGCCGGCGTACATCACCGCCACCCGGTCGCACACTTCGGCGACGACGCCGAGGTCGTGGGTGATCAGCAGCAGCCCCATCCCCAGCTCCGCGCGCAGCGCGAGGAGCAGGTCGAGGATCTGCGCCTGGACGGTGACGTCGAGCGCGGTGGTGGGCTCGTCGGCGATGATCAGCTGCGGTTCGCAGACCAGCGCCATCGCGATCATGGCGCGCTGGCGCATCCCGCCGGAGAACTCGTGCGGGTAGTCGCGCAGCCGCCGCGCGGCGTTGGGGATACCGACGAGGTCCAGGACTTCGGCGGCCCGCCGCCGTGCCGCGGCCCGCGAGGCGCCGCGGTGCAGCCGGTAGGACTCGGCGATCTGGTCGCCGACGGTGAACGCGGGGTTGAGGCTGGTCATCGGCTCCTGGAAGATCATCGCGATCTCCGCGCCGCGCACCGCGCGCAGCCGCGCGGCGTCCGCGGCGGCGAGGTCTTCGCCGCGCAGCAGGATGCGGCCGCCGCTGCGCCGGCCGGGCGGCGAGGGCACCAGGCCCAGCACCGAGAGGCCGGTGACCGTCTTGCCGGATCCGGACTCGCCGACCAGCCCGACGGTCTCGCCGTCGCCGACAGTGAGCGAGACGCCGTCGACGACGGTGGCCCAGCCGCGGCCGGTGGCGAAGTCGACGCGCAGCTCTTCAACGGCGAGCAGCCCGGGCGCAGTCTCCCGGCCGCCGTCGGCCCCGGCGCCCTGCGGGCCTTCCTCGCGGCGGTGGCCGCCGCGGTACCGGGGTGTGGTGCTGTCTTCGGCCATGGCGGTGTCAGTCCCCTTTCCGGGTCTCGCGCCCGAAGGCGTCGCGCAGGCCGTCGCCGATGAGGTTGAAGGCGAGGGTGGTGGCGGCGATGGCCAGTCCCGGGAACCAGACGAGCTCGGGCGTCGTCCGGATCTCGGTGAAGCCGCGGCCGAGCAGGTTGCCCCAGCTGGGCGTCGGCGGCACCACGCCCAGGCCGAGGAGGCTGAGCGCCGCTTCGGCGAGCAGGGCCGCGGCCAGCAGGAGCGAGACCTGCACCAGCAGCGGCGACAGCACGTTGGGCAGGACGCGGCGCAGGATGATGGCGGGTGCGGGCGTGCCGATGCTGACCGAGGCTTCGACGTAGGTCTCCTGGCGCACCGCGAGTGCCCCGCCGCGCACCACCCGGAACAGCCGGGGCGCATAGACCACGCCGAGCGCCAGCATGGCGTTGGTCAGACCGGGCCCGGTCACCGCGATGATGGCGATGGCGAGGACGACGGCGGGGAAGGTGAGCAGCACGTCGGCGGCGCGGCCGAGCCCCCAGTCGGCCCAGCCGCCGAAGTAGCCGGCGACCAGGCCGAGCGGCACGCCGGCCGCGACGGCGATGCCCACCGCCGTCACCGCGGCGGCCAGCGAGACCCGGCCGGCGTACATCAGGCGGGTGAGGGTGTCGCGGCCGAGTGCGTCGGTGCCCAGCCAGTGCTCGGCCGAGGGCGCGGCGAGCCGGTTGGCGACGTCGATCTGCTCGGGGCGGAACGGCGCCAGGAGCGGCGCGCCGAGCGACGCCGCGACGATCACGGCGAGGACGGCGAGGGCGGCCAGGGCGAGGCGGTTGGCGGCGAAGCGGCGCAGGAACCGGGCCGCCGCACCGGGCCGCGGGGCGGTGCCGGCGGAGGCGCCGGCGGCGGGACCCGCCGGGCCGTCCGCGGGTGCGGTGCCGCCGCCGGCGGCGGGAGCGCCGGAGCGGGCGGGGGTGTCGTCGGTCATGTCTGCCTGATCCTCGGGTTGAAGTAGCCGTAGGAGACGTCGACGAGCAGGTTGATGAGCAGGATCATGGCGGCCGTGGTGAGCAGCACGCCCTGCACCATCGGCAGGTCGCGGGCGAACACCGACTGGAAGGCCAGCTGGCCCACGCCGGGCACGGCGAACAGCTGCTCGATGACCACGGTGCCGCCGATGAGCCGGTTGGCCTCCAGGCCGAACACCGTCACCACCGGCACCGCGGCGTTCTTCAGGGCGTGCTTGCCGACCACGCGCACCGGGGCGAGCCCCTTGGCGCGGGCGGTGCGCACGTAGTCCTCGTCCATCACCGATGCCAGCGCCGCGCGGGTCTGGCGGGCGATGACGGCGGCCGGGGCGACGGCCAGCGCGACGGCGGGCAGCACCAGATGGCGCAGCCACTCCCCCGCTCCGGCGCTGATCGGGCTGTAGCCGACCGCAGGCAGCAGCGGGACCTCGATGGCCAGCAGCAGGACCAGGATCATGCCGACCCAGAAGTAGGGGACGGCGACGCCGACGCTGGCGGTGACGGTGGCCGCGCGGTCGATCCAGGTGCCGGGGCGCAGGCCGGCCGCCGCGCCGGCGGCGACGCCGAGGACGGCCGCGATGAGCAGCGACAGCAGGGCCAGCGAGAGGGTGGCGGGCAGCCGGGAGAGGATCGCGGCCCCCACCGGCTCGCCGCTGAACAGCGAGGTGCCGAGGTCGCCCTGGACGGCGGCGGCCAGCCAGTGCGCGTACTGCACGAGGAAGGGGTCGTCCAGGCCGAGTTCGGCGCGGACCGCCGCGATCTGCTCCGGGGTCGGGTTCTCGCCGGCCAGCGCGACTGCCGGGTCGCCGGGGACGAGGTGGACGAGGGCGAAGACGAGGAGGCTCACGGTGAGCAGGAGCGGCGCGGTCATCAGGAGCCGGCGGGCGAGGAGCTGGATCACTGGGGCCTCCGGGGGCTGGGGCCTGTCCTTGGCTGCGGTAGGGATGCGGGCCGCGCCGGCTGCGCGGCGGGGCGCTCCGCAGGGTGCGCCCCGGGGCGCGGGCTCATCCGCTCGGCTCCATGCCGACGCCGCGGAACTGGCGGGACCCGTCGGCGTAGATCTCCATCCCCTTGACCTGGTCGTTCATCGCGAACGGCGTGGTCAGGTGGCAGAGGGAGATACTCGGGGCGACCTCGTCGGCGACCGCGGCGAACAGCTCGTCGTAGGCGCCGCTGCGCTCCTCGGGGGTGGCGCCGGCCATCGCCGCGTCGTTGAGCTCGGCGATCTCGGGGGTGCCCCAGCCGCCGGGGTTGTTGAAGCCGTCCTGGAGGAAGTAGGAGGAGGTGAGGATGCTGGGGTCGGCCTCGGCCTTCTGCTCGCTCAGGGACGCGTCGGCGGTCTGGTGCACCGAGAAGTTCTCGCCCATCGCGTCGATCTCGACGGGGCGGATCTCCATGGTGACGCCGATGTCGGCGAGGTTGGCCTGCACCACTTCGGCGATCTGCTGGTAGAGCTGGAGGTTGATCACCTCCAGCTCGAAACTGAAGCCCTCCGCCAGGCCGGCGTCGGCGAGCAGTGCCCGGGCCCGGTCGGGGTCGTAGGCGAAGTCGGCGGGGTCGACGGTGTCGCCGTGCGCGTAGTACCAGTCCGGGAAGGACTGGATGGCCGGTTCGCAGAAGCCGTCGGTCATGGCGGAGACGGATTCGCGGTCGATGGCGTGGTTGAGCGCCGCGCGCACCTCGCGGGAGGCGAACTCGGAACGCTCGGTGTTGAGGTTGAGGTTGTAGGCCGACAGGCTGGGCTGCTCGCACAGCACCAGGCCCTCCTCCTTCGCGGGCCCGTACATGCTGGCGCGGAGGAAGACGGCGTCGGCGGAGCCGGTGGCGACGGCGTTGAGCCGGGCGTTGTCGTCGCCGGAGATGAGGAAGACCATCTCGGCGGTGTTCTGCGCGTCCGGGTCCCAGTAGTCGTCGACGGCGGTGTAGACCACGCGGCTGCCGGAGACGTACTCGGTCATCTCGTAGGCGCCGGATCCGCCGGTGGGCGCGAGCCCCTGGCCCTCGTCGTCCATCACGGCGGGGCTCATCATCATCCCGGGCGCGCCGCCGAGCACGCCGACGAGCGCACCGGCGGCGCCGTCGGTGGTGAACACGACGGTGCCGTCGTCCTCGGCTTCGACTCCGGTGACGATGCGCAGCGCGTTCTCGTTGAAGGAGCCGGGCTCCTTGGCGCGCTCGATGTTGGCCACGACCGAGTCGGCGTCGAACGGCTCGCCGTCGTGGTACTCCCAGTCGCTGATCAGGTCCATCCGCAGCGTGTCACCGCCGTCGCCGACCTCCCAGTCCTCGGCGAGCATCGGCTGCGGCACGCCCTGCTCGTCGATGTGCACGAGGCTGTCGTAGACCGGGAACAGGTACATGAGGCTGTTGTTGGTGTTGATCGCGTCGGGGTCGAAGCTGGAGTTGCCGACGCTGTACATCCAGGTGAAGCTCTCGCTCTCGGCGACGTCGCCGGTGAGCGGCGGGCACTCCTCGGTACCGCTGCGCGGTACGGCCGCGGTGCCCTGGCCTCCGCCGGAGCAGCCGGCGGCCAGCACCAGCACGGCGCAGCCGAGGAGGGCGAGGGGGCGGTGCGATGGCATGGTCTCCTCCTTCGGGGTGCGGGAGGGCGCCGGGTCAGGGCCGGCTGCGGCGGCGCTGGGACCACATCTGCGTCGCGCGCTCGAAGTGCAGGGCGGCGTCCCAGCCGATACCGGGCGGGCCCAGCTCGGTGCGGAAGGAGCGGACCGCCTCGCGGGCCAGCTCCGGGTCGCGGGCGGCGCGGCGGGCCAGTGCCAGCGCCCGCTCCTCGACGCCGGCGTCGGGCAGGGCGTCCCAGGCCAGGCCGGCCTCGCGGGCGCGGGCGCCGTCCACCTCCTCGCTGAACAGGCCCATCGCGGCGGTGGCCTCGCGGCCGGCGGTGCGGCCGGCGATGGTGAAGAAGCCGCCGCCGGGGTGCAGGCCGATCCGGAGGAAGCCGGCGAGGATGCGGGCGTCGAGGGCGACGATGCGCAGGTCGGCGGCGAGCATCAGGTTGACGCCGGCGCCGACGGCGGCGCCGCGCACCGCGGCGATCGTCGGCACGCTCAGCTCGCCGAACCGCTTGAAGGAGCGGTAGACGGCGCCGGTGTCCTTGAAGGCGGCGTCCTCGGACTGGTCGCGGGAGGGATCCCAGGTGCGCCGGTCCGCGCCGGAGCAGAAGGTGCCGCCGGCGCCGCGCACGACGGCCGCGCCGATGGCGGGGTCGGCGTCGACGGTGTCGCAGTGCGCGGCGAGCTCGCGGCCCATGTCGGGGGTGAGGCCGTTCTTGACCTCGGGAGAGGTGACGGTGAAGACGGCGACGCCGTCCGCGGTCTCCAGGCTGACGTGTCCCACGGTGGGGCCTCTCTTCTCGTGCGGTGGGGCGGGGTCGGTTCCGGCTGCGGGCGCCGGGCGGGGGCCGGCGGGGCAGCGGTGCGCGCGGACGCAGCAGCCTGGCGCGGGTGCCGCGGGGGCGCCAGTCAGCCTGCGCGGACGAGGACGTCGACGGCGTGGGCGCCGCGGCCCCGCTCGGCGGCGATGAGGGGGTTGATCTCGAACTCGAAGGCGGCGGCGGGGTCCTGTGCGGCCAGCGCGGCGGCGGCGCGCGCGACGGCCGAGACCGCCGACGCCGCCGCGGCGGCGTCCGCGGGCGCCGCGCCGCGGTAGCCGTCCAGCAGCGGTGCGCCGCGCAGGGTTCCGATCAGCGCGGCGGCGCGCTCCGGGGTGACGGGCCCGGCCGCCGAGGCGGTGTCGCGGTAGAGCTCGGTGGTGACGCCGCCGATGCCGACGGTGACCACCGGCGGATAGCCGTCGCCGGCGCAGGTGGCGCCGACCAGCAGTTCGACTCCGGCGGGCGCGGTCTGCTGCACCAGCACGCCCTGGACGCCGCGCGCGCCGTGCCGGCGGGCGGTGTCCAGGAGTTCGGTGTGGACGGCGGCGGCTTCGGCGGCGCTGGCCACCCCGAGCCGCACCCCGCCGATGTCGGACTTGTGGTCCAGGCCGTCGGCCTGGAGCTTCAGCACCGCGGGGAAGCCGAGCCGCTCGGCAGCCGCCGCGGACTCCTCGGCGGTGGCGCACAGCTGCGCGGCGGGGCGGTGCACGCCGAGCGCATCGAGGACGGCGCCTCCGGCCCCGGCAGCGGCGTGCCCGGCGAGCGCGGCACGCAGCGCACCGGCTGCCGCGGCGGCGCCCGGATCCTCACCGGCCCCCGCCGCAGGGCCGCGGTCCGGTGCCGCGGAAGCCGCCGGCCCGTCGGCGAGTAGCGACACCGTGCGCATCAGCGCGGCGACCGAGCCGAACACCGGGGCGCCGGCGCTGCGGAACACCGCGCGCCCCGCGGCGGTCTGCTCGCGCCCGGCCAGCCAGGCGACCAGCAGCGGCGCCTCCAGGTCCGCGGCCGTCTCGGCGAGGTCGGCGGCGATGCGCTCGCCGGCCGCGCCGGTGACCATGGTGAGGACGACGGCGACGGCGTCCACGCCGGGGTCGGCGGCCACCGTGCGGCAGACCTCCCCGAGCGCGCGGTCGCCGCCTTCGCGGTTGAACAGCTGGGCGGTGACGTCGACCGGGTTGGCGAGCGCACCGAAGTCGGGGATGGCCGGCGCGAGCGCCTCCTGCGTGGCCGGTGTGAGCTCGGGCAGCGCCAGGCCGTGGTCGGTGCCGTGGTCGGCGGCGAGGCTGCCCGCGCCGCCGGAGGTGGTGACGACGCCGACCCTGCGCCCGGCGGGCCGGCCGTGCCGCAGCAGCACGGCCGCCACCGCGAGCAGTTCGTCGACGTCGTCCACCAGGACGACGCCGTGCTGCGCCGAGACGAGCCGGAACGCGGCATCGTCGCCGAGCATGGAGCCGGTGTGCGAGGCGGCGGCGCGGCGCCCCGCGTCGCTGCGCCCGGAGGAGAGCACGACGAGGCGGGTGCCGGCGGCGCGCGCGGCGGCGGCCAGCCGGGTGTAGGCGGCGCCGTCCGAGACCGCCTCGGCGTAGAGCATCAGTACCCGCACGGCGGGGTCGGCGACGAGGCCGGCGGCGATCTCGACGAGGTCGAGGTCGGCCTGGTTTCCGGTGCTGACCCAGGCGGTCAGGTCGAGGCCGGCTTCGCGGGCCAGGTCGAGGACGGACCCGCCGACCGCGCCGCTCTGGCCGACGTAGGCGGCGCCGCTGCCGTCGCCGAGCGGGGCGTCGGCCGCCGCGGTGAAAGTGGCGGCCATCCGGGTGGGGCCGTACAGCACGCCCTGGCAGTTGGGGCCGAGGACGCGGACGCCGGCTTCGCGGCCGGCGCGGACCAGCTCCTCCTGGAGCCGCGCCCCGTCCGGGCCGGTCTCGGCGAAGCCGGAGGCGAAGACGACGGCCGCGGCGGCGCCGGCGCGCCCGGCCTGGCGGACCACACCGGGTGCGCGGGCCGCGGGCACCAGGACGAGGACGAGGTCGACGGGGCCGGGCAGGTCGTCCAGTGACGGGTAGCAGCGGTACCCGCCGAGCTCGCTGTAGTGCGGGTTCACCGGGTACACATCGCCGGCGAAGCCCTGCTCGGCCAGGTAGCGCAGCGGACGGGAGCCGATGCTGGCTGCACGTCCCGACACACCCACCAGCGCAACAGCGCGCGGGGCGAGCATCCGCCGGAGCAGCGTGCGGGGATCAGGCTCGGGGGCAGAACCGGCAGGGCCGGCGGGCGGGGACGCGGGGTCGGCTACGGCATCGGCGGCATCGCGCACGTGCGCCTCCAGGGGGCGAGCAGTCCTGTGATGCGGGCCACTCTTCGGGGGGTGACGCGCCGATCAAAACTGAAGTTGAGGTCGATGTCAATAACCCGTCGGAGCAATATTGACGCCGGAATCAACTTCGCTACGCTGGGTGCCGGGCGGGCCTGCGGCCCGCCGACCGACGACGACCGATGGCGGGCGCGGCACCGGCCGGAGCACCGTGCGACCGGGGGTGGACGACCGTGGCAGACGACGGCACCGCGGAGCGCCTCGCGGACCCGCCCGCCACCGCTCCGGCCGGGGCGGCCGGCGCCGCCGGGGCGCCCGCGCGCCCGACGTTCCTCTCCCCCGATGCGTTCGGCACGGTGCCGACCTCGGCGAAGGGGCGCCGCACGCGGGAGCGGCTGCTGCGGGCGGCACGCACCGTGTTCGAGCGGGACGGCTTCCTCGCCGCGCGCATCGCCGACATCGCGGCCGAGGCCGAAGTCGCGCACGGGACCTTCTACACCTACTTCGACTCCAAGCCGCAGGTGTTCCGCATCATCGTCGCCGACGTCATGGCGAAGGTCTACGACACCAACGCGGGCACCGCCGCGGGCGGCACCGGGGGCGCGGAGGAGGCCGGCGGCGGCCCGCCCGCCGACCGCACCGGGGAGCTCACACCGCGCCAGCGCATCGAGCGCGGCAACCGGCGGTTCGTCCAGGTGTTCCGCGAGAACGCGGCGATGCTCGCGCAGATGGAGCAGATGATCTCGCACGACGACGAAGTGCGGGACCTGCGCCTCGTCGTCCGCCAGGTCTCGGTCGAGCGGATCCGGCGCAGCATCCTGCGGTGGAGGGCCCAGGGGCTGGTCCGCACCGACCTCGACGCGCTCGCCGCGGCCTCCGCGCTGGTCTCCATGGTCAGCAACTTCTCGCACTTCTGGATCGTGATGGGCGAGGGCGACTACGGCGAGGACCAGGCCGTGCACACCCTCACCAGCCTGTGGGCCTCCGCCCTGGAGCTGAAGGACTGAGCGTGGGGCGCACCTCAGGCGGTACCCGCCCGCCTGCTCGGCGCAGCCGCGGTCCTGCA
Source organism: Nocardiopsis coralliicola (assembly GCF_054779695.1). Classification (NCBI taxonomy): domain Bacteria; kingdom Bacillati; phylum Actinomycetota; class Actinomycetes; order Streptosporangiales; family Nocardiopsidaceae; genus Nocardiopsis; species Nocardiopsis coralliicola. Next base: position 17,812 of record NZ_BAAGXT010000029.1, on the reverse strand, counting down.
CGCGCGCCTGGACCGCGGCGTCGAGCCACTCGGCGTTCCCGGCCGGCTCCCGCTGCTCGCCGCCGCCCAGCGCTGCCGGGGCCGCGTGCGCGCCGTCGGCCCCGGCCCGGTGGGCCGCTTCCGCCGTGCCGCTATCGGCGATCGCGACGCGGTGCGCAGCGGAGTCGGACGCGATGGAGTTCCCCTCCCGTACGGCCGGCAGCAGCCCTCGGCCCGGACACCCCGGCCGCGGACGCCCTGCCGCCGACACGCTGCTCCGGCTCCGGCACGGCGGCCGCGGCAAGCGCACCCTGCCGCCATCGCCCTCCCCCGACCGCGCTCCTCCCCCGCTCGCGGGGCACGCGCCCCTTCCGGGACTGGGCGGCACGGAGCGCACGGCAGCTCCCGGGCAGGGGCGCCGATTCGGCCCGGAGTAGCGTCGGGGCCGGCGCAACGGCGAGATGGATGGAGCTGCCATGGAGTACACCCGCATCGGCGCGTCCGGGCTGCAGACCTCCAGGATCATGCTCGGCTGCATGAGCTTCGGCGAGAAGGGCCGCGGCACGCACGACTGGGTGCTGGGGATCGACGAGGCGCGCCCGATCGTGCGGCGGGCGCTGGAGGCCGGCGTCACCGCGTTCGACACCGCCAACGTGTACTCGCTGGGCGCCAGCGAGGAGATCATCGGACGGCTGCTCGGCGAGCTCGCCCGCCGCGACGACGTCGTCATCGCCACCAAGGTGCGCAACCGGATGGGCCCCGGTCCGACCGGGAGCGGCCTGTCCCGCGCGGCGGTCATCGCCCAGTGCGAGGCCAGCCTCCGGCGGCTGGGTACCGACCACATCGACCTCTACCAGATCCACCGGCACGATCCGGAGGTGCCGATCGAGGAGACGATGGCGGCGCTGCACGACCTGGTCACGGCCGGCAAGGTGCGCTACATCGGCGCCTCCTCCATGCCCGCCTGGCGGTTCGTCCAGGCCCAGTACACCGCCGACCTGCACGGCTGGACGCGGTTCGTGTCGATGCAGGACCAGTACAACCTGCTGATGCGCGAAGAGGAGCGCGAGATGCTCCCCTACTGCGCGGCCGAAGGTGTCGGCGTGCTCCCGTGGAGCCCGCTGGCCCGCGGACGGCTCACCCGCGACTGGGGCAGCGCGACCGAGCGCAGCCGCACCGACGCGTTCGGCGCCACCCTGTACGGCCAGGACGAGGGGTCCGACCGGCGCACCGCGGCCGCCGTCGCCGCGATCGCCGCCGAGCGCGGGGTGGCGCGGGCCCAGGTGGCCCTGGCCTGGCTGCTGCACAAGCCGGTGGTGACGGCGCCCATCGTCGGCGCCACGCGCGCCGCCCACCTGGAGGACGCCCTGGCAGCCGTCGGACTGGAGCTGTCCGGCGAAGAGGTCGCCCGGTTGGAAGAGCACTACACCCCGCGCGCCCCCGAAGGCTACGCTCAGTGATCCCGCATGTCCGGAGAATGGACTTGTTCACCGCTGAGTGAATCCGTGTCCCTTTCGCCCCGCAATCGACACTCCGCGCACCGATCCGTTGCGCCCTGCGCACCGCCGGCGCCGGCACCGGACGCCAGCGGGCGGATTCCGCGAGGGCCCGCTGTCCGCTCGCCGCGAACAGTGACGGGTCCATCCCGAGGAGGGCACGGTCTGGTGACCATGTGCGCCCGCGCGCGTGAACAGCCCGCCAATCGGGGATACTCAGCGGGTCCTCGGCACGTCCCACTCCGCCGCGCCCTGCACCGCGCCACGGTGACGGTGCGTGCCCGAACGCGGTCGATCGAGCAACCGCTGAACCGAGCGCTCGCCTTCGAGCCCCTATCCTGCTCCAGGTCCGCCCGACGGGGCCGGCCGCCCCCTCCCCCAAGTGGACGGCCCGCGCGGAACACCGGATCACCGACGAGTTGAAAGGAGGCGGCGCCCCGAGCGCCGCAGCACAGTGGCGGTAAACGATACGCACAACGGTTCCGGCCCGGATGCCGGCGGAAACGGGGAGGGCACCGCCGGTCTGACCCCGGAGGAGCTCGCCGAGGAGATCCTGTGGCAGCCCCCGGCGCAGACCCAGGCCGGCCTCCGCCCCCGCACCGACTGGCTGGTCTTCTCCATCGCGGGGTTCCTCGCCATCGCCTTCGTGGTGTGGGGCGCGCTGATGCCCGACACGCTCGCGAGCGTCTCCGAGCGGGCGCTGAACGGCCTGATCGCGAACGGCGGGTGGGGCTTCGTCCTCGCCGCCTCTGCCTTCGTGGTCGTCTCCCTCTGGCTGGCCTTCAGCAAGTACGGCAACATCACCCTGGGCCGGGACGGCGAGAAGCCCGAGTTCAACACGATCTCCTGGATCTCGATGCTCTTCGCCACCGGCATGGGCATCGGCCTGATGTTCTTCGGCGTGGCCGAGCCCCTCGGGCACTACGTGGTGCCTCCCCCGGGCACGGGTGAAGCCGACCCCGCGGTCGCCATGGCGACCACCCTCTTCCACTGGACCCTGCACCCGTGGGCCATCTACGCCGTGGTGGGCCTGGCCATCGCCTACGGCACCTACCGGCGCGGCCGGCGGCAGCTGATCAGCGCCGCGTTCATTCCGCTGATCGGCGAGAAGGCCGCCAACGGACCGGTGGGCAAGCTCATCGACGTGCTCGCCATCTTCGCGACCCTGTTCGGCTCGGCGACCTCGCTGGGCCTGGGCGCACTGCAGATCGCCGGCGGCTTCCGCGAGCTCGGCTGGGTGGGCACGCTCAGCATCGGGCTGCTGATCGGCATCATCGCGGCGCTCATGGTCGCGTTCGTGGCCTCGGCGGTCTCCGGCATCGAGCGCGGGATCCAGTGGCTGTCCAACATCAACATGGGCATGGCCGCGCTGATCCTGGTGTTCCTGCTGGTGGTCGGCCCGACGGTCTACATCCTCAACATGATCCCGACCTCGCTCGGGGCCTACCTGCAGGACTTCTTCGGCATGGCGGGCCGCACCGGCGCCAGCTCCGGCGAGGACGTCGACGGCTGGCTGACCGGCTGGACCGTCTTCTACTGGGCGTGGTGGATCTCCTGGACGCCGTTCGTCGGCATGTTCATCGGCAAGATCAGCCGCGGCCGCACCATCCGCCAGTTCGTCAGCGGCGTCATCCTGGTGCCGTCCGCGGTGAGCCTGATCTGGTTCGCCATCCTCGGCGGCACCGCGCTGAACCTGCAGGAGGCGGGCACCAACGTCTACGGCGACGGCAACGAGGAGAGCATGCTCTACGGGCTGCTCGCCGAGTTCCCGCTGGCCACGTTCGTCAGCGTGGTCGTGGCGATCCTGGTGGCGATCTTCTTCATCACCGGTGCGGACTCCGCGTCGATCGTGATGGGCACGCTCTCCCAGCGCGGTGCGAACGAGCCCAACCGGCTCATCACCGTGTTCTGGGGCGTCCTCATGGCGGCGGTGGCGGCGATCATGCTGTCCGCCTCCGGCGGTGATTCGACCGCCTTGGACGGCCTGCAACGGCTGACCATCCTGGTCGCGGCGCCGTGGACCATCGTCATGCTCATCATGGCCGCAGCGCTGATCAAGGATCTGCGCCGCGACCCGCTGGTGCTGCGCTCGGCGGTGGCGGACGAAGTGGTGAGCGCGGCCGTGGTGACCGGTGCCCGCGAGCACCACGGCGAGTTCGAGATCGTCACGAGCCCGCTCAACGGCGACAGCACGGAAAGCTCGACCGCGGACGCGGACGAGACGAAGGCGGACCCGCCGAAGTAGGCGGACCGGCTTGCAGCGGCGGCGGTCTCCGCCGCCGCACCGCACGCAGGGCGGCACCGGCAGAGCGCCGGGCCGCCCTGCGGCGTCTCCGGGGCCGGCGCGGACGGCCGCGCGCCCCGCCCGCCGCGGCTCCGGACGCCCGCGCGGTCCCGGCACACAGCTCCGCCGCCGGCACACGCCGCCGGTCAGCCGCCTGCAGCACCTTCTCCGCCGGCCCCGTGCTCCGCACCGGGCGCACCGACGCCGAAGACGTTCATCATCTGGGCGAGCGTGCGATAGTAGCCGACCAGCACGGTCAGCTCCAGCAGGGTGCCGGCGCCGAGGGCGCCCTCGACCGCGGCGTAGCGGCCGGAGTCCCACGGCCCAGGGTCCGCCATCAGCGCACGGCAGGCGGTGTGTACCGCCTGCTCCACCGGGTCGGGCGAGGTGAAGGCGGCGCTGCGCAGCGCGGAGAGCTCGCCGCCGGTGAGCCCCGCCGCAGCACCGACGCGCTCGTGGGCGTGCCGCTCGAAGGCGCTGTCGGCGGCCGCGGCGACGGTGAGGATCGCGATCTCCCGGGCCCGGGCGCTGAGCCCGGTGCGGTACCGGATGGCGGCGCCGAGCTCCTGGAGGGGCGCGCCGAGCTCCGGTGCGTGCAGCATCAGGCCGAACGGGCCGTTCAGTGCACCGTCGGGGCCTTCCAGCGCGAAGTGCCGCGGCCCCGCCGCGCGCGGACCGCCGGTGATGGCAGCGCGCAGCGCGCGCTGGGAGGCGTCCAGCTCCTCGGGGGCCAGGCGCGGCAGGCGTTCGGCGTCCATCGGTGTGCTCCCTCCGCTGCGGCTGCCCGGCCGCATCCGCGCCCATCCTGCCGGACCCGCCGGCGGGCGAGAGCCGCGCCCCGCCGCGTCCGCTCCGCACGGGCGGGCCGCAGAGCGGGCGCGGCGGGCGGTCCGCGGCAGACCGGGCGGGTTCCGGGACCGCCGCGCCACTCGGAAAATGGGCGTGCGCTGCGCAGAGGCAGCGGCTAGCGTTCCCGCCATGGATCTGCGCGCGACCCCGGAGATCGGCGGTGTGGGGCCCGACACCCTCGACGAGGCACTGGACCTTGCCCTGCTGGTGTTCCACGAGACGCCGGACGCCGCACTGCGCGCCCGCATGCGCGAGGCGCTCGCCTCGGCCGAACGCGTGGGCGCCTACGACGGCGGCACGCTCGTCGGCCTCGCGGCAGCGTTCCCGTTCGCCTTCTCCGTACCGGGCGCGGACCTCCCCGGGCCTGCGGTCTCGTTCGTCGCCGTCGCGCCCACGCACCGGCGGCGCGGCGTGCTGTCCGGCATGCTGCGCGCGCTGCTGTTCGAGAATGCCGGGCCCGCGGCGCCGGTCGCGTGGCTGTGGGCCTCGGAAGCGGCGATCTACGGGCGGTTCGGCTTCGGCGCCGCCTCGCACGCCCACACGGTGGAGATCGACGCGCGCACCCCGCTCCGGCTGCGCACCGAGCCGGACCCGCGCCCGCTCCGGCTCGTGCCGGCCGGTGAGGTCCTGAACACCGTGGGCGCGGTGTACGAGCGCTCGCGCGCACGCCGGGCCGGGCGGTTCTCCCGCTCGGCGCAGTGGTGGGAGCGGGAGGTCCTCAACCCGGTCGACGCCGGCCAGCCCGGCGCGGGGCCGCCGCTGACCGTGGTGCAGGGCGATCCGGCCGAGGGCTATGCGGTCTACCGCACGCGGCGTACCGGCGGGCAGGGCGCGGTGCTGGTCGACGAGCTGGAGGCGGAGACCCCGGCGGTCGCCGCGGCCCTGTGGTCCTACCTCGCCTCGATCGACCTGGCGTCCACGGTGCGCGCGCAGAACCGTCCCGGCGACGACGTGCTGCTGGCCGCCGCTGCCGACCGCGACCAGGTGCGCGTCACCGGTGTGGAGCCCGCGCTGTGGGCGCGGCTGCTGGACGTGCGCGCGGCGATGGAGGCGCGGTCCTGGGCGGCGCCGGTCGATCTGGTGCTGGACGTGGCCGACGCGCAGGTGCCGGCGAACGCGGGCCGGTTCCGGCTGTCCGCGGGCCCCGGGGGCTGCTCCTGCACCCCGGCCCGGGACCGCGCCGACCTCGCTGTCGACGTACGCGACCTCGCCGCCGCCTACACCGGCGGAGCCGACCCGGTGCACCTTGCAGCAGCCGGCGTGCTCGCCGAGCACACGCCCGGGGCGGCGGCCGCGCTCTCCGCGGCGCTGCGCACCCCGTTCCGGCCGCACGCCGCCGACGACTTCTGAGCCGGCCGCGCCCTGCCCAGCGGGTCCGGAGGGCGGCGGAGCTCCGCGGGGGGCTGAGCCGTGCCGACCGGCGGTGTGCCGCCCTCGGTGGCGGGCCGCCCCGGCGCGGCGTCCGGCTGCGGCGCACCCTTGAGGTGGCAGCCGTCTCCCCCGGGCCGATTGGTGCTGTGCCGCGGATCCGGCCGTGCCGGCCCCCGGAGCGTTCGACGCCCGGTTCCGCGCGCAGGCCGACAGCGCACTCCTGGCGGGCATCTGGGCCGAGCCGCGGGGTGCGGGCTATCCGCGCGAAGCCGCCCCGTTCAGCGCCTGCACCTGGCCGGTGCTCGGCGCCGCGGCGGCCTCGCTCCGGCCGCCGCACGGCGGTGTGCTCGTCGACATGGGGTGCGGGCTAGGGCGTGTGTGGTGGGCAACTGCCCTGCTGCGCGGCGCCCTGGCACGCCCCTCGCGGCGTTCTCCTCAATCGACAGGGAAAAAACCCGCCCTGACTCCTTCGTCGGCCTTGCGACGGGTGCACCAGGACACCGCTCGCGACGAACGCCACCCACCCCACACGCCCTCTGCGGCCCAGGCATGTGGCTCGCCCGCGCCACCGCCACCCGCCTGATCGGCGTCGACTTCTCGGCCGTCGCGGTGGAGACCGCGCGCAGCCGGTCCGGCGCGCGGCTGCCGGCCGACCGGGTCGACCTGCGCGTCGGCACGCTGGAGGACACCGGCCTGCCCGGCGCGTGCGCCGACGCCGCCGTCTCCCTGGACGCCCTTCCGCTGGCGCCGGACCCCGAGGCGGCGGCCGCCGAGGCCGCCCGGCTGCTGCGCCCCGGCGGCCGGCTGGCTTTCACTGCCGCGGCGCCGGCCGAGGGCGCCTGTCCCTGGACCGGCCTGCTGCGCGCGGCCGGGCTGCATCCCGGGCCGGGGGTGGAGCTGCCCGGCCTGTCCGACGGGTGGCGGCGGCTGTATGCGGCGTTCCGCGAGCATGCCGACGCGCTGCGGGCCGACCTGGGAGCTACCGCCGCCGACACGCTGCTGGCCGAGGCTGACACAGTCGGCCCGATGCTGGACAGCGTGCGCTGGCGGCTGGTCGAGGCGGGCGCGCCTCGCTGACGCTCCTCGTCCGGACCCCGATGTGCGGGTGCTCCGGGGCGGTGGGCGAAGTCTTGCCGGTCCATGAGCGCCAGTTGGAGGGCTGATTACGCGCGGTGGCGAAGACTGGCTGATCGAACGTGTTCCTGCTCGGCAGAGAAGGGGAGCCAACGTGGCCACCACGCAGAAGCAGACGCCCAAGCCCCGGAGCAGCCAGCCCTGGCTGCACCAGGAGGGTGTGGAGGTCCAGGAGTTCGGCACGGTCCGGCAGTTCCCGGTGGCGCTGTCCTACGACGCGCGGATGTACTCCTGCGAGCGGCTGAACCAGGTCCTCGCCGACACCCGCATCATGCAGAGCCTGTACAAGAAGTGCCACTGGAACATGCGCGGGCCGACCTTCTACCAGCTCCACTTGCTGATGGACAAGCACAACGACGAGCAGCTCGCGCTGATCGACACGATGGCCGAGCGGGTGCAGTCCCTCGGCGGCATCGCGGTCGGCGATCCGCGGCACGTCGCGGAGCTCACCAACGTGCCTCGGCCGCCGAACGGCGCCGAGGAGGTCCCGGCGATGCTCTCCCGCCTGCTGGAGGCGCACGAGATCATCCTGACCGAGGCGCATGACGCCGCGGCGCGCACCCAGGAGATGGGCGACGACGGCACCAACGACGTGCTGGTCTCCGAAGTGATCCGCACCAACGAGCTGCAGACGTGGTTCGTCGCCGAGCACCTGGTGGACACGCCGCTCGTGCACGTGTGATGCCGCTCTGCCCGCCCGGTCCGCACAGCGGCGGCCGAGCTGCGCGGCCGGGCCCGGACGGGCCCGGCCGCCGGCGTCTGCCGGGGCCGGCGCGGCCCCGGCGGGCGGGCCTCAGTCCCCGGTACCGGCGCGCTGCGGAGCACCGGCAGTGGGGACGACGGCGGTGCCCTGGGCGACGGCGCACAGCTGCGGTTCCGCGCCGTCGAGGACGAGCAGGTCGCAGCGGCAGGTCGCGCGGCTGCGGCCCGACCCGGCGACGGAGGCCCGCGCGTACAGCCGGCCGCCGCGGACGGGCCGGAGGTAGTCGATGGCCATGCCGAGGGTCAGCAGCTCGGGGCCGAGGACGGTGCCCGCGGCGAAGGTGATCGCGTTGTCGGCCGCATACGCGAGCACGCCGCCGTGCAGGAATCCGTGCTGCTGGCGCAGCGCGTCGCGGACGTCGATGACCAGGGTGGCCCGGCCGCCGCCGAACTCCTCCAGTTCGGCGCCGACCAGGGAGCTGAACGGCTGCGCCGCCAGCACGCGGCGCGCGTCCTCCACCGTGATCGCGGTTCGGGTGTCCATAGTCCTCCGTCTCGCGCGGTCGGCAACCGAGCATGATGCGCCGCCGCACTCCGGTCAAGGGATCCCCGCCCCCGGCCCGCAGCGCCCGAGCCGCGCCCCGGACGGCGCGGGCGCTGCGCTCCGGATCAGTGCTCCAGGACGTCGTCGGCGCTGCGCTCCGGCCGCAGGTCGAGGCGGCGCAGGAGCTGGGCGTTGAGCGCGACGATCACCGTGGAGAGCGACATCAGTACGGCGCCGACCGACATCGGCAGCACGAACCCGACCGGGGCGAGCACGCCGGCGGCCAGCGGCACGGAGACCAGGTTGTAGCCCGCGGCCCACCACAGGTTCTGCTTCATCTTGCGGTAGGCCGCGCGGGACAGCGCGATCACCGAGAGCACCGACCGCGGGTCGTCGCTGGCCAGGATCACGCCGGCGGAGGCGATGGCGACGTCGGTGCCGGCGCCGATCGCGATGCCGACGTCGGCCTGGGCCAGGGCCGGGGCGTCGTTCACGCCGTCCCCGACCATCGCGACGCGGCGCCCTTCGCCCTGGACCTCGCGCACTGTCGCCGCCTTGTCCTCCGGCCGCACGCCCGCGAAGTAGCGGTCGATGCCGGTCTCGCGCGCGACCGAGCGGGCCACCGCTTCGGCGTCGCCGGTGATCATGACGGTCTGCACGCCGAGCCGGTTCAGCGCCTCGACCGCGCGGCGCGACTCCGGACGCACCGCGTCGGCCAGCTTGAGCCCGCCCGCGACGGCGCCGTCCACCAGCACGTGCAGGACGATAGCGCCCTCCAAGCGCCACTCCTCCGCCGCGCCCGCCTCGCCGGACTCCGCGCCGGCCTCGGCCAGCATCCGCGGACCGCCGACGCGCACCGCGCGCCCCTCCACGGTCGCGGACACGCCGACCGCGGGCGCCGAGCGGAAGTCGGCCGCCTCCGGGATGTCCAGGCCGCGCTCGCGGGCCGCGGCCACGACGGCCGCCGCGAGCGGGTGCTCACTGCCGGCTTCGGCGGCCGCCGCGAGCCGCAGCACGGTGCCGGCGTCGTAGCCTGCGGCGGGCTCCACGCCGGTGACGGCGGGCTCGCCGCGGGTCAGGGTGCCGGTCTTGTCGAACAGGACGGTGTCGACCGTGCGCATGCTCTCCAGGGCGAGCCGGTCCTTCACTAGAACACCGCCGCGGGCCGCGCGCTCGGTGGCGATGGAGACCACCAGCGGGATGGCGAGGCCGAGGGCGTGCGGGCAGGCGATGACGAGGACGGTGATCGCGCGGACCACAGCGTCGTCGGGCAGGCCCAGCAGCGTCCAGGCGAGCGCGGTCACGACCGCCGCGCCGAGTGCGAACCAGAACAGCCAGGCGGCGGCGGTGTCGGCGATGCGCTGGGCGCGCGAGGTGGAGTTCTGGGCGTCGGTGACGAGCCGCTGGATACCGGCCAGCGCGGTGTCGTCGCCGGTGGCGGTGACCTCGACGCGCAGGCCGGAGTCGGTGGCGACGGTGCCGGCGGTGACCCGGTCGCCGACGCCGCGGCCGACGGGGCGGGACTCGCCGGTCACCATGGACTCGTCCATCGCCGCGTGCCCGTCGGTCACCTGGCCGTCGGCGGGGACGCTGCCGCCGGGGCGCACCAGGACGGTGTCGCCGACCCGCAGGTCGGCCGGCGCGACGGCGGTGACTGCGCCGTCCTCGATCCGCTCGGCCGTGTCGGGCAGCAGCGCGGCCAGGGAGTCGAGCGCCGAGGTCGTCTGGGCCAGCGAGCGCATCTCGATCCAGTGGCCCAGCAGCATGATGACGATCAGGAGCGCGAGCTCCCACCAGAAGTCGAGCTGGTGGTCGAGGAGGCCGAGCGCGGCGCCCCACGACGCGAAGAACGCGACGGTGATGGCGAGCCCGATGAGCAGCATCATGCCCGGCCTGCGGGACCGGACCTCGCTGACCGCGCCGGTGAGGAACGGCCACCCGCCCCACACGTACATCACGGTGCCCAGTACCGGGGACACCCAGCCGATTCCGGGGAGGTCCGGGAGCCGGTAGCCGACGATCATCGCGAACATGTCCGACAGCAGCACCACGGGCACCGCCAGCACCAGCATCACCCAGAACAGCCGGCGGAACTGCCCCACGTGGTCCCCGTGCCCGCCGTGGCCCGAGTGTCCTCCCCCGTGTCCGGCGTGCTCGGCACTGCCAGCCGGCTCCTGGTGGCCTTCATGGCTGTGCGGTCCGGCGTGTGCGTTCATAGCGGCATTCTCCGAGCCTGGTTCGACGACAGCGTCCGCGACGCGCCCACCGGCCCGCCGCACCCCGGAGCCGACATACCCCCCGGGGGCATCTCCCTTTATACCCTTGGGGGGTATGTCTGTCCAGTGGCGCCCCCCTGAAGACCGAAGGCGCAAAGGCACCACGCACACAGGACGGAGGTCGTCCGCACTGCACACCGAACCGAGGGCGGGCGGCCCGATGCGGCCACGCCCTCCCTTCCCTTCAGCCGGCCAAGGAGAATCCTGAAGTGACCGAGGAGGTCAGAATTGGCCGATAAGCGCAACTACACGACAGGAACTAGGGCCGCCCTCACATCCTTGAGCCGAGGATCCTGCTATTGGCCAGACTGCGGGGAACCGGTCATTCGATTCGTGGAAGGAAACCCGGAGAGCAACCTTCAAGTGGCCCATATCCACGCACTTGAACGAGGAGGACCTCGCTATCGCGAGGGCATGAGCGATGAAGCAAGGAACTCGTTCGGAAACCTAATCCTCCTGTGCCACGCACACCACAATGTGGTCGACAAACGGGCACCAGAAAAGTTCCCTCCAGAAACTCTCTACCAGTGGAAATCAACGAGAGAGGCCGATGGGCAGTCCGCTCTCTCGGGGCTAAGAAATATCACAGAAGACCGTCTCCAAGAACTCATCGCCACTGCCCTAGAACAGCAGACCAAAAAGGTCGAGGGCGCCATCGACAAGCTGGAATCCGTGGATCTCGAAGCAGCAGGGCAACTCCGCGAGATGATGGAGGAACTCGAAACTCTCCGGAGATCCACAATTCTCAATCCCGAGTCCGTCGAAACCCTCTACCTCGCCAGCCGAGAATTGCGGGGACGGCTCGACGAAGATGTCGTGGGGAGGCTGTACGGCGCCGCCGTGATATTGAGCGATCTGCCGTCGCTGGCGGAGCACCTGGAATCCGTCGCCAGAAGGCTGGAGCGCCTGAGCGGCAACTGGTAAAGCCGCAGCAGAGCGGCGGGCCGCGCCGTGGCTCGGCGGCGCGGCCCGGCGGGCGGGCCCTACTTCACTCCGGTTGCGGTGAAGACTTCGACGGGGGTGCCGTCGGTGTCGGCGCGGTGGCCGGAGGCGGAGAACTCGTAGGTGGCGTCGCCCCGCTTGTAGCGGTAGCCGTCCTTGGGGTCGGCGACCTCGGTGAGGGTTCCGTCGAGGTCGCGGATGGGGGCGAACTCCGGCTGGTCGGGGACTGCGAGGCGGATGCGCTTCATGTCGGGCTGGAACACGTCGTCGGTCTCCTCGTCTGCACGGCCGGCCCGCGCGGTGGTGCGGCACCGTCGCCCGGAATTCTCCCCGATCCGGGCGTAGCGAGAACGTGAAGGCGCCACGGAACCGAACGGGCGCCCCAACCGTCATCGAGTGCGGAACCCCGCACTGCCAGGGCTGCCCAGCCCCCGACCCCCGCCCGGAGCGCCCCCGTGCCAACTGAGTCCCTGACCCCGCTTGAGCAGCACGAGCTCCTGCAGTCGGTCTGCGCGGCCCTGGCCGACATGGCCGACGCCGAGACCGCGCACCGGGAGGAGGAGTGGAGCGAGCTCCGCATGCGGGTGGCCTCCCTCGCCACGCAGAGCGAGTACGCCATCGAGCTGGACTGCACCCGCGCCACCCGCCGCCCGGGCACCCCGCCGGCGCTGTACCGGCTGGTGGCGCAGCTGCGCAAGGGGATGTACCGGGAGGGCGCCGGAACCTGGTTCACGCTGGCGCTGCGCATCGGCGCCGACCGGGCGTTCACGGTCTCCTACGACTACGACGGCGAACCCGCGATCCGGGTGCTGAAGCGCGAGCAGACCCTGCGGCAGGAGCGCGAGATGTACCCGCGCGAGGCCGCAGCGCTGCCCGCGTGGCTCGCCGCTCCCCCGGCCGCCGGAGAAGGCGGCGCCGGCGGCGCTCCCGCGGCCGAGCTCCCCCCGTCGTCTCCGGTCGCGGCAGCATGGCAGCTGCTCTGCCTTACCCAGGAGGGGTATCGCGTCCAGTCCTCGCCCAGCGGCGACATCGCCACCGCCGGCGCCCTCTTCGAGGAGGCCGCCCGGGCCGGCGACCCGGCGGCCCTCTACGGCCTGGGCCGCTCCCTGCGGGGGTCGCCGCTGCACGAGGACGCCGACCTCTGCTTCGCCGCTGTCGACGTGCGCACCGACCCGCGCCCCACCGCCGACCTCGCCTCCCGCCGCCTGCACGCCAAGCGCTACGCCGAGGCCGCGGAGCTGTACCGGAAGGCGCGGGTGGACGGCGGCCTCCGGCTGCAGTCGGCGGCAGCCGGCGAGGCGGCGGCACTCAGCGAACTGGGCTGGTTCCCCCGGGCTGCGGGCCTGCTGCCCGCACTGGCCGAGAGCGGCGACGTGCGGGCGCTCACCCGGCTGGCCGCGCTCTTCCTGAAGGGCAAGTGGCACACCGAGGCGAAGCAGGCGCTGCGCGCCGCCACCGCGGCCTTCCCCGCCGGGCGCCGCCGCGGCGAGCTCAGTAGCAGCGATGCCGCGGAACTCGCCGATGTGCTCGTGGAGTACAAGGAGTTCGACCAGGCCAGCGAGGAGCTGCTCGACCCGCTCGTGCGCGCCGGCACGCCCAGCGCCCTCGCCGCGCTGGGGCGGCTCTACGTCTACCAGGAGCGCACCACCGAGGCCGAGGACGTCCTGCACCGGGCGTTCCGGACCGGGCACGCCGAGGCCGCGCTGCGGCTGGGAAAGCTGCTGCGCCGGCAGCAGCGGTTCACCGAATCGGAGGAGCCGCTGCGGCTGGCGCACGACCGCGGGGTCGACGGCGCCGCCAACCGCCTGGCCGCGACGCTGTTCGAACTCGGGCAGTTCGACGAGGCGGCCGCCCTGTGGCAGGGGCTCGCCGACGGCGGCGACACGGACGCGGCCAACGGGGTCGGCCGCTGCCGGTTCGCCCAGGGCCGCTTCGACGAGGCCGAGGAGTGGTTTCGCGCGGCGGTCGACGCCGGGGCCGACTACGCCGTGCGCAACGTCGGGCTGGCGCTGCGGGAGCAGGACCGCCCCGGCGAGGCGGAGGAGTGGTTCCGCCGCGCGGCCGAGGAGCACGGCAGCGACGAGGCCCGCAGCGACCTCGGCGACCTGCTCACCGAAGCCGGCCGCGCCGACGAGGCGATCGCGGCCTACCGTCCCCTCGCCGATGCGGGCAGTGCCTACGGCACCAACGAGATCGGGCGCCACCACCTGCGCCGGAAGGACTATGCCGAGGCGGAGTCGTGGTTCCGCTCCGCTGAGGAGCGCGGATCCGTACACGGCGCCTACAATCTCGGGCTCGCCCTGAAGGGCCAGGACCGGGCCGCCGAGGCCGAGGAGAGCTTCCGCCGCGCCGTCCGCGAGCACGACTATGCCGACGCGCGGCACGCGCTCGACGGGATCTATGCGGCCAGCGGCCGCTATGACGACGCCATCGCCGTCCTCCGACCGCTCGCCGACGCGGGCGACGCGCGGGCCCTCAACAGCCTCGGCTGCCGGCTCCGCGCCCAGAAGGGCGACAGCGAGGCTGAGCAGGCGTTCCGGGCAGCGGCGGAGGCCGGTTCGGCCGACGGCGCCTACAACCTCGGGCTGGTCCTGCTGGAGCAGGACCGGACAGCCGAGGCCGAGGAGAGCTTCCGCCGCGCCGCCGACGAGCACGGCAGCGCCGATGCCCGCCGCAACCTCGCCGACCTCCTCATCAGCGGCGAGCGCCATGACGACGCCATCGCCGCGCTCCGGCCGCTCGCCGAGGACGGAGACCGGTGGGCCACCACCGAGATCGGCCGGTGCCACATGCGCAGGGACTCCCCGGCCGATGCCGTCCCGTGGTTCCGCGCGGCGTTCGAAGCCGGATCCGTCGACGGCGCCTACAACCTCGGGGTGACGCACGAGAAGCTGGACCAGCCCGGCGAAGCCGAAACGTGGTACCGCCGCGCCATCGACGACCACGACTACACCGAGGCGCGCCACCTGCTCTCCCGCCTCCTCGGCCGGGAAGGGCGCCGGGACGAGGCGGTGGACGTGCTGCGCCCGCTGGCGGACGCCGGCGACGCGGACGCCGCGAACACGATCGGGTGCCACCTCTTCGAGCAGCAGCGCTACGCCGAGGCCGAGGCGGACTTCCGCGCCGCAGCTGCGGCCGGCTCCGACGAGGCCGTGCGCAATATCGGCGTGGTGCTGCGGGAGCAGGGCCGCCCCGGCGAGGCCGAGGAGTGGTTCCGCCGCGCCGTCGAGGCCGGCGGCGGTCCCGGCGTCCGCTGGAACCTGTCCGGCGTTCTCGCCCGGGCGGGGCGCACCGCAGAGGCCGCGGCTGCGCTGCAGCCCCTCGCCGACGAGGGCGACGGCGAGGCGGCCAACCGGATCGGCGTCCTGCACTTCGAGGCCGGGCGGACCGCGGAGGCCGAGGCCGCCTTCCGGGCCGCGGCCGGCGCCGGCTTCGACGAGGCCCTGCGCAATGTCGGGCAGGCGCTGCGCCGGCTCGGCCGCGCGGGCGAAGCCGAGGAGTGGTTCCGCAGCGCCGCGGCGAAGGGCGATACCCGCGCCCGCTGCAACCTCGTCGAGGTGCTCCGCGATGCCGGCCGCACCGGTGAGGCCGAAGAGGAGGCGCGCACCGCAGCCGAGGCCGGTTCGGAGAACGGCCTGCGCCTCCTCGCCGCCGTTCTCACCGCGGACGGCCGCGCTGCAGCGGCCGAGCAGTGCCTGCGCGATGCCGCGGAGCAGGACGGTCCGCACGCCATGTTCCTGCTCGGCCAGATGCTGGCGGAGCAGCAGCGCACGGACGAGAGCACCGAGTGGTTCGACCGCGCCGCACACCGCGGCCACGCCGACGCGATGAACGAGTACGCCCGGGCGCTGGATTCCCGCGGTGACCGGGAGGAGTCCGACCGCTGGGTGCGGCGCGCGGCCAACGGCGGCAGCCTCGCGGGCGCCGTCAACCTGGCGCGGGCGCTGCAGGCCGGCGGGGACCGCGCCGCGGCGCTGGACTGGATGGAGAAGGCGGCCGAGGGCGGTTTCGAGGGAGCGGTGGACGCCCTGGTCCGGATGCTCTCCGAGCCCGTCGACGACCGCGGACGGCTCGCCCGGTGGCGCGGCGAGCAGCACCGGGCGCTGCGCGAGGCCGCCGAGCAGGGCGACGCGAGGGCAGCGCTGCGACTCGGCCGCGAGGCGCTGGCCGGGCAGGACCGCGCCGAGGCCGCCGAGCTGTTCGGGATCGCCGCGCAGGCCGGCGACCCGGATGCCGCGTTCGCCCTGGCCGAGCTGCTGGCCGGGGACGGCCGCCTGCAGGAGGCCATCAACCACTACGACGCGGCCGCCCGGCAGGACCACGCGGGCGCCGCGCAGGCGCTGGTCCGCACCGCAGAGCAGCTCGGCGAGCACGCCACCGCCCAGGCGTGGCGCGCCCACGTGCAGCGCATCCTCGCCGCGTCCGACCGGCAGCCGGGCCGGCCCGGTCCGGGCTGACCCCCTCCCGCCCCGGGCCGCACCGCCCTCGCGGGCGCGCCCCAACCGACCGCAGGAAAGGCTCCCGCAGTGACCGACACCTTCCTCACCCCGCCCGAGCTCGGCCGGCTGGCGCGGCTGCTCGACTCCGCCGACACGGGCCGATGGCGCGAGGAGGAGCTCCGCTCGCTGGTGCGGGCGCTCGGCTGGACGTGGGGCGAGGACGGCGAGGACGGCGCCGTGGCCCTGCAGACCGGCGCGCCCGCGCCCGCGGCCGGCCCCGTTCCGGCCCCGGCCGCGGGCAGCCCGCTGCTCCTGCCGCTGTCGCGGGTGCCCCGCGGGGAGAAGAGCGGCGGCTACTTCTCGCTGCACGTCCCGGTCGCGGTGTTCCGCGGCGACGGCGCTGACCGCTTCGCGGCTGCGGCGCGCACGGTCACCGAGGCGCTGGACCGGCCGCCGTCGGTGTTCGGCGGCGGCAGCGACTGGGCCGACGCGCTCTGCTGCGCCGGCGAGTACGCCCCCTATTTCGTGCGCTGGCGGCGGCCCGGGTCCAGCCTGACGCTGCGCCCCGTCTGCGGCGGCCTGGAACTCGTCCTGCACGAGACCGACTGGACCGAGGGGCACTTCACCTGGGCGACCGAGAACGGGATGCCGGAGGGGTTCCTCGGCGACGCGCTCGTGGAGGAGAACATCGGCCAGTACACGCCGGGCGGGCGCATCCCCGACTCCGACTGGGACGAGTGGGAGCGCTCCGCGGGTGCGCTGCTGGAGTCGGTGGCGGCTGCGGCGCCGGCCCTCGGCCACGACTTCCAGCTCGGAATGTACGGCCGCCTGCCCCGGGACAGCCCGATGCTGTTCAGCATCATGGCGGGCCGCCGGTTCGAGATGGCGATCTTCCCCTATGCGGCCGAGCGCGCCGAGCTGGAGGCCGCCGGGGTGGGCGGCCTGGGGTGGGTCAGCGCGGCGGAGGAGCCCGCGGAGCTGGAGCACGACCCCGAGGACCCGGTCCCCTTCCACACCCGCGCCGTCGACGCCGCCGACGTCGACGGCCGCGCCATGGCCCGGCTGCTCGGGGCGAGCGCGCGGGCGCTCGGGGTCACCGGACCGGACGGCCTCATGCCGCTCGACGGCTCCGACGACCCCGTCCTGGTCTTCTCCGGCCGCAGCCTCCGGTACCGGCTGCGCCTGTACGGCATGCCGCTGTCCCCGACCCCGTGACCGGCGGTGCGGGCGGTGGGCGGACGGCGCCCGCGCCCCGCAGCCGGATTCAGCTGAGGAGCAGGCCGCCGGCCGGGAGATAGAAGCCCGGAGCGATCGACCGCCGTAGAAGGCCGGCCTCGCGCCGAGGAGCGGCCTGTTCATCGCCGTATCGCGGCGAGCAGGGCGGCCGCGCAGGCCGGGAACACGGCCGCCGGGGTCGGCGACGCGCGCGGCGGCACGCGCGGTACGCCGGCAGCGCCGATCAGAACCGCACCGGCGGTGACACCGGGGACCGGCAGCACCGTTCCGGCCGGAGTGAGGGGCAGCCGCGCCGTCCCCGCGAGCAGCTCGGCGAAGGAGGCACCGGGCAGTCAGGGCAGCACCGGCACGAGCAGGACGCCGGCGAGGCGCCGGGGCGGTGGCGGAGGGCATCGGCCATCGGGGCGCCCCGGGGAACGGCTGGGCCGTGCGCGGCTCCCGGCCCCGCCGCCGCGCGGCCCGCCCCGCACGCGTCCCGGCCGGCGCGGGGCCGCAGCGGGTCTCCGGATCGGATCGGGGACCGGCGGCGCCCGGCCCGGAACGCACCGGCGGCCCTGCCG
>NZ_BAAGXT010000028.1:0-79012 GCF_054779695.1 Nocardiopsis coralliicola | reverse complement strand
CCGGAGGGCGGCGACGACGACTCCTGGGCCCGGTCGCAGAACCGGCGGGTGGACATCTCCTACGCCTTCAAGGAGGACGCCGAAGCGGTCGAGTCCGAGGATGCCGAAACGTCTCAAGAGACCCTGGAGATCGACCCCGCTGACGCCGCGCCTCCCGCCCAGTTCCGAGACGCCGCCGCTGAAGACCCCGTCGGCACTCTCACCGGCGAACAGGACTACTTCTACGGCGAGGACCGGGAACACCAGTGGAAGCTAGAGGTCTACCCGTTCTACCGGGACGGCGCGTTCATCGTGGGCCGGTTCGCGGCAACACACGAAGGCGACGCGCTGCCCACCACCGTCAACCCCTTCGGAACCTCCGACAGCTTCACCTTCAGTGCCCTCGATCCGCAGTCTGGGACCGTCTACCCCCAGGTGTTCGACGGCTCTGACACCTCCTACGTGCACCGGGTCGGCTCGCGGGTCTGGCCGGCCGGACTCGAGGCCGGCTCCACCAACTACGGCTACCTCTATCTGCCGGCTCCGCCCGAGGAGACCACCGAACTATCCTTCGTCGCCGGCGATTTCGGCACGCTCGACGGAGTCCCCATCCAGGAGTGACACTGGCGCGATCCCTGTTCCCCGCCAGACTCTCAACCGCGCCGTTCCGAGCAGATTCACCCAGTCCGTAGAACGCCTGGGATCTGGCACGGGGCCCCGCAAAGCTGGTGGAGTGGGGCTTTCCGACTGCGGACTCCGCCTCCGACCCGTGAGCCCCGCGCAGGCAGGGAGCGCATCTCAGAACGGCGCCGTGCTGCCCTGCTGAGGTGGTCCCGGCGGTCTAGGTGTGGCTGTGGAAGTGACCGCCCTTGTTGTCTGCGTGGAAGTGCGGGGCCATGGGGCCCGGGTCAGTGGGAACGTGGGCGCCGGAGAGGTGCCGGTGGTGGAGGCCGCGCACCCACTCGGACAGTTGCTTGACGGAGTCACCGTCCTTCTTCGAGAGCGCCAGAACCGGGGCGCCCTTCCGGGCGCGCGTGGCCTCCTCGACCATCTGCGGGGACATCGACGTCGACGTGGCCGGCCAGGTCGAACTTGTTGACGATCAGCAGGTCCGCACGCCCGATCCCGGGGCCTCCCTTGCGCGCCACGTCTCCGCCGCCGGCCACATCGAGGACGAAGAGCTGCGCATCGACGAGCGATGGTGAGAATGTCGCGGTGAGGTTGTCGCCGCCGGACTCGACCAGGACCATGTCCAGCGGGTCGAAGTCGCGTTCCATGTCCTCGACGGCGAGCAGGTTCATGGTGACGTCGTCGCGGATGGCGGTGTGCGGGCAGGCTCCCGTTTCGACGGCGCGGATCCGCTGCTCCGGCAGCACCCCCTCGGCTTTGAGGAAGCGTGCGTCCTCGTCGGTGTAGATGTCGTTGGTGACGACCCCGATGCGCATCTCCTCGGACAGCGCCCGGCACAGCGTGGCGATCACCGAGCTCTTGCCCGTCCCGACCGGCCCAGCCACGCCCAGGCGCAACGACCTGGACGCCTCGGCGCCGTTCTTGCTACCGGTTGTGCTGTCGGTACCCATCGTGCTCCTGTCTGCAATGAATGACGGCGTTCCGCCCTGGTGACCTGCTTCCGCGCGGGCCGCCCCTCAGGCCGGGGCCCAGGGCGGCCCCAGCAGCCCCAGGGCGTCCGAGGTGGAGCGGCGGACGGCGAGGTTGTCCTCTCCCAGCGAGCTGATCTGGACCGCATCGGGGGCGATCCCCATGATCACCGTGGAGCCGTCGACGACCTCGGAGCGCGTCCCCGCCGCAGCGCCTGCGCCGATGGCGCTGCCCGGGTCCACGACCAGGGTGCTGCCCACGCATTTGGCCCCGCCGGCCACCGCAGGGCTGCCCCAGCCGACGTGCCCCGCGCCGAGACGCAGCTCCTGGTCGTAGAGGGCGACGCCCCCGCGGGTGACCCGCACCCGCTGGGAGATGGTGCCCGGCCGTTCGCGGTGCCGCCCCAGGATGAGCTCGTCCCGCAGGAGGAAGCGCGCGCTCTCGGCCATCCGCACGCGCACCTCCTGCCGGTGATCGCAGTCGCGAGCGGCGATCACCGGCTCCGGGAGCCAGATGAAGCTGCCCCCTTCGCCGACCCGAACGCGGATCGACATCAGCGACGGGTGCCCGGTCGTCCCCGGCAGCGCCAGGGTCGCGGAGATCTCGTTGAGCACCAGCGAGGCACCGTCGCCGACGGTGACGTCGAGGTGCAGCCGGTCGCCGCCCAGCGGGCCGGCCGTGCCGGCGGACAGGGAGACCCGGGCGACGCCGGGCCGGCGATGGGCCCAGGGTTCGAAGCCCTTCGCGTGGGTGGGCCGCAGCACCAGCTGGCCCTCCGACCGCATCCGGACCAGCCTGTTGGCGCCGCGCCCGTCGAGTTCGCAGGTCAGCGCCGCTGAAGCGGACATCCATGACGGCGATGCCGTCGCCGTCCGCAGGCCTTGCGGAGGAGCGGGCGTGTCAGGACGCAAAGAGCCTTGTCTCCAGGGTCTCGTGGACTTCCGCCAGGTAGTCCGACTGCGGAGCGCTGCAGGACGGCAGGTCCTCCGGGTCGTCCCAGGCCCGGCCGGCGGCGTCTTCGGCGGCCGCGTCGAGGGTGCCGCGCAGCTCGGTGATGACCCGATAGGCGTCGAACGGGTCCGCGCGCATCAGCTTCACCACCGCCGACGCGGGGCCGGAGACGGTCTCGTGGAGTAGGCCCCGGGCGGCGTCGACCGGGGCGAGGCCCAGCATCGCGGCGCCGGCCCCGAAGGCCAGCGGATGGTGTGCCGCCGGCGGCATCCGCTGCTGCAGCGGGTGCGGGCTCACTGCCTTCAGGGCGCGCAGCAGCTGGCGGCCCAGGGTGTGGGAGACCTTCCGCAGCGCCGGTGAAGGGGTGCGGGCGTCCAGTTCCGCGTCGAGCACCGCCAGCCGTTGCAGGGCCTGCCGCTCATCTCCGGAGTCCGCCCCGGGCGCCGTGCTCCGGCGGAGGGCCGCACAGGCGGCCGCGGCGAAGGCGGCGTTCACCGCTCCGGTCGTCGCCACCCGCCCGGCGAGGAAGCGTGCCAGGTCCGCTGTGTCGCGGACCCTGCCGGTGAAGACGGCCGACTCGAGCCCACCGGAATGGGCGTACCCGCCGGCGGGCAGGCGCCCGTCGGCGAGCAGCAGCAGCCCCGCGCCCCCGTGTGCCATCCCGTGCTGGTCTCCGTCCCTCCTCGCTGCCGGCATCGGATCAGAACAGGTAGTAGCGCTGGCCCATCGGGACCTCGGTGGCCGGCTGGTGCTCGATGAGCTCTCCGTCGACAGTCACCCCGTAGGTGTTCGGGTTCACCGAGATCTCCGGCAGTGCGGCGTTCTCCGGCATGTCCGCCTTCGTGCGGCCGCGGACGGACTCCACGGCGACCATCTCGCGCCTGACGTCGAGCTTGTCCGGCAAGCCGGCGTCCAGAGCGGCCTGGGACACGAACGCCACCGACGTCGACGCCGCCGCGCGGGTGTGATCGTTGAAACCGGGACGCGGCATCACCGGCTGCGGGGTGGGGATGGATCCGTTGGGATCGCCCAGTGCGGCCGAGGCCGCCATGCCGCCCTTGATGACCGTCTGCGGCCGCACGCCGAACGTCGCCGGCTGCCACAGCACCACGTCGGCCATCTTGCCGACCTCGACGGAGCCGATATGCGGCTCCAGGCCGTGCGCCACCGCCGGGCAGATCGTGTACTTGGCGACGTAGCGCCGCGCCCGGTGGTTGTCCGCGTGGCCGTCGCCGGGCATGGACCCGCGCAGCTCCTTCATGCGGTGGGCGGTCTGCCAGGTGCGGGAGACGACCTCCCCGATGCGGCCCATCGCGTTGGCGTCGGAGGAGACGATCGACAGGGCGCCGATGTCCTGCAGGACGTCCTCGGCGGCGATGGTGCCGGCCCGCACGCGGGACTCCGCGAAGGCCAGGTCGTTGGGCACCTGCGGGTTCAGATGGTGGGCCACCATGACCATGTCGAGGTGCTCGTCGACGGTGTTGACCGTGAAGGGGCGCGTCGGGTTGGTCGATGCGGGCAGCACGTTGGCGTCGCCGGCGATCCGGATGATGTCCGGAGCGTGCCCGCCTCCGGCTCCCTCGGTGTGGTACGAGTGGAATGTCCGGCCGGCGACCGCGCGCATCAGGTCCTCGACGAACCCGGCCTCGTTGAGAGTGTCGGAGTGGACGGCGACCTGCACCCCGGAGTCGTCGGCGGCGCGCAGGGCAGCGTCGATGACCGCCGGGGTGGCGCCCCAGTCCTCGTGGACTTTCAGCCCGCCCGCGCCGGCCCGGATCTGCTCCCAGAGTGCGTCTTGGGAGACGGTGTTTCCGCGGGCGAGCATCAGGTAGTTCACCGGCCACGGGTCCATGGCTTCGAAAATGCGGTGCAGCCACCAGGCGCCCGGCGTCGCCAGCGTCGCCTTGGACCCTTCGAAGGGGCCTGTGCCGCCGCCGACCACCGTGGTGGTGCCGGTCTGGATCGCCATGCGGAACATGTCCGGCCCCACGAAGTGGACGTGGGTGTCGATGGCGCCGGCCGTCATGATCATGCCGTTGCCGGACATGATCTCGGTCGAGGGGCCGATCACCAGGTCCGGGTCGATGCCGTCCATGGTGTCCGGGTTGCCGGCCTTGCCGATCCCGCAGATCCGGCCGTCCCGGACGCCGACATCGGCCTTGACGACGCCCCAGTGGTCCAGGATCACCGCGCCGGTGATGACGAGGTCCGGGGTGCCTTCCGCGCGGGTGGCAGTGGACTGCCCCATCGATTCGCGAATGGATTTCCCGCCGCCGAAGACGGCCTCATCGCCGCCTGCGCAGCGGTCCTCCTCGATCTCGATGAGCAGGTTGGTGTCGGCCAGGCGTATCCGGTCTCCGGCGGTCGGCCCGTAGGACGACACGTACTCGGAGCGTGCAATCTCAGCCATCCAGCGCTCCTCCGCACTGAGCTCGCAGGCCCGGAACGATCCGGCGCCCCCGGATCGGAACCAGCTCCACTTCGACGACGGCGCCCGGCTCGAAGCGCAGCGCACCGCCGGAGAGCACGTTCAGCCTGCGCCCCCAGGCCGCGTCGCGGTCGAAGTCGAGGGCGGGGTTGACTTCGGCGAAGTGGTAGTGGCTCCCGACCTGAACCGGGCGGTCGGAGGTGTTCGAGACCCGGATCGCGGTGACCTCCAGGCCCTGGTTGATGGCCACCGGGTCATCGAGGAGCAGCATCTCGCCCGGGATGATGCCGACCTCGGCTTCGCCGGCGTCGGCATCGGCATCCTCGGCCAGCGGCGACTGGCGCATGCCCATACCGGGGCGGCGCGGCTCCGAGGGGCCGGAGGCTCCCGAGGACCGGACGCGGTCGGTACCCGAATCGAAGCCCCCGCTCTCCGCGGCGTCCTCTCCTGGGGAGTCGCTGCCCGGCGGGTGGGAGGGGTGCTGGCGGCTCTGGTCTTCGTCGCTCATGGGATCGGCCCCGTGACGGTCACGAGCTTCGTGCCATCGGGGAAGGTGGCCTCGATCTGGACCTGGGCCAGCATCTCCGGCACCCCGTCCTGCACATCTTCACGGGTCAGCACTGTGCGGCCGTACTCCATCAGGTCGGCCACCGAGCGGCCGTCGCGGGCCCCTTCGTAGAGCGCCGAGGAGATGACGGCCGTCGCCTCGGGCAGGTTCAGCCGCAGGCCCCTCCCCCGCCGTTCCCACGCCAATCTGCTGGCGGTGTAGATCATGAGCCTCTCCTGCTCATGCAGGGCAAGAAGCACGGCTTCCTCCTTGTCGAGGCGCGGCACGAAACCGAGTCCGAGGCGTCCGGACAACCCACTCGAATCGGATCCCGGAATCCGGCAGGAAAGGCAGCCTTACCGGCCATTCTTCAGATCCTGACGGTGGCTCGTCGAGCATAGAAGGAGCGCCCTCGCGGCCATAGCAAACACGCCCACCGTGCTTCAGGGGTCATCTCAAATTCCGCCGAAATGCTCAACCAGGAATATTCACCCGATAATGGCGCGGGCAATGGAGAGACGGCCGCGAGGGCGAAGCATGCGCTCCCTCCATGCGTGCCCCCGCGGCAAGCCCAGTCCGCGATCGGGCACTCGGTGCGTCGAGGTGCGATCAGGTTCCGCTGGCGCCGGCCGGCGCCGCCTCGCCGAGCATGGCGAGGGTCAACACGTCGCCGGAGATGCCCCGGCCGCTGTCGGCGGCCTCTTCGATCGCAACCATGACGGTACTGCGGACGCGCTCGCTGTTGATCTCGACGGACAGCCTGGCGGTGCTGGGGATGGTCTCCGCTCTTGATTTGGGGGCCTTCTCGCGGCCGTGAAGTTCGCGAAAGTTCTTGCGGCTCCCGCGTAGGCGGGGCTGGGCCCAGCCGCGTGTCGATGGTGCTCAGCGATGCCGCCTGCCCCAGCGCGCACGGGAACGGAGCGACAGAGGTCCCGCCTCTGCGCGCCTCCCTGTGTGTGACTCCCGCGGGCGCGCGGGAAGCGGGCGCGTGGGGCGGCGTTCGGTAAGGCGTGGCGGAGGCCGGTGAGGCGACGTAGCCTGCCGGCAATCGGTGAGAGGGCAGGCGGTGGTCGAAGTACTGCTTCACAGAGAAGCGCTGCAGTTCAAAGAGGGCAGGCCCCGCAATCGCGGGAGCGGCCCGCCGGCCGCGAGGAAGCCCACCAGCTCTTGCCCTACTCCACGAAGCTGTCTCGGCGGGTGGTACCCGCCGGATACTGGCCGATGGAGGATGTGGCCACTATGTGGTCAACCCTTGTATCATTCTGGCAACGCCACGCGTTATCGCAGGTCGGCTCTTGTGACTCCCGCGCACGCGGGAATGGCCCGGCGCGGCCGCGGTCGCCCCCCATCTGTTCTGCGTGACTCCCGCGCAGGCGGGAATGGACCGAGGCCGCCGCGCGCGCCGGCGCGGAGGTGGCGGCGACTCCCGCGCATGCGGGAATGGGCCGTCCGGGCGCTGCGTGCGGGCGACGGCGGCGGGTGGGGGCGGGTGGTTGCGGGTGCGTTGACTGCTATTCGGCTTCACTGAAGCGCATTCCCGCTACTTCACTGAAGGTCAAAAGTCTCTGCTCGCGCAGGCGCCAATGGTCCGCTGGCGCCCGGGGCGTCGTCGACAAGCGCGGAGCTGCCCCCTAACAGATTTCCGGGGACGCTTCCAGCCCTCTCGCTTGGAGCTCTTTCGGCATTATTGACATGAAGCGAGCATCAGCGCAGGATCCTCCGGTGGACGACGAAACGCTCGCTTTGCTTTTGGAAGAAGTGGTGTCACTCCGGGACCGCGTGCTGGCCCTGGAAACTCTCCTGGCCGAGGGCGCATCCGCCGCGGCTCCGGACACGGTGCCGTCGCCGGCCTATCCCACCAGCGTGGCCTGGGACCGGCTGGACACCCGGGAGCGCGTCGCGGCGCTGGAGTCGGTCCACCGCTGGGTCACCGTCGACCTCGCTGGAGCGCCGGGCACCGACGGCCTGCTGCTGCCCTGCTGGTACCGGCACCCCCACCTCGTCCAGGAACTCCTCGACCTCCGCGCGGAATGGCGGGCCGCGCACGGCCCGCACGGTTCCGCCCACCGCGCCCTGACCGTCCGGACGGTCGACGTGCCCCGATCGGTCGAGCGGGTCGAGCGCATGCTCAGCCGGTGCACCGGCAACCGGCACGACGACGCTGCGGCGGCCCCGCCGCCCTTCGACAGCGAGGGGATCCGAACACAGCTTCCCTCAGAGGGATCCGACCCCGACAGCTCGCCCTGTCCGCCCCCGCCCCGGAGCTGATGCCGTGTTCTGCGACCTGTGCGGAGCGCGCATCGACGGCGGGGCCTGTCCCTCCTGCGGCACCGCGACGCACCGCGAAGCGCCTCCTTCCCGCGCCGCGCCAGCCCAGCGGGTCCGCGGCCCGCGCTCGCTGTCCTGGCTCACCCGCCACCTGGCGGGCAACCTCACCGCTCTCGTCTGCGCATGGTTCAACGTGCCCTTTGCCCTTCTGATGGCGGCGTTGGGCGCCATCCTCGGCGCCATCAGCGGAATCGGGGCGGGCACCGATGCTGGGGCCGGCCTGCTTTCCCGCGTTGACGTCTTCCTGCGGTTCGTCCTGCCACTGCCCATCGACGCCGCCGACCTGCTGCCCAGCGCCGCGTTCCAGCTCGGGGGTGTAGTGGGCGCGATCCTGGGAGCCCTCCAGGGCGCCGCGGTGTTCACCTTCATGGCGGTGGCCGGACTGTTTCAGACGCTCCACGACGCGGACCCCACCTGGCCGTACGCGTTCGTCGCCGGCCAGGTGGCCACCGCGGTCGGTGTCGCGGCGGCCACGACCGCCTTCCTCTCCGCGACGGAGGGCTGGCGGCTGGGCCAGACCGGGCCCCGCCGCCCCAGCCGCCGCGAGATGCGCCTGCTCGGACCTCTGGTCGAGGATGCCGCCCGGCGTATGGGGGCGTCGACGGCACCTGCCCTGCTGATCGACGACGACCGGCGGCCGAACGCCTACGCGGGAATGCGGCACGTGATCGTCAACCGCGGACTAGTGGAACACCTTGGCGGGGACCGCCCCGCACTGGCAGCCGTTATCGCCCACGAGGTCGCGCACGTCAGGCGCGGCGACGCCGTGGCCCTGGCCTGGGGCAAGGGGGTCGGCCTGCCGCTGGTCGCCGTCTACAACCTCGCGGCGGCCGCCGAGCGCCGCGCCCGGTGGCGGCCCCTGCAGTTCCTGATCGCCGCACTGACCTGGTCGGTGACGCTGACCGTCCGCCGCATCGTGATGCCCCTGCAGGCGGCTGATTGGCGGCGCAGCGAGTTCGCGGCCGACTCGATGGCGCGCGACGCGGGATTCGGCCCCGACCTGCACCGCGCCCTGTCGCTCCTCCAGGGGTTCGACGGCGTCCGGTCCGGGTGGGACGCCGCAGTCCTGAGCACTCATCCCCCTGCCGAGCTGCGCCTAGAACGCCTGGAGGAGCCCGGCCGCGACTACCCGCTGGCCGCCGACGCGCGGCCTGTCTTCTCCCGGCCCAGTGCAGTTCCGCCCCGCACCGGACCTCCGAAGGACTGATCCGATGACCGCCGCCGACCTCGGCTTCCCCCCGCTTCCCCCGCACCGTCTCCGGCCGGAGAACCGGGTGTTCCTCGGCGTCGATCCAGAGGACGAGTGGAAGCGCGTGTGGTCCCACCCGGCCGACTCGGTCGGCGTGGTGGGGCCGCCGCGCTACGGCAAGACCAGCGGTGTGATCATCCCGGCCCTGCTGTACTGGGCCGGGCCAGTGGTGTCGACGTCCACGCGCGGGGACATCCTCGACTTCTGCGCGGACTGGCGCCGCCGGATCGCCGGCGACCGCGGCGGCCGCGTCTTCGTCTACGACCCCTTCGGCACCGAGGGGGTGCGGTCGCTGCGCTGGTCGCCGCTTGCCGGGTGCGCGTCGCCGGCGGTCTGCTACCGACGCGTCCAGGCCATGACCGAAGTGGCCGGCCGGGGCATGCGCGACGGCGACCACTGGCGCGCCGGCGCCGCCGCCGTCCTCCGCGGCTTGTTCCACGCGGCGGCGCTGACCCGGGCACCCCTGTCCGAGGTGCGCCTGTGGCTGTCGCGGCAGGAGGTACGCCGCCCGGCGCAGCTCATCCGCGCCCACGCCGACGCGGAGGCGGCGCTGGGCTGGGCGGAGGACCTGGAGGCGGTTGCCGGGCTGGGCGAGCGGGAGCGCGGGACGTTCTACTCAGTGGCCCGCAACTGCTTGGAGGCTACGGCCGAGCCGACCGTGCTGGAGTCGTGCTCCGCCGACGAACTCGACTTGGACGCGTTCCTCGCGACCTCGTCCACGCTGTTCATCGTGGGGCCCAGCCACTACCAGACTGTGGTCGCGCCACTGATTGTCGGGCTGGTCGACTCGCTGGCCCAGCGCGCCGCCGAAGTCGCCGCGGCTCAGGGCGGGCGGCTCACGCCCCCGCTCCTCCTCGCACTCGACGAGGTCGCCAACATCGCCCCGCTGGAGAGCCTGCCGAGCCTGGTGTCCGAGGGCGGCGGGCGCGGGATCATCACGCTGTGGGCAACCCAGTCCCTCGCGCAGCTGCGGTCCCGGTTCGGCGCCGACGCCCAGCAGGCCATTCTCACCGCGACCACCGCAAAGCTGATCTACGGCGGGGTCTCCAACGACGCCGACCTGCGCAACATCTCCTCGTGGTCCGGGGAGACGCGCGTCCCGGAAGTCACCCTGGGCGGTTCCGGCTGGCTGCCGCCGGCGGGTCCCGGATCCGCCCCGGGGGACGGGTGGAACCCGCGGGCGGGGTCGGTGTCCGACACCATGGACGGCTCGGTCTCGATCGGCGGCTCCTACCGCCCGGTGATGCCGGTCGACGTGATCCAGCAGATGCCGCCGCACCATGCCTGGCTGTGGTGGCGCTCGGAGCCGCCGCTGCATGTCGAGACCCGGCCGGCGGGACTGATCCCCGCTTATCGGGAGGTCAGCGGGCACACGAGGGAGCCGACATGACGCCCGGGCCGACGGCGGCCGTCTGCCCCGAGTGCGGGTCGGAAGCCGCGCGCGCGGAGTCCCGCTTCTGCCGCGCCTGCGGAACCGCGCTTCCGGAACGGGGCGCGGATGGGGCGCTGGGCGCCGGCGGGCACGAGAAGGATCCGGATCTCGCGGGGCTCTTCCGACGCAGGAAGCGCGGCATGGTGATCGCGGGGGCGGTGGTCGCCCTGCTTGCGGTGAGCACGGTCGCCACGCAGGGCATCCGCAGCATCTCCGAAGCCCGCCACTCACCGGAAGCACCGGTGCAGGAGCTGATCGCGGCGTGGGAGGCGGGCGACTACGGCGCTGTCGTGCTGCTGCTGGGCGAGGACGCCGAGCCGCGTCCGTCGATCTCCGGGGAGGACCTGGAAAGCGGATACGCGCCGCCCGCGGACCTGCGGATTACCGGCTGGGAGCAACCCAACGCGGGCGGCAGCAGCCTCGACGCCGATGAGGCCGACACGGTCCTCGTCGAGGTGGAGTACACGGTGGAGGGCGAGGAGTACACCGTGCAGCTGGCGACGGAGCGCGAGCCGACGGGCGTGGTGCGCCCGTGGCGGCTCCACGAAAACGCGGCGGATGCCCTGCTCGGGCGCGTCCGGCTGGCTCCGGAAGACGACTGCGAGGTGAGCGTGGCCGCAGCGCCTCCGCAGGATTTCGGCCCCTTCAGCATGCCGCGTCTGAGGGAGCCGATGGCGCTGCTCCCGGGCGTCTACCGCGTCTCTGCCCGCCACGCCGAGCCGCTCTTCGTGGACGATCCGCAGGTGAGCGAGGCCGCCGTCACTACCGATCACACCGCGCAGGACCCGTTGGAGCTGGCGCCGGAGCCGGACTACGAGATCCTTCCGGAGGTCGCGGAGAAGACCGGCGAGCAGATCGACGCCCACATCGACGACTGCGCCGCGATGGAGGAGGGCTCTCGGCCGGGCTGCCCGTTCTCGGTGCACCCCAACTCCGAGACCTACCGTGAGGTGGAGTCGATCACCTGGGAACTCGTCGAACAGCCGGAGTTCACCCTGGAACGCGCGAGCGAGCAGGCCATGCACGGTTCCCCGATCAGCGTGCACGGCACCGAACCGGGCCTGGCCGAGGCCACCGTGACCTTCGCCGACGAGGCCCGCGGCCCCCGGGTGCAGACCGAGGAGGTGGAGTTCGACATCGGCGGCCACGTCCGCTCCGAAGAGGGCGAGATCGTCTGGGACTGGCGCTTGTAATGGCCGGGGTCGGCCAGTGGCCGGGGCCGGACAGGTGAAGAACGAAAGGGATGAGGATGGACAAAGCGAACGAGGATCGCGACGACCCAGTCGGTGACGCACTCCGCGCCGGCCAATTGCCGAGCGTGGACGCGGAGACACGGGAACTGCACGAGGAGGTGATGAGCCTCCTCTGGGGCATTTATTCCTGCACGAACGGACTAATTCATAGCGAAGGCATGAGCGACGAGCGCATATCGGAACTCGAAGAGGAAAAGAGAGAGGTTTCGCGTAAGCAAAAGACAATCCTCTCCAAGGCAAATGAAGATATCAGAATAGAGATCGAGTCTCAGAGGGCTCGACTCCGGTCGCTCCAGGCCGAGCTTCTCTCCACCCCCGACCCCGGACTGGAATGAGATGTCAAATCCCAGTCGGAAAGAGAACCTGATACGGGAGAGAATTCAACAACTCACCGAAGATATTCCAGTGAGTACCTCGGAGCCCAATCAGGCGATCATCATTGGAGGTCAACCCGGGGCGGGAAAGAGCTCAACCCAGAACTCAATCAGCTCGAAACTTCCAAGAGAATTCGTCCACTATGACGGCGACGATAACGCTAAAATCAATCCGAATCACTCGCGCATCTCCCTCCGCAATCCCCAACACGGCCACCGCATAGCGTCGGACCAGCTCCCGGAGGACCTGCATCAGCGGTGCATGGACCACCTGCGGGCCGGGCCGCAGAAGTACGACGTCATCGCAAGCCACCCGCTGGGCCGCAAGGAGTGGGCGGACGCGTGGGTGGACGGGTTCAAGGAGCACGGCTATCACGTGTCCGTCGCCTATGTAACGACGCACGAGGCGAACAGCCTCCTCGGCGTGGTCGACCGCTACCAGCGCGACCGGGACTCCAAGGGCTATGGGCGCTGGCTCGACCCCCGCAGTCACGACGAGTACTACGACGCAATCCCCAACGTGGCGCACCACCTTGAATCCGAAGGTCGCGTCGACTCTCTTTTCGTGGTGAACCGCGACGGCAGGGTGCTCTACGCGAACCACCGCGACCCCGAAACCGGTGAGATGCGGTCGCCGCTGGGCGCGCGCGAGGCGATCCTCGCCGAACGGAACCGGCCGCCCACACCCGAGGAGAGCGAGGACTTCGAGCGGAAGGTCGCGCACCTGCGCGACGAGCGGCTCCGCCGCAACGGGAAGCCCGAAGAGCTCCCCCACATCGTCGACCAGGCGGAACTCCGACACGCGCAGCGCCCCGCCCCGTCCCCCGCTCACGACGCAGAGCCGCTGTCCATCGGGGACGCGCTGCGCAGCGAGGAAGGCCGGAAAGAGCCGAGCGCCCGCTCCGGGACCGAAGCTTCACCAGAGGTTCCTCTACCGCGGCGGCGTGTCGAGAGCGAATCCGAGAACTCCGGGTCCTCAAGCGGCGGTGAGCGTCTGGCGCCCTCCTCCACGGGCAACGGCTCCGGCCCACACCCGGCCCCGGATGCACCGCCGCGCTCGGACACAGCGCCCGCACGTCCTGCCCCTGGCCCCTCCTCCGAGGCGGCGACTGAGAACCACGTCGACGCGCGCAGAGGCGGCCAGGAGGACATCCCGTCAGAGCCGCCCAAGCCCGCGCGTGCTCGCGCCGGCGACGAGCCTGCGGGCGGTTCCGTCCCGGAGGAGGATCCGAGGCAGCGTATCGCGCGATCGTCGGAACGGCTCCGTGCCGATCGCGCCGAGCACCGGGAGTCGGCCATGCGGACGCGGTCTGCTGCGGACCAGCGCATCCGGCACGAGCGCGCGGAGGAAGAACGCAGGCGCGGGACGGAAAGACCAGGCCCTTCCGAACGCGATGAGCGTGACCACGGGCCGGAGACCTAAGGGAAGGTGACTCTATGGGTAAGCGGCATGCGCTGGAGGATGTTCTGGCGGCGGGGGCGCTGGCGGCGGTCCCGTTGGAGCGGCACGACCGGTGGGAGCGGGTCGAATGGGGGGTGAATGCCCTGCGCGGGGCGGTGTCCGACCTGGTCGGATCGGACATCTCGGCGGAGCGGCGGACCGAGCTCTCCAGCGAACTCCCCGGCCTGCGCGCGGCGACCGCCGACTATCTGCACTGGTCGGAGGCGGAGCTGGCCACGGCTGAGGCGGACGCGGCCGAGCGCCTGCCCGGGCTGCGCGGCGAACTTGCCGCCCACGCCGCTCTCCCGGCGGGGGCCGAAGAGTCGGAGGGGGCGCTGCAGGAATACCTCGCCGACCTGGTGCGCGGTGTCTCCCCTATTGCCGAGGACCGTGGCCATCCTCCCCTGGCCCTGCTGTTCGGCGGGCAGCCCGGCTCGGGCAAAACGCGGCTGCAGAACGCGCTCACGGCCGCCCGGGTCGCCCCGGCCGCGTCCTACGACGGGGACCGCAACGCGCACCTGCACCCGGGCGCGCGCCGAATCTTCTGGGACGACCCGTTGCGCGGACACTCCACAGCTGCCGACGCGCTCGTCGACGGTTTTCACGATCGCGCGCTCGACCATCTGCGCGCGGGCCCTGTGCGCTACGACGTCATCGCCAGCCATCCGCTCGCCCGCGAGGAGTGGGCGGCGGCGTGGGCGCAGGGGTTCCGCGACCACGGCTACCGGGTTGTGGTCGCCTATGTGGCGACCCATGAGGCCAACAGCTTGCTCGGCACGCTGGCGCGCTACCAGGGGATGCGCGATGTCCGCGGTTACGGGCGGTGGATGTCGGTCGAGCACCACGACGGGTTCGCGGCCGCGCTGCCGGGCGTCGCCGCGCAACTGGAATCGCAGGGCCTAGTCGACGCGCTGTATGTGCTGAACAGGGACGGCCGCGTGCTCTACGCGAACAACCTGGGGCCGGCGACGGGCCGGCCCGGAGCGGCCCCGTCGGCCATCAGGGCTGAGCGCGCCCGGCGTCCGGCAGCGGACGAGATCGCGCGGTTCCGATCCGTGCTGGGATTCCTCCGCGACGATACGCGGCGCACCAACGGCGCTCCCGATGAACTGGCCGAACGCGTCGACGAGGCGGAGCGGCGCTTCGAGAGCCACCTGGAGGCGTCCGGAGCGAGATGATTCCGGCCGCGGGGCGGCTAGAGAGAATGGGCGGTCTTGACTCCCGCAGGCAGGAATGACCGATTGGATGGAGTCGCTGCCGACACACGCCCTGGTCACTCGCGCGGAGGCAGGATCGACCGGTCAGCAGCACGGACGCGCGCCGATCATCCGTCGACTCCCAAGAAGCTGGGGGCCGCAACAGCGGCTCAGAGTGCAGAGCGCGCGAACCTATCGCGCGATATGGCCGATACCTGGCCGCGCCTAGTATCAGCTGGATAACGTCGCACATCATCGCAGGTCGCCCCTTGGTGGCTCCCGCGCAGGCGGGAATGGACCTGTGTCATACGCCGCGGGATGATTCTGCTCTACGATGGCTCCCGCGCAGGCGGGAATGGACCGTCCTCGACGGGGATGTCGAGGGCGCCCAGGAGTGACTCCCGCGGACGCGGGAATGGACCCCGTGGCCACCGAGAGAATGCGCCCCGACACCCTGTCGGGGCGCAGATTCCCGCATCCTCGTTTTCGGTAAGGTCACTTACCGAAAGCGAGAGCGGGGTAGCCGTCGCGCCCTGGCGACTCAGTAGGTCGCGCTCAGCGGCTCCGGTACATCGCCGCGGACTTCGGTGCGCTCCGGATCGGATCCGCCAAAGTCCACTTCAACGCCGGCGCCGGTGCCGTGTGGGTCGGCGGGGAGGATGACCTCGCCGAGGGCGGTGCGCTGCTGGCGCGGCGCCCATTCCGCGGTCAGCGCGTCCAGGTCCAGTTCCTCGGTGCACTCGTCACCGCGGTCCTCGCTCCACATCAGCGGCCCGGCCCCGCCCACCGCGGCGGCCGCTGAATCGAGGGGCCAGTCGTCGACCGCGATCACGTCGTCGGCGTCGGCGGCGTCCTCGTCGCCGGGGTGGGTCAGAGTCAGGGTGACCGGCACCGCTGCCTCCCCCTCGCGCGGGGATAGAGAGCAGTGGCCGGTGCCCTGCTGGGAGGGCTCTCCCAGGCTCAGTTCGGCCTCAGCGGCGATACGGAACCACACCGAGGAGCGCTGCGTGCCCGCGGTCCCCCGCGACTCCATCTCCACAGTCGTGGCCGAGCGCGGCGGCGCCGGAACGCTCGGCGTGCCCGACGTCGAGGAGTCCGGGTCCGGTGCGTCGGGGGTTGCGGGGTCGGAGCAGCCGACCGCCAGCACAGCCACAGCGACCGCCGCAGCCGCGGACAGGGGTGTTGTGCGCACGTGCTCTCCTCGGGTCCAGGAATGTCCGGGGTGAGGCTAGCGGTTCGGCCCCGCGCGCCGGTCCTGGTGCGCTTCAGCCACACCAGCCCTCCAAGCCCGCGCCGAAGTCCACCTCGTTGCCGCAGTGGTAGCAGAACAGGTGGTAGCGGTCGGCGAAGTCGAAGCGCAGGTTCCTGTTGGCCCGCTCGATCTCGGTGTCGATGGGCTGACACGGTCCGACGCACGTCCCGTCGGGGCCGGGTGGGAGCTTGGGCGGCAGGACGGCACACGGCGGCACGGTCCACCCCATATGCCCTTGCTGCTCGGCGCATCCGTTGGGGCACGGCCAGTTCACGGGCTTGGGAGGCGTGCAAACCGCGCACGTCCTCGGGTCGCTCCCGTGCTCGCACTTCTTGCGGGGCGGGAAGTCGCGGCTGTTGGCCGGGCGGATGTGGCCGGCCTCAGCTTCGGCGTCCCACAGCCGGTAGGCGCAGTTGTAGCAGGTGGTGTGCAGGAACCACTCCTCGGTGTCGCGGGTCAGAGTCGCGTGTTCGGGGATCAGCGCCCCGCACCCGGTCTTGATCCCGTCGAGGGTGGCGTGCAGGCGCGGCGTCTTGCGTGGGGCGGTCTTCCAGCGGGCGATCTTCACCTGGGCTCCTTGCTCAGGTCGAGGCGCTTGTCCATGCGTCGCCCCTCGGCGCTTCACGAGATTCGAACGCATGTACCTTCTGCAGCGAGTCTGCTACCCCGTGCGCGGAGCCGGTGGGGAATCGCCGAAAACACTGCTCGGCAGGAGGGGCGACGTCACCTATCCCGGCGGCGCAGTCTCCCTGCGGGTGCGCGGCGGCCCTGCGGGCGGGCGGT
Organism: Nocardiopsis coralliicola; assembly: GCF_054779695.1. Classification (NCBI taxonomy): domain Bacteria; kingdom Bacillati; phylum Actinomycetota; class Actinomycetes; order Streptosporangiales; family Nocardiopsidaceae; genus Nocardiopsis; species Nocardiopsis coralliicola. The sequence continues at coordinate 62,200 of NZ_BAAGXT010000028.1, read as the reverse complement.
TGCGATCACCGCGGCGGCGAGGAGGCCGGGGTGGCCGTCGTCGTCGGCGACGTCGACGTAGGTCGACACGGTGTTCAGGGTGCGCCAGCGTCCCCACCGGCGCAGGTCGCGGTCGGAGTGCCCGCCCTGGTGCAGCGCCACCGCCGTGGACTTGCGCAGCGAGTGGGGGGTGAGGCGGCGGCCGAGCGCGCGGGCGGTGAGGCGGGTGACGACGTCGGTCAGGGCCTGGCGGCTCACCGCGGTGCCGGCCGGGGAGATGAGCAGCGGCAGCGCCGGGTCGGTCGGGTCGAGGCCGGCGTCCCGCAGCAGGGCGGCGCGGACGTCGAGCCATTCCTCGATGGCGTCGACGGTGTCCTGGTCGAGGTCGACCACATCGACCGTGGCGCCTTTGCCGCGCACCCGCAGCTCGGCGCCGTGGGCGCCTTCGGTCAGGTCGCCGCGGCGCAGCCACACCGTCTCGGAGATGCGCAGCCCGTACAGGGTGAGCAGGCGGATCAGCACGCAGGTGCGCGGGGCCGCCAAGGCGCCATCGGGGCCGCGTTCGTCGGCGGCCGCCAGGACCGGCTGCAGGTCGCTGCCCTGGACCCAGCGGGTGGGGGTTTCGGCGGTGCGGGTCTGGCCGCGCGGGATCAGCGCCGGGTCGGCGGGGTTGGTGGTGGCGTGGCCGGTGACCATGAGGCGGCGGTACAGCACCGACAGTTTCGACAGCCGCCGCGCCACCGTCTTGGCCGCCTCCCCCTTCTCGCGCAGGGGCGCGACCGCGAGGTACAAGCGATCGCCTACCTCTCCGAGGGAGCGACGACGACCTCCTGGAGCAGGCGCACGATGCCATCGACCGCGGCCGGAAGAACACGGGTGGCGTTAGCTACCGAGAGCTGGAACATGGCGAATTCGCTCCCGTACTGACTGTCCGTAAGCAACCACACCGGCCGCGGACAGGTCTAGACGCCCATCTGCTGCTTGATCACTGAAGCGAGGACGTCCACGGCGACCTCGCGGCCGGCATTTCGAGTCTCCTTCACAAAGGACTTGATGCGCTTCCGCTTGTGTGGGTCAGTTTCAGTCTCGGCCTGTTTCTCCATTAGGATAACCATTTCCTCCGCCAGAGACTTCGGCGTCGGCCAGTGGCCAACCAACTCGCGTGCCCGCCCGCTGGCGCCTTCAACAGTGCCATACTCCAAGTCGGAAAACGTGGGCGCTAAGGCCACATACCCCCCGTGTTGAAGAGCCCGCATAGCGGCAAGAGCATCGCCGCGTTCCAGACCGGTCATCTTCGCTACGTCCGAGGGTTGGGCATAGATGTCTGTGTCCACCAAGTGAACGACGGCACGTAGAACCGGAAAGTCCCGGCCGAACCACGTTTCAGTCATGAAGCGACCCTAGAGCTACAGGACCCGCCCCGAGGGGGCGTTTTCCATATCCGACCGTGTTGCCTAGCGAGCCCAGGTTCGACTCCGTACTGGTGCGCCGCGATGCGGGAGTGCGTACGCTGGAGAGCGGACCCACTGCGAGGAGGCCGCCATGAGCAGCCTGGAGCGCCTGTCAGAGAGCGACCGCGCCGAGCTTGACCAGGCCGTGTTCGCCTCATTCGGGCGGATGATGACCGGCGCTCCCGCACCGGAGGGCACCGTCACCATCGCCGCCGACGACCGCGACGACTTCCGCCGCCAGTTCCACGAGCTGTTCGGCACCGGAGACGAGGAGCACGGTGACTCGCAGTCCGATGCCGATCCGGTTCGAGCCCCTCGCGCAGCAGATGATCCTACGCCTGGGGCCAGCTGAGCGCGAGATTCTGATCGACCGCCTCTACGACCTCTCCGAAGCCGAAGACCTGCGCAGGCGGGAATGGACCGCAGGGGGCTTCGGTGAAGTTGGGGGCCGCGGTGCGACTCCCGCGCATGCGGGAATGGACCGCCCCGCCTCGGCCGCCATCGACGTGGGCACCGGTGACTCCCGCGGAGGCGGGAATGGACCGGTGGCCCTTTGAGCGGCACCGCTATTTCACAGGTGGCTCCCGCGGAGGCGGGAATGGACCATAGGCTCCGACCGCGAGCGCGACAGGGCTGGTATAGCTCCCGCGCACGCGGGAATGGACCGCCGAGGGCCTCCCAGGCCGCGGTTGCGTAATCTCGGCTCCGCGCAGGCGGGAGGGGAATGGACCGTAGTTGTAGGGGTAGGAGGGGTAGGGGTCACCGTGACTCCCGCGCAGGCGGGAATGGACCATCCGTTGTTTATCTCCATGCAGATGTCACCCGAGTGGCTCCCGCGGGCGCGGGAATGGACCCGTCTGGATCGTCTGCTCCACGTAATCGTTCGTGTGGATGGCGCTAAGAGTGAGAGAGCGGGCCCTGCACCGGGTGGTGCGGGGCCCGCGCTTGTGGTTTGGGTGGGGTTCGGGGTAGCTGGGGGGCCTGCTGCTTGCGGCCGCTTTCGTCTGCTGGGTTCAGCTGAAGAGGAGGTGGAGGACGAAGAGGGCGGTGAGGATGGTGCGGGTGTAGGGGATCAGCTCCGCGGTGGTGAAGACGGTGGCGCCGTGGAGGGCGGAGTGGGGGTGGCGGGGGCGGGTTGGGGGCTTTGGGGTTGGGGTTGGTCGCGGGGTTGGTGGGCGAGGCGCGCGGGCGTTCGGGGATGGTGGGCCCCAGCGGGGTGGGGCGGTGGCTGGCTGAGGGGTGGCGTAGCGGCGGGGGCGGTACGCCTCGTGGGTTGAGCGGGTCGGCTGGCTGCGGGCGAAGCGGGCGCCGTGGGGGCGGCAGAGCTTCTCCTGGACGCTGGGCGAGAGGTGACCGCCGTGGACGGCGGCGCGTGCTCGGTGCGGGGATGGTCCGAACTGACCGCGGTCGGCGCCGGCGGCTCGGTGCGGGACCGGGCCGGTGGGTCTGGTCGAGTGGCGTGGGAAGGCGTTCAAGGAATCCTCCTTGGTTGGGCGGTTGGGTTGTGGTGCCCCAGGCGCGACGGCGGGCGAGTTGAAGGGGCCGACTGCGGGGCTTCGAGGTTGAGGCGGAGCCATCGGGGCGAAGGTGGCCGGCAAGCTGAGGGCGGGCGGCCAGGAGGGTATTCGGCGTTGAGGGCGGACCTTGATGCCGGGGATGAGCGGCGGCCCGGTGGGCCGCGGGGGCGGTGGGGCGCTGGTCGCGTTCGTCTCGTCGGGGCCCGGCTGGGCTGGTTGGGGTCCACCGCTGCTGTGCGGGTAGGTGGGGCTACTGGTCGACGTGGGCGACGTGGACGAGGAGGATGTTCCGGATGCGGCGGGCCATGTCTTCGGTCTGTTCGACCGGGAGGATTCGGGTGAGTTCGGGGTCGGTCGTGACGGTGCGGAAGCGCTCGCCCGGCCAGAGGAGCCACCACCAGGGGCGGGCCGTGATCGGGTCGGGCCGGAGGATCGCGCGCTGGAAGACGCGGACGGGGTCGGCGTCGAGGCGGTACGCGTCGACGACCGAGACGGAGACGTCCACCGACGCGCCCAGACCCAGGAGCTCCAGCTCCTTCGCAAGGAGCGTCAGCGGATGCAGGGGCGAAGCCGGCAGGGAGGACAGGGACATGAGAGACCACCAGGGGTTTCAAGGTTGGCCTTACGGATGGTGGCCAACCACACACGCTTAGAGTAAATGCTCATGAGCATTTTTTGGCGAGCTCTAGAAACTTATGACTAAATAGTGAGTGGCCTAGCCTCTGCGGACTCGGACTTAAGACCCAAGGAGATACATGTCCGACCTTCCAAGCCAAACCGTCCGTCATCGCCGAGTTTCAAGCGAGCTCAAGAGCTTGCGCGAGAGCGCTGGGCGAACAACTTACGAGGCCGCCGATGCCATGGGGTGGCACCGAACCAAGGTGCACCGCATCGAGCGAGGAGAGTGGAAGCGGCTACGCGAAAAAGACCTCAGATCGCTTTGCGCCTATTACGGCGTTAGCGATGCAGCCAGAATTGATGCTCTTATCGCATTGGCAAGGACCGCGAGCGCCAAGGGATGGTGGTCCCAATATGCGGACGTCCTCGGACCGGGCTCGTATGTCCAACTCGAAGCACAGGCAACATCGCTCCGATTTTACAGCGGGCTTCTTATACCAGGCCTGCTACAGACGCATGACTACGCAGAAGCCATCATGAGGTCTGGACGCATCACCAGCCAGGAAGAGATCGAACGCCGCTTGGAGGCCAGAGCAAGCCGCAAGCTCATCCTGTCCACTCCGAGCCCACCAGACGTCAGGGTTATTCTGGACGAGGCCGCCCTGAACAAGCGGATCGGATCAACCTTAACTATGGCTGATCAGATTCTCGCCATCATCCGATCGGCATCGCGGAATGAGATCCAAGTTGGAGTTGCGAAGGATTCCTTGGGAGTCCATACCTCCCTGGCAGGGCAGTTCGCGATTCTCGACTTCCCAGGAGCGCACGCGGACTCAACAGTCTTCATCGACAATGCCCACCACGGACTCTTCCTTGAGGAGGAAGACGAAGTGTATGATTACTCCCATGCGTTTGAAGGAACTTGGCAAGTTTGCACGACGGGGGACGCGGCCATAGAGTTCCTCCGAAAAAAGTCTGAAGGATTCATCGCAAAGGAGAATTGATCCTCATGTGGAAGAAGAGCTCCTACAGCACCGACAAGGGTCAAGAGTGCGTCGAAGTTGCGGACAGATACAGAATCCTCGTACGCGACTCGAAGAACACTAATACGACGCTTCAACTTCCCTACAGTGAGTGGGTACAGCTCCTCGCTGTGGAGACTGGAAAACCAATAGATGGCTAGTCAGGAAGCCTGCGTTCGATCTCAGTACCGATAGCGGCGTCCAGGGTAGAGAATTCTGCCCTGATCGATGTTTCGTAAGATTGCATGGGATCCTCGGGCGCCGCGGACTCGGAGATCGTTGCTACATAGACCGCACTTTTAACTTGGCTGACCAGAGAATACTCGGCGCCACCGACTTGCGATTCGCCGATGAAGTACTCTGCGTCAGACATAGCGTACTCCGCAGTACCCTCACCAATGGGCGCAGCCATTTGAGAGCTGACTTCTTGCAGCTGCTCTCGATACTTGGCCTCCGCGCTCTCCGCCTTCCCTTCAGATTCGCCATCGTTCACGTAAGCCCAGTACTGAAACTCCATCTCAGCCGGGCCATGCCCAGAGATCGTGAACTGCCAGGAGCAGGAGTCGATGACGGTACGCCCGGGAGCATCCGCTCCTTCGCTCTCCCCTGAATCCCCCGGGCCGCCCGCGTCACCTTGCGGATTGGCGCCTTTACCCGCCATCACGTCCGTCTCAGCAACGCCGCAGAGGTCCAGAGCGCCAACCTCCATAGACTGACGCGGCTCTCGCTGGGGTACATCTCCCGGGGTCTGCGGCTGATCCCCCGTTCCTGAGAAGAGCCCTCCGAAGACCAGCCGAAGGCCGCCGACGATGATTCCAAAAACGAGGAATGCGGCCGCCGTTCCAGAGACGAACACCGCCAGGAAGGCCTTCCACCCGTGAAGCCCACGCTTCCGTGATGCCTTCACTTCTCCCGTGGCCGACTCCGGCATCCGTCCCTCTCCATCCGCCTCAACTTCACTGCTCCAGCTGCGCCTTCACGCTCGGCTCCTCCAGCGGCCGCGTGAATCCCAGGATGTCCGCGCGGCTCGGGTCATCGTACTCGCGCGTCGCGATCGGCCCGCAGTCCGTGCACCACGCCTCGACCATGAGCCCGTCGCCGATCACCATTCCCACGTGCCCCGGGCCGGGCGGCTCATTCGACCGGGACACGTCGAAGAACACCAGGTCCCCCGGCTGCTCCTCGCCCTGCTCCACCCGGGGGCCGAAGTTCCACTGGTCCTGCGAGATCCGCGGAATCGTCACGCCAATGCTCGCGTACGCCCCCATCGTCAGCCCGGAGCAGTCGAACGTTTCCGGCCCGGTCGCGCCATAGACGTACGACTTTCCGCGCTGGTCGAGCGCCCAGTCCACCACTGCCTGCGACTGCTCATCGGGGGCCCGGCCGATCGGGTCCCCGTCCTCGTTCACATTGCAGTTGACTTCCCGCTCGATCGAATCGCTTTCGTCGTAATCGCCGTCGGCATACCGCTCGGACCACTCCAGCACGTCATCGACGTACCACCAGGCACGGTTGTAGCCGTAGAGGGCTTCCCGCACGTCGTCCTTCACCCCGTGGGCGATGAGATAGTCCGCCGCCGCCGGGATCGCGTCCTCCGGGTCGTACACGCTGACGGTGCCGTCCTCGTTGCCGTCCTGCCCGTACCCCTGCTCCGGCCGGTCCTCCGTCGGCATCACCGGCTCGCCGCCCCAGCTGTTGCCGGCCGCCGAACCGTCGAGGGAGCCGAACTGCATCGGGCCGGCCGCACCCCAGTCGTTGTGGCCCTCGGTGATGCCCGGCCCCTCCCACCGGCCGTGCTTACTCTCGATCTGCCCGACGCCGGCGAGCACCGTCCACGGGACGTCCTTCTTCTCGCCCCACTCCCGGTACAGCTCCAGGTAGTTCCCCGGAATGGAGTCCTCGGCATACGAGCTGCTCTCCGGCTGCTCCCCCGCTGAACCGCCGGGAACGCAGGAGACCGCCATGACCGCGCCGGGGTTCATCACGGCGGACGGCAGTGTCACGATCACGAGAACGAGCGCGCCGATCATCAGCACGCCCACCGCAATCGCCGCACGCAGCGCCCAGGGGCTCCGCCCGGGACCGTGCTGCCCCGCCTGCTGGATCATCACGGTGTCCGCCTCCTCGCCGACTCCCTGTGCCCATTGCCCATTCGCCCGGTCACTCCCCGCCGAGGTTGCCCGCGTCCGCCGGCTGGAAGTCGTAGACCTCCCAGCCGCTCCCCTTGCGCTGCACGGTCACCGCGAAGTCGCCGATGTCTTCGCCCGACCCCTCCGACGTCGTCTCGATCGACTGGAGCTTCACCTCGAACACGACCGAGCTGTCATCGAAGCTGCGCACGCTGGACACGTTCGCCCGCCCCTCGGTGACGGTCTCGTCCGCGGCCCGCTCCTCCCAGTACGCCCCCGCGCCAGAGCTCTCCGCGAGCGTCTTCGCGTACTGGGCGGTGGCGTACTGCTCCATCGAGGAGAAGTACTCTTCCGGCTCCTTGGTGTAGTCGACCGTTCCGTACGCCTCGGAGAACGCCAGGGCGGTGGCCGCAGCGGCCTTCATGTCGTCTTCGGGGAACGGCAGCCAGGAGAGGACGTCCATGTCCTCAGTGGCGGTCGTGGGCATGGGTGACGGCTCCTGCGGGGCGCCGCTCTCCTGGGCGGTCGCCTCCCTCTCCTCGGCGGGCTCGTCCCCGCCGCCGAACCCGCCGCCGACGCTCAGGTAGAGCCCGAACGCCACCAGCACCGCCACGAGGAACCCAAAGACGAAGCGCTGCTGGCGCTCGGTGAGGGGCTTCGGCATCGCGCGTTATTCCTCTGCTGTGTCTGCTGTGTCTGCTGCGGCTCGCTATCGCTCGCCGGGATCTCACACTGCTGCGTGGTCTGCGCGGATGGTGCGGGGGCGCGCGGTCAGGGGGTCGCTGCTCAGGGGGCGCGATGCGGGGGATGCCATCGCGCCCCCTTCTCCTGTCCTAGTCGTCGTTGCGCAGCCAGAACGGAACATCGCGGTCCGCTCGGCGCTGCTGGTTGGTACCGGTCCAGAACGGGCTGATCGGTCGGTCGGGGTCGCGGCGTCCGCTACCGGAGAACCAGTTGCCGCGTTCCCCGCGGTCGGAGGGTGCTGCCGCCGGCCGCGGGGGCGGCGGCGCCTGGCGGTCGCGGCGCGGGCGTGCGCCGCCCCAGCGCGAGCGCTCGTTGCCGCCGGCGAGCGGACGCTCGGCCTGGCGCCCGGAGAAGATCCCGGTGCCGCTGCTGGGTGCGGGCCCCCGCTCCGGCGGCGCCTGGCGCGCTTCTCCCGCACCGCCGCGCGGCGAACTCCCCGTGCCGAAGACGGACGCCCACCCGGTGTCGCCCGTGCCGCGGTAGCCGCCGGCCGGACGGGGCGGAATCGAGGACGCCGCCTTGTCCTGCCGGCCGTTGGGGATCCCACCGGAAGCCGCAAGCCCGTAGAGGCCGGGGGCTTCGGAGCTGCTGCGCGCTGCCCCACTGGCGGGCGGCGCCGCCTGCGGAGCTCCGCTGTCTGCGCGGGCGTTGCCAAGGTTGAGCGGCGGCGGCGCGGACTTCCCGCGAGCGTGGCCGTAGCCAGCCGTGCCGCGGAGGCGCCGCCCTTCGGTGCGGACGTTTCCGCCGTCGCTGTCGGCCTGTTCGGCCCCGGGCCCCGCGGGAGATCCCTGGCCGTCGGCGGCTCCCGCAGCCGAGCCCGCTCCGACAGCCCCGGCTGCTCCGGCAAGCGGTGCGGCGTTGCGCAGGCCCCATCGCTGGGTGCGCATGTAGGCGACCGGGGGCAGCACGTTTGCGGCGTTGCCGAGCACCCGGCTGTTCACCGTGTCGTTGACCATGCGGGAGGTGAACGTGTTGGCGTTGACCGAAGCGAATAGATGGGCGAATGGCTTTCGATAAATAAAGAGAGCCAGGGTGAAGAGTGCCAAAAGGATCATCTGGAGACCCCAGGCAAGGTTGGTCACCATGATCATGCTGTAGCTCATAACAAGTATTGAGATGAGCAGAACAACAAATATCTGCTTGAGGAGCAGGCCGAGCATCATCTCCAACCAGCGGAGCAGCACGGTCCTACCGTAGCCCGGGTGCACCCCGATCAAGAGGAAAATGGGAGCCAGCAAGAGAAGTAGAAGGAATCCGATTTTCAGCACAATCAATGCCACTGATCCCGCAAGGATCAATCCGCCAGCGAAGACTGCGGCAAAAAGCGCAAGCGTCGCCACTCCAAGCCGATTCCCCGCCTGGTTTCCTTCGAATAGGGGATAGACTTCAGGGTAGTTGTCCTGCACGCTCGACGCGATCGCTTGATAATCGTCTTGCTTCTGGGAAATGAGTTCGGTTGCCTCAACCTCCCCGCTCGCCAACTGCTCCTGCTCAGCGCGACTGATGCCCTGTGCTTGAAGAAGCTCTAGGCCGTGCTCGCGGACGGCCGTGTTGGCGACCGGACCGGATCCGAACTCGCCAGCAATCCATGGGCGGCAGACCAGCCCAGACCAGAGCATTTGCGAATTACTGCGCACCGCGTACTCGCTGTCGGTCTCCCAATCCGCCTTGCTCATTTCCGGGCTTCCCGCGGGACAGACGTCCCCCGCTCCTGGAACGGACATACGCGAGGTGGCGGAGTTAACCAGCTGGGTTCCCGAATTCACCAGGTTCCCCGCCAAGGAGAGTATCTGTCCGGGGTTGACGAGAATCCACATTCCCAGAGCGGTCGCAAGGACCATCCAGATAGCACTCTCAAACGTCAGCGTCACACGCTTCCGAATGAGCCCGTACCACCCGAGCCACACTGCGCCGAGGATGATGACCGTCGGCAGCAGAGGACGCCAGATTCCTTCCCGCAATTCCGCGACTGCACTCTCAACGAGTGCATTGAAGCTGTCGAGCAGCCCTTCAGATGTGGCGGCCTGGTAAACCGTGATCGTCGACTGGTTCACGGTTTTCGAGAGATCCCAGGTGGCGTTACTCAAGGTGGAGACCGCGCTCGACCCCATCTTGTCGACGCAGCTCTCGCGGATCACGTGCCACTGCTGGCCCGCGGTCCCGTACTGGCCGTAGATGCTCGCGTCCGGCGGGAGGCCATCGGGAGACCCTGCGATGGACGCCTGGGACTGCGGCGGCACCAACAGACCATCCGAGCCACTGCCAGCGGATTCCGGCTGCGGCGCCGGCTCCCCCGGGCACATGGAGCTCGCCGGCTGCGATCCGCCCTCATCCGTCGGATCCGCCCACGCCGAGCCGCTCGGGACCAGCAGGAACGCCAGCCCGACCAGCAGTATCATGATGGACCGGCGAACGCCCGGCCTCTTCTGCCGGCTCCGCCGATCCCCGCTCTGAAGCCTGTTGTGGGGGGTAACGCTGTCGGACAACCCGCCGGCCGCCGCAGACGCCCCCTCCGGGACCTCCGCATCCGACCGTGCCCTGCCCACGCGCGCGTGCCGCATGCTCACCGTTCCTGCCCGTCGCCCCTGCTGCCGGTGCCCACCAGTGTTTCCGCCGTGCTCACTCCTGCGGCCTGCGCCGCGGCCGCCGCGGCCTCCGCCTCTTCGTAGGCGGCCTCGTCGTCCTCGGGACGCTGCCGCGTCGGGTTGGTGTCCAGCCACCGCAGCAGCTCCTCCGACACCAGATCCACGCCGATCCGGCCAGCTCGGCCGTCCAGGTCGCGGAAGATGCACTCGCCGTTGCCGAGGTTGCGCAGCATGCCCTGATGCTCCTCGACCGGCTCCACGCCGAGCAGCGACATGACGCTCTCCACCTCGTAGCGCTCGCTCGACCGGAACGCGAACACACTGGACAGGCAGTTGGTGACCTGCTCGTTCAGCAGGTCGCCGGCGTTCTGGCTGACCAGGATCAGCGCCGTGTTCCGGGACCGGCCCATGCGGCTGACCTCCGGCACGAGCTTGGCGCCCTCCGGCGTGGAGGTCACCGCCCACGCCTCGTCGAGGAAGATCGCCTTCGGCAGGTGGCGGTCGAGGCCGTTCATCAGGCGGCGCGCGAACTGGCTGACCAGGTAGAGCAGCGCCACGCTGAGCCGCTGCTCGTAGGAGTAGTCGTCGCGCTGGATGGTGGAGTCCGGCAGGGTCAGGCCGCCCAGGGTGAAGACGGTGGTCCAGCCCTCGGAGTCGATCTGGGCCTCACCCTGCGGGTCGAAGCAGAGGCTGGCGAGCCGCATCTCCGACATGGACTGCAGGACCGCGCCCAGGTTGCGCGACGCGGGGTCGTGCGAGCGCTCCAGGTACTGCACGACCTTGGCCAGGCTGGGCTGCGGCTGGTTCGCGACGGCCGCCACCGCCTGGATCATGGCGGACTCGCGCTCCTCGCTCATGCGGGGCAGCAGGAGGCGGAGGGTTTCGGTCGCCATGGTCTTCTTCATGGCCAGGTCGTCGCCGAAGGCGAACGGGTCGAGCAGTCCGGGCTCCGCCGACCCCAGCGACATGATGCGGGCCTTGCGGCCGCGGCGCTGCAGCAGGCGGACCAGGGACTCGGCGTCGCCCTTGGGGTCGATCGCGGCGACCGTGACGCCGCGCAGCGCCAGCTGGTAGATGAGCAGCAGCGCGAGCGTGGTCTTGCCGCCGCCGGGCTCGCCGGTAATCGCGATGGCGGTGGGCCGGTTGCGGGCCGCGGCGACCATCGGGTCGAAGTGCACAATGGAGCGGGCCCGGCCGAGCGTCTCGCCGATGTAGGGGCCGATCCACCCGCCGCCGCCCTGGCTCGGGTCGCGCCGGTCGCCCAGCTCGACCGTCGCGGTGGGCATGCCGCCGGCGATGGTGCGGAGCGGCTGGCGCTGGGCGTAGGCGCTGAGGCGGATACGGTCGCCGGGCAGCGACTCGTTGAAGAGCGAGAGCTGGTCGCCGGTGGAGTTCACCACGTCGATGCCGATGTCGCGGTAGTGCTCCACCACCGCCTCGACCTGCTGGCCGAGCTGGTTCTCCGACGGCGCGGACACCATGAGCCGGTGCCAGCCGTAGACGAACGGCAGCCGCTCCTTGGTGATGCCGTGCTCCAGCATGCGGGCCGCGTCGATCTGCTCGGCGAGCGCGATCGGCATGTCGGCGCCGGCCTCGCGGATGTGGGCGTCCATGTCGCGCGCGTGGGCGAGCTTGCGGCTGACGTCCTTGCTGGCTTTCGCCGGCGGGATGAGCTTCATCCGGGAGCTGATCTCCACCGGGAACGGCAGCGCGTCGGAGTGGTGCAGCCAGGGCTCGCCGTCGGGGAACGGCATGAGGTCGGGGAAGCGGGAGAAGGAGAGGTAGGCGACGTAGGTGTCGCCGAGCGGCTGCTCCAGCCGCAGCATGGAGCGGCCGTTGTGCACGACGCCCTCGACCAGCTGCTCGATCTCGCCCTTGCCCCAGGTGCGCCGCCCGGTGGCCGAGGGCCGCGGCTCTTCGGCGCTGCCGACGACCGCGTGCCGGAGCAGCCACGCCATCTGGTTGGAGGTGGCGTGCCGGGCGTGCAGGAAGCTCGCGGCGAGGGCGCGGCCGAGGCGCTCGGACTGCTCGGTCCAGCGGGCGATCTCCTTGGCGTCGACGGCCGCGTCCTCGATGCCGAGGAACTGCTCGGAGCGCTGGTAGGTGCCGAGGAGCTGGGAGAACACGCCCTGGGAGAGGCCCTGGGAGAGCTGGTTGCCGACGCCGCCGCGCATGCCGAGGCGGACCCCGAGGTAGACCTCCTTGCTCCAGAAGTCCTTCGCCCACACGTGGCGGTACATCTCGTCGAGGTAGTCGTACCAGCCGGAGCCGCCGTCGGAGGTCTGGTCCAGCCGGGTAGCCCACTGGACCGCCGGATAGGGGCGGTGGGCCAGGCGCAGGTGGACTTCGGCGTCGTCCATGCGGATGGCGGCCAGGGCGATGGTGACGTTGGTGGCCAGCGCCTCCCGCTCTTCCGGCGTGGAGAACTCATAGGACACCGTGGGCAGGCGGAAGTAGGCCCACGCCTCGGCGTCGCTGAGCAGGATGCGGTCGTCGAAGTACCGGACCGCAAGCCGGCTGCCGCCCCTGCTGGAGCTCATCGGTCCCCCCGTGCTTCTTTGGTCGTGGTCGGCGTTGGTCGGATGGCTGCGCCGGCATTGGGACGCCGTCCGCTCCTGGACTGGGCGGCGCCGGGGCCGGCAGTGCCCGGCTGCCGTGCCTCTCGTACTGCCTGAGGGGGATGGAACTTGGCGGCGGTCTTCGGCGGAGTGTCCGCGCTGCCCGAAGGGCGTTGCGGGCCTGCGGAGGCAGTGTCGCCGAAGGCCGCTGGGGCCGTGCGTCCGGGGGCGGCCCGGGTGAAGGCGGTGCTGTGCAGCGGTTCTGGGTCTCGTCGGAATTGCCGTTCCGGCAGGCCCGCCGGACGGGGCCGCCCAGAGCGGTGCGTGCCGACTCCGGTGCCGGGCACGGAAAGCGCTGCCGCTCGGCTCACGGTGATGGAGCGGCTCTCACCGCTCCCCCGCGCGTGGGGCAGAAGCGCCGACCGGCCGACGCGCGGGCGGGGCCGCCGCTCCATTCCCGCGTGGGCGGGGAGCACGCTGGCCCAGCGAAGCATTCGCGGAGCGGCCGGAGCCCATCCCCGCGTGCGCGGAGAGCACCGGACGCGGTCGGGGTGCACCACCCATGTGTCGGGGCCATCCCCGCGTGCGCGGGGAGCACGGTCGACGAACCGATGATCCACACGTCGTCGTGGGGCCATCCCCGCGTGCGCGGGGGGCACCCACCAGTTCCGGTAGCCGGTCCGATAGGGCGGGGGCCATCCCCGTGTGCGCGGGGAGCACGGCGAGATGCTCATTGGCGTCACATCGCCGATGGGACCATCCCCGCGTGCGCGGGAGTGCGCGGCGGCCGCTGCGGTCTCGGCAGTAGCGGGTGCGCTCCGGCCCGCTCCCACGGACGCAGACCGGATCGGGAGCACTCGGGAGGATGCCTGAAGCGTCACCGGCGGGCCTCCTCGCTGCCTGTGCTGCCTGTGCTGCCCGTGCTGCCGGAGTTGCCAGTGCTGCCGGTGCTCCCCGGCTGGCGGGAGCCGCGCGCGCCGTTGCGGCCCTGCACCTCGTCGGAGCGCGCCGCGCGGGCGCCGCCATTGGAGCCGCTGGCGCCGCTCCCCGGCTGCGGGCCCGGGCGGACCGGGTCCTGCTCGGCGATGCCGTTCATGAGGACTCCGCCGAGCGCGGCGTGGGCGCGGCGCGTGGTGGAGCGGAGCGCGGAGACGTCGCCGAGGCGGCCGGAGGTGATGTGGTCGTCCCAAGGGACGCGGACGATCGCGCGGCAGCGGCCGCGGGCCACCTGCTCGGCCTCGTCGACGTCGGTGAGGCTGCGGCGGCTCACGCCGTTGACCACGACCACCGAACGCTGGCGCAAGCCGGAGTAGCCGTGGCCGTCGAGCCACTCGAAGGTCATGGCGACCGAGCGGGCCGCGTCGGCACTGGCGGGCGCGACCAGGACGAGGCCGTCGGCGGTGGGCAGCGCGCGGGCGACGCCGGTCGCGGCCGGGTCCAGGAGCGCCACCTCGTAGTAGGAGGAGAGGAGCGCGGCGAGGCCGGCGTAGTCGCGGTCGTCGAGGGTCTGCACGTAGGGGTCGTCGAGCGTGGCGACGACCTCCAGGCCGGTGGCGGTGGCCGTGGTGTAACGGCTCATCGCCGGATAGCCGTCGACCGCGTCGGCGTTGGCGAGCAGCGAGGTGAGCGTCTCCGGGGTGCGCGACTTGATGCGGCGGGACATGCCGGCGGCGCCCGGGTTGACGTCGACCGCGACGATGCGCTGATCGCGGTGCACGGCGAGGGTGTGGCCCAGCATGAGTGCGGTGACGGTCTGGCCCGCACCGCCGGTGCAGCCGAGCACCACGATGCGGCGCGGTGCGCCGAGCGGGGTGCGGAGGCGCTCCAGGTCGCCGCCCTGCACTTCGGCCTTTGGCGCCGCGGAGCCGCCGCTGACGACCCGGGCGAGGCGCCGCCAGCCGCGGGTGGCGCCGGAGGGGGTGTCAGCGGGGCGGTCGGGGGCGTCGACTGCGGGGCGGCCGGGGGCTCCGGGCAGGCTGTTCTGCTCGCCGGTGCCGTGGTCGAGCTGGAGTTCGGGCTTGGCGTCGTCGGCGAGGTCGGCGTCGGCGGCGGAGGCGCGGCGGCCGTGGCGCTCGGGGGCGCCGGTGGCGCTGCCGCCGCTGCCGCTGCGGCCTCCGGGGCCGCCGGGAGCACTGTCAAAGAGGTTGCTGAGGCGGCGCGCGTTCTCGGCGACGCGGCTGAAGACGGCGGCGCCCGCGTCGGGAGAGCGGTCGTCGGTTCCGGGTCCGGTGGAATGCGCGGCGCCGTTGGACGGGGTGCCGGGTTCGGCCACCGGCTCCGCGGCCTCCGAGTGGGCCTCGGCGGCGGACTGGTCCGGGGCGTGTTCAGCGGCGGCCGGGCGGTCGTCGTGCTCCGACGCCGGCTCGGCGGCGCTCGGCTGGCCGCCGGTGGGAGCCGAGCGCATGCTGCGGCCGAGGCGCGCGGACCGTTCGGGCTCGGTGTGCAGGCCGGCGCCGCGCGCGCGGGCGCGGCGGGCGGCGCGGGCACGCAGGGCGCTCTCCTCGGCGGCCGAGAGCTCTTCGTCGGTGCGGCGGTGCACATCGTCGTCGGGTGGCGCGGCGGAGGCGGCCTCGTCGTAGATCTCGGGGTCTTCGGTGAAGGCGGCGCGCGACGAGGAAGGTCGGGCGGTGCCGGGGCGGTGGCCGGGCGCCTGTCGGGGCCCGGCGCGGCCGGTGTCGCCGGCCGCGTCAGTGTAGGAGCCGTGCTCGCCGGTACCGTGGTCCATCTGCCATGCCGGCTTCGCGGCCGGGGCGGCGGTCGCGGACTCCGCAGCGGCCGGGCCGGCGTCGCTGCTGGACGCGGGCTGGGCCGCGTCGGGACCGTGGGCGGCGGGCTCGGCAGGCGCTGCGCTGCCCGCTGCCGGGGCGGCCTCAGCAGGGACGGAGGATGCACCGTCGGCGGCGCCGCCGACGCCGCCGCTGACCGCATCGGTGTAGGAGCCGTGTTCACCGGTGCCGTGGTCCACCTGCCATGCGGGCTTGGCAGCATCGGTGGCCGGGGCGCCGATGCGGGGGTCCGCGGCCGGCTCGCCGGAGGCGTCGGGGGGACCGGTGCGGGTGTCGTCGGTGCTGGCGCGGGCGGCGGCAAGCCGGTCGCGGAAGCTGAGGGCGGTGGCAGAGCCGGCGCCCTGCTCCGCATCCCCGGACTCCGCGGACGGCTCGTGGTCTTCGGCCCCGGCCTCGGAGGCTGCTGCGGCGGCCCGGTAGGCGGCCGATCCGTTGTCGGGGAGCAGGAGCATCTCGGCGGAGGCCCCGGCCGGCTGGGCGCTCTCCTCGGACCCGCCGGCGGGGGTGCTGCTCGCGGGGCGGGCAGCGTCCGGGTGGTCTTCGGGCGCCCGGGAGGGCGCAGCCTGTTCCGCGGCGGCGGCCTCGCGCGCGGCGGGGTCCTGGGCAGGCGCGGCGGCAGCGCTGGGCTCTGCCTCCGCGGCGGGCGCCTCGGGCGCGGGGTCGACGGCTGCCGGGCTGGCCGGGGCGGGGCTGCCGGCGGGGCCTTCGGCGGCGGTCTGGCTGTCCGCGCGGTCGGTCGTGCGCTCGGCGGGAGGCGCCTCGGCCGAACCGGCCTTCTGTGCTTCGGGGACCGCGGGCCCGTTCGAGTCGGCAGCCAGCGCTCGGCCGGCGTCGGCCCGGCCGGAGTCCTGGGAAGCCGCACCGGCGGAGCCGTTGGCCGGGGCCTCCGCGGAGGCGGCGGCCTGGGCTGCGGCGGCAGGCTGACCGACCGGGGCGGCGGATCCGGCAGAAGAATTCGCGGCCGGAGTGACCGCGGTGTCTCCGGACGCCTCCGTGTGGTCTGCAGAGCCCGGCGCTGAGGGGGCCGGGTCGGCTGCGGCCGGAGCAGCGCTGCCGGCGCCCTCGGCGGACTCGCGGGCCCTGGTGTCCGCCTGCCCCGGCGCGGGAGCCGGGGCCGGGCCGCCGGCCGCTGCGGTCTCGGCGTAGCTCTCGTGCTCTCCGGTGCCGTGGTCAAGCTGGGTCTGGGGCTTGCCGGCGGCCGGTTCGGGGCCCGCCGCAGCGGTTGGGGGCGCTTCGGCGGGCGCCGGCTCCTCTGCGGCGGCGGTCTCCACGTAGCTCTCGTGCTCGCCGGTGCCGTGGTCGAGCTGCATTGCGGGCTTGGCGCGCTGCTCGTCCGGCCCGCCGGCGGCGGGCGCGCCCTCCCGGCGGGCGGTCTCGGGCGCGGCGGCAGCGCGCTCGGCAGGGGTGTGCTGGGGCTCCGCTGCGGTGCCGGTACCGGTGCCGCGGAGGCTGTCGTGCTCGTCGGTGCCGTGGTCGAGCTCAGTGGCGGGCTTGGCCGACTCGCCCTGCTGCACCGCATGGCTCTGCTCAGCGCCCGGGTCCGGCTCGTGGGGGGCTGCGGTAGTGGCGGCTTCGCGCTTCCCGGGTCCGGCGTCAGCGCCGTCAGACCCGCGGAGGCTGTCGTGCTCGTCGGTGCCGTGGTCGAGCTCCGTGGCGGGCTTCGCCGGGGCAGAGCGGCTGCCGGGCTCGCCCGCGCTGCCGTCGCGCTGGTTCACCCCAGGCGCCGCGTCCTCGGTGGAGCCGGCACCCGCTGCGGGTGTGCTGTGCGTCGCGGCCTTCGGCGGAGCGCTGTCGGGCTTCGGCGGTTCCTCGGCGGGACGCTCCGTTGCAGCTGCAGCGTCAGCCGTGGAGGGCGTGTTCCGGGCAGCAGCGCGCAGGGACGGCTGGGCAGCCGTCTCGAACCACGGGCGGGGCTGCGGGGTGGAGCTGCTGGGGCGCTCGGCCGCCGCGGCCTCACCGCTGTCGTGCGCCGCCTGGTCCTCGGCCCCTTCGGCGTCCGCATCCGGCGCCGGAAGGTCCCACGGGGCTGCGTGCGGGCGGGGCCGCTCGGAGCGGTGCTCCTGCGCGGCGGCCTCCTCCGGGGTGGCGGGCAGACCGGTGGCGCGGGCCTGCTCCCGCCTGCTCTGCGCGGCCGGCGCGGCAGCGTGCTCGGCGGCCTGTTCGGCGTGGACCTGGCCCGGATCCCAGTCGGAACCGGCTTCGGCGGTGGCGGCCGGCTCTGCGTCCTGCCGCGCCTCCCCGGCCTCGGCCGGCTCCTGCTCGGGGGCTGCCATCATCTCTTCAGCGCGGCGGCGGGCGCGGACGTCGGCACGCGCGGTGACCGGGGCCGCCTCGGCGGCGGCCTCTTCCTCCGCCTCGTCGCCCCTGGCCGCGTTCTCGCGGTAGCGCAGGAGCCATTCCTCGTTCGCGCGGCGCTGCTCGGCGAACTCGAAGGCGTCCGGGTCGCCCTCGCGGCGGCGCCGGGCCAGCTCGCGCTTGCGCCGTTCCGCGGCCTCGGCGCGTTCGGCGGCGAGCGTGCGGTGCGGGCCCGAGGAGGCGGACTCCGCGGATTCGCCGGCGGCCTCGTCCTCCTGGGGGAGGGCGAAGCCGAAGTAGTTGAGCACGGCGCGGCCGACGCCGCGGCGCTTCCTGGCGGGGCGGTCCGCAGTGTCGTGCGCACCGCCGGGGACGTCGGCCTCGGAGCGCAGGCTGACCGGCTCCTCGGGCGCAGCATCGGCCGGAAGCGGTTCGGGCTCGGGCGGATCGGCGGGCGCGCGCCGCAGCGAGGGGGCGTCCTTCTGCTCCACCTGCTCCGGGGCGGTCCGGCGCGCGGGCTCGGCCTCCTGCCGTGCCTTCTCCTCCTCCGGCTGACCCTCCCGGGTCTGTGCGCGGTGACGGGGCTCCCGCTCCCCCGCGGACTCCGGCGCCGGCCACGATACGCCGGCAACCTGCGCGGCGACGCCGGTCTCCTGCTGCGGCTCCGCGGACTGCCGCCCGTGCTCCTCTTCCGCCCTGCGCTCTTCCTCGTGTTCCTCCTCGGGTGCGCGCGCACGGCCGTCCTGGTGCGGGGCGACGAAGACCGCGACGTCTTCATCCTCGCGCTCATCAGCGCGTGCAGCCGGGAAGGCGCGGATGCGGCGTCCGCCGGTGCGGTGTCCGGGTTCCGCGGCTTCGGCTGCGCCGTGTGCGGCTTCCGCCGCGGCGCCTTCCGGCAGCTCCTCGGGCTGCAGGTCCGGCTGGGCCGTTGCGGAGGGGTGCTCCCCGGTACCGCCGGCTGGCTGAGGCTCCCTGGGGCGCACCGGAAGCGGCGGAGGCCCGTCCGAGGCGGGAAGGCCCGATGCGGGGGTGGTGCGCTCTGCCGGCAGCGGCGGGGCCGCTGCGTCGGCCCGGCGGGCGCCCGGAGCCAGCCCTGCCGCGCGGCTCGGACCGCGGCCCCGCTGAGCCGCCTTGCGGGCCCCCTTGGCTCCCGCGGCCTTCCCGCCCTCGTGCAGCGCCGCGCGCTCGGGCGCGGCCTCCACGGCGGCCTTCGGCACCCGGCGGCGGCTGCGGCGCGGGGCCACGACGGGCAGCGGGCCGGCGAGCGGGTCGCGGTGCCAGACCCGCACCGTGACCCGGACCTCGGCGGGCTCGTGCTCGGGCGCCATCCGGGTGTAGACGCGGGCTTCGGTGAAGTAGCGGAGCTGGGACAGGAGCAGCTCGGTCAGGCGCTTGCCCTCGATGACCGGGCGGGTCGCCAGAAAGGTGATGACGAACGGCGGGACGATCCAGACGACGTGCCAGGGCGTCTCCAGCGGGAAATGGACCAGCCTGAGCAGAATTGCCCAGATTGCGAGGACGCCCAGGAACACACCAAGAGTGACGACCGAGAGCGGCTGCGGGAGCCGGAAGTCGTACAGCTTGTACAACCGCTTCTCGATGCGCCAGATGTTGGTGTAAGTGGGCAGGTCCATGTCCCGGGCTCCTAAGTGCTTACCTCAACACCCAGCGCCCGCGCGATTGCGGTCGCCAGGGTCTCGATGACATTCGGAACGTAGAAGACGATCCCGATAAAGATCGCGAGGACGACGAACTGGGCGAACCGCGTGATCTCCCTGGTGAACAGGAAGAAGATCGCCACGATCGAGACGATCACCAGGAACAGCGGGCCGAAGAATCCGCGCAGCCACTCGGCGAGCCCCTGGGTGTCGGGCGCTTCGCCGCTTCCGGCGGCGAGCACGACAGGGGCGATCGCGTCGCCGGCCGCGGTCACGGCACTGGTCAGCAGGGGGAGCATGTCAGTCCACGTCCTCCTGTGCGGCGGCTCTCGTCAGCATGGGCATTCATCTCCTCGTTCACGGGGGCACGCAGGGACACCGGGAGCTCACTGGCCGCCGGGCGCCGCCCCCTGGATGTCGCGCACGTACCACTGCCCGTCGGATTTGACGACGGTGAGCCCGTAGCTCTGGGTGAGGGTGGCCGGCTCCTCGCCGCGGCCACCGGGGACCTCCCACACCACCGTGGCCGTGGCCTGGCGGACATCATCCTCTCCCACGCCGGAGGCGGCGGGGACGGCCACGTCCTCGACCTTGTCGAAGGTGAGGGTGCCGCCGGGCATGCTGCCGAGGGAGGCGCCCTCTTCGAGGTAGCGGTCGAGATGGTCGGCGTCGTCGGCGTAGGCGGCGAAGAAGTCCGGGAGGATCTCTTCGAGCTCGGCGCGGGACTCGTCGTCGGTCTCGCCGGCGGGCGCCTCGGGCAGCTGCGCCTTCTCCGGCGGCGGCAGCAGGGCCGGCGGGCCGGAGACCACGAGCGACGAGGCGTTCTGGGCGTAGACGGGCACGTCGAGGCTCATGGGCGAGCCGTTGATGTCGGCCATGAGGGTGACGACGGCGTTGCGGTCGTCCTCAGGCGCGACGGTGACGACCTCGATGTCGGTGCCGGTGAGCTCCGCGGAGCCGGTGGCGTAGGACTCCGCCTCGCCGTCCGGGACGAACTCGGCGAGGGCGGTGACGCGCTCTTCTTCGCCGCCGTTGTCGGTGGAGGCGTTGAGGTAGTGCTGGGCGAAGCGGGTGGCGAAGGCCGCGGCAGCCGTCTCGGGGTAGGCCGCGGACTCCTCCTGCTGCGGCTCCTCATCGGAGGGCGTTGCGAAGCCTTCGCGCAGGGGGTGCCAGATGCCGTTGAAGATCACGACGATGATGAACGCCCAGAGTACGGCGCGGCCGACCCAGACCCACCAGCGCCCGCCGGCGCCGGCGACCGGCCGGCGCACGCGCTGCGCCGGCGCGCGCTCGGGCGGGGCATCGGCCTCCTCCGGACCTCCGCCGCCCCGCGCGGTCGACCTGCGAGCCATCTCGCCTCCCATCGGTGTCGCGGCCCTGGATGCCGCGACCGCGGCGCCGGCCAATGTCCGGCCCTTGTCTACCCCATCCCTATGGTGAGGCATTGTTCAGGCTCTCGGACGCCAATAGTGTCCGTGTTTCTTCCCCAACCGCACCTTGTACCCGCCCCGCCAAACGGCCAATACCCCCGAAGCAGGCCAAAAGCAGCCACAGTGCACCGGTTAGTGCAGGTCAGCGGGGGAATTCGGGTCCATCCGGAAACGGTCGTGTTGCTTCAGGGCAACACCAGTGTGACGTTGGGCAACGTCGACCGGTCCTTCCGGAGACACCCGTGGCCGCCACGCACCGCTAATGCGCACGGCGCTGCGGGCGACACCGGCGAGCGTACCTCCCCCCGGGCGCTCTCGCGGAAAGTTGGACGAACCGCCGAAAAAAGCACAATCTTCGCAGGCGGAACGGGGGCGGCGCCCGGATCCGCGGACGTTTCCGGCCGCGCGGATCCGCTGTAGGCGGGTCCCGGCGGGCCGGAGGCGCGCCCCGCCGCCTTCGGCCGGCGCTGTTCCGCACCGGGCAGCCCGACCGCACCCGGCAGGATTCACGGGTTGGCCGAAGGGGCGTGCAGGGTGCGCCGCGCCTCGTACCACTCGTCCCCGGCGGGGAGCCCTTCCATGTTCCAGCTCCACGAGACCGTGGGAGTGATCCGGAGGAAGTATCCGGGGCCCACCATTCCGGTTCGCTCCACC
The DNA here is from genome assembly GCF_054779695.1 of Nocardiopsis coralliicola. Classification (NCBI taxonomy): domain Bacteria; kingdom Bacillati; phylum Actinomycetota; class Actinomycetes; order Streptosporangiales; family Nocardiopsidaceae; genus Nocardiopsis; species Nocardiopsis coralliicola. Next base: position 40,774 of record NZ_BAAGXT010000028.1, on the reverse strand, counting down.
GGACCGTCTGCCTTTCCGTAAACGCGGAGCGAGCGCACGATGAACGGGTCGAACGACACCATGTCGTCGATTACCAGGGCAATCTTCTCGTTTCCGTCGGCGATGTTGCGGAATTTCCGCGTCTGGAGCACCGACCGACCGGAACCTCCGATCCAGAAATAGGTGCCATCGAACTCGGCGGCGACCGGGACTACGTCCGGCTGGTTCTCGCGCCCCACGGTAGCCAGCCGGACGATTGGCTGGGAGCGGATGTAGGCCAGCTCGTCTTCGGTGAAGGCCACGTCGACATCTCTCCTTTTCGCTGCTGCTTCAGTCCTACTCCCGGCGCCACCCCCTCCCCTACGGCGGGGCTGCGCCTGGGCTGGGCACGGCTGCGGGCCGGGGACACGGGACAGCCGGGAGCACCCGGGGCCGCTGCTCCCCCGGGTGCTCCCCGAACCTCAACCTGCGGCGCTACACCAGTCCGCGGCGGCTGCCGGCCCGGCGGGCCCGCAGCCCGTAGACCAGGGCTGCTCCGCCGAGCACGAGCGCCAGGCCGAGCAGGATCAGCCCCACCGTCTGCGCACCCGTCTTCGGCATCATCGAGGAGCCGGCGTCGCCGGTGTCCGGGCCGGCACCGGGCCCCCCGGCGCCGGGCCCTTCCGTCCCGCCGCCGGGGCCCTCGGTCGGCGACGCGGTCGGCTCGGGGCTCGGGCTGTCGGTCGGGCTCGGGCTCGCCGTCGGCGACGGGCTCGTGCTGGGCGACGGGCTCGGAGACGGACTCGGGCTCGGCGACGGCGCGGTGTTGACGATCACGCAGGTCACGTCGGCGGCCGGGGCGATCTGCACGTCGGCGCCGCTCACCGGTACCTCGCCGCCGGCCGCGTCGCGGCACATCCAGTCGCCGGGCGTGTAGTCCTCGGGCCCGTCGGACTCGCTGAGCGTGTAGGTGCCGGGCTCCACGGGCACCCGGGTCACCTCCGGCGAACCGCTGTTCCCCTCGATGGTGGTGGGGCCGCTGGCGGAGAGCGTCCAGTCCTGGGGCTCGGCGTCCCCGCCCGGCTGGTTGTCGACTTCCTTCTCCAGCGTGAGGAACCCGTCTTCGGGTTCGGGCGCGCATTCGACGCGGTTGGTGACCGTGTAGGAGTTGAGGTCCCGACCGAGTTCGGCGGTATACGGCAGGTCCTCGGCGAGCTCGCCGCCTGGGCCCCGGGTAACGCGCGCATCCACCAGCGTGCACCCGGGCGCGCTCACCTGCACGTCCTCCGCCATGGTGACGGACTCGCCGACGGCGTAGCCCCCGCGCTCCGCCCCCCACTCCTGCGGAGTGGCGCCGTCGCTGCCCGGGCCGGTGAGGCTGAGTTCGGCGTCCAGACCGTCCGGCTGGCTCCCGTGCTCATACTCGGTGCCGTCCACGATCCAGCGCTTGTCGACCTGGACTTGCGCTGTGGGGATCACTCGGTTGTAGACGGTGCAGGACACCGCCTCACCGGAGGGCACGTCGATGGTGAAGCCCGGGTTGGCGGGGTCGCCCTCGTTGGCGACGGGCAGCGGACTGCCATCGCCGAGTTTCCGGCAGACCGCGTTCTCCCCGTTCTGGGTGACGACCTCGTACCCGTCCTGCTGCTGCTCGTTGATCGAGACATTGGCGCTGTCGGTGCCGGCGGGATAGGTCAGCTCATAGGAGACCGATCCGGTGCCGTCGTCGGTGGTGGACTCGGTGGCCGGCAGTCCGCCGATGTCCGGGTTGGACGACGAGGCGTCGAAGGTCCAGCCCGGGCCTGCGGGCACGGCGCCGGAGACGTCCTCGCCCTCGTTCTCCTGCGGGACGATCTCCTTGACGACAGAGATGTTCTCCTGGCACTGGCGCAGGGCCAGCTCGCGCAGGGCCTCACCGGCAGCGGCGAAGTCGTCCGCGCGGAAGTAGTCCGCGGCCCCCGCGTTCGTGCCGTCGTAGGCGGTGGGACCGGAAATCGCGGCGAGGTTGTGCTCCGACTCCTGGTCGAGTCCGCCGCCGACACCGGCCGCGATGAGGCGCGTGCTCTGGGCCTTCACGGCATTGGCAGAGTAAATGCCGTTCTCCACCTCGCGGAAGGTGGTGTTCGTGCCATCGCCGCCGCTACCTCCGGGGCCGTACCGCGTCGGGTTGCCGTCGGTGATGACGATGGCGAGCTCGTACTCGGGAGCGGCCTCACTGACCGCGGCGATTCCGCGGTCCCAGTTGGTGCCGGATCCCAGAGTCCAGTCGGCGTAGAGCGACTTGAACTGGTCGGTTCCGGCCTGGGTGGACACCGGGGTGAGCTCGGGGTGGTTGGCGTCAGCGCCCGAGCTGGGGGATTCACGGTCGAACGAGAAGACGGACATGCGCGACGGCGTGCCCACGAGCGAGTCGGTGAAGGTGTCGGTGGCCTGCTTCAGCTGGGGCAGCGCACTGCCCACCGAAGCGGAGAGGTCGAGCACGACGGCGACGTCCAGGCCGCAGCGCTGCGCCAGCGGCGGATTGACGCGGGTCTGCTGCCAGATGCCCGACGACGTCATCCGCGAAGTAGCACCGGGGTCGGTCATGAAGTCCGAACCGGAGCGATAGGTCTGGCCTGCAGCCAGCGCAGGAACCGGAAAGCGGTAGGGCGTCAGCTCCGAATCCGATCCGTTGCCGTGGCCGGTACGGAGCTCGGTGTTCATCAGGTAGTCGGCAGACGGGGAGATCTGACCGACCCAGTATTCCGCCCCGGCGTTGTCCCCGTCCCCGTCAGTGTTCGGAATGACGAACGAGCAGTCGCCGTCAGCATCCGACGTGCAGCGGGCCCAGTCTTCGGCGATGGGGTCGGTGGCGGCCTGGTCGGAGTAGAGGGCCAGCTGGGCGCCGGGGGCGGGGGCAACGGATTCAGGGCCGGAGCGGTCGCCGGCGACGGCACGGTGAGGAACGGCGCAACGACGGCGAGCGCCGCCAGACCGGAGAACCATCGGTGCTTCCCGATGGAAGCACGCTTCCCAAGCGCCATGAAGTCCCCCACTCAACGACACGAATTCGCAACCCAGAGTAATTAAGGCTCGGATTCGATCACGTTAAGTAGCACATCCGGCGTGTCAGACATGGCGGCCGCAGGCCAGGCAACTAGGACGTGTCGGATGGGCACCGTCCTGCTGCGCGGCGGCAACGCCACCCGCCCGGCACGCCCCAGGTGCGGCGGGACATGGGACGGGGCATGGGGAACGGAACGCGCCGGGATCATCGGGCAGCCGGACGGGGCTCCGGACGGCATTCACGGCGAGAGCGGGGAAACCACCCGGGGCGCGATTCGGTTCAGGGCGCCGCTGCGGTTCCGCCCGCGGTCACCCCCGGCCGCCAGCGCGGGCACAAGGCATGGGAATTGCCCCCGCCGCTGCGCGACGGGGGCACGCTGGCCGAATACCGCAATGCCCCCACCCCGGCATCCGGCCCAGTCGGCGAGCCGTTCCCCCTCCGGGCTCGCCGTGGTTCGATCCTGCCATACACCAGCACTTTATGCATCCGGACAGAAACACACAGTGATGCTTGGCGGGTGATGAATGCCGTGAGCAGCTTGGAAATCGCGCCTGCAGGCGATCCGCTGGCCAGGTGGAGCGGGTCCGGGGGCCACAGGCTAGGGACATGGAAAGCAGCCGCTCAGGCAGCAGATGGACTGGTCACGCTTCCCATGGGTTCAGAAGCGCCACCCCTGTGGAGGCGAAGTCCGCTGTGTTCCTCGTAGCCACCGTCATGCCGCGAACCTGCGCGGTAGCAGCAATGTAAGCGTCGCGCTCCGGTTGCGGATCGGGCACATGCAGAGTGGCGGCCCGGCGGGCCACATCGATGTCCACGGGCACGATCCTGCCCGAGAATGCATCGAGCACGTCATCCTCCAGCCATCGGCGCAGCCGGCGAGCCTGAGGGAGGTCCCTGCACTCAAGGCGACGGATGCCGATCTCGACCTCAAGGACGGTGATCACGCTCAGGTACAAAGACGAAGGGTGCCGGGCACCGACCCAGGCCGCCACAGCAGGGGCGCACCGCCCTTCCGGCTTCCTCAGCTCACTGAGGACATTGGTATCGAGCAGGTAGTTCACAGTTCGGGCACCTTGAGGCTGAAGTCCCCACAGAAGGGTTCGAACTCAATGTCAGCGTCGCCCTCCATGCGGAGCCGGGCAACTATGTCCTCGCTGTCTCCCTTGAGGCCCCGGTACTCCTCGATTGACAGCAGCACAAAGGCGGCTTCCCCCCGGTCAGTGATGACAACCGGCCCTTCAGATGCCGCGCGCTTGGCAGCGCTGACATCGCGGTTCAACTCTCGCGAAGAGATGACTGTCGCCATTACGAGCACCTCCAAGGTGTAGGCACGTGCCTACATTATACGTGACCTCCCGCCCCGCGCTAGCAGCGCAGCCAGAAGGCACTGCTCTTCGGGAGAGCAGGGTCGATGCCCATGCCGTCGGCGGCGAAGTACTGCGGGTCGTACAGGAAGGTCGTGGAGATCCTGCCGCGGGTCCGAGTGAAGTGGGCCTGGCCGACCAGGCGAGGACGGCCGGACTCGTCGAGATGCACGTCAATCGCGGTCATCGGGCACGCTTCTTGGCGAGGTGGCCCGCGCGGAGCCGACCGATGTCGCTGTTCAGCGGGTCGACCGTGTCCACCACCTGGTCGAGGACTCCGAGTGCGCGGAGTACCTGGGCGACGTTGCTGAAGCTGACGTTGGGGTTGCCCGACTCGATCTTGCGCAGGGTGTCGCGCGTGATGTCGGCGCGCCCGGACACCTGCCGCGCTGTCCGGTTGAGGACCATGCGCCACCCGCGCACCTGCTCACCGAAGTCCGTGATCTGCCGATCGATCCTGCAGCCGGCCATGAGCGCCACCTTCCCCCACCCTCTGGCGACTACGGCACCCACACCGCTTCGTAATGGCGAGTACGTTCGCCGTACTGCCTAGGCCGCCAGGCGGCGCTGCTCCTCGGCGACGATGGTGCGGGCGAGGGCGTCGTCGGAGAGGTCGACGGCGGCGGGGGCGGCGTCGGCGAGGTCGCTGCGGCGGGCGTAGGAGTCGAAGGCGCGCTGCTTGCGGCCGAGGATCTCGACCATGCGGCCGTCGACGCCGCTGGACGAGAGCAGCCGGTGGACCTGGACCGAACGCGTCTGGCCCATGCGGTGGGCGCGGGCCGCCGCCTGCTCTTCCCAGGTCGGCTTCACCTGCGGCTCGCAGAGGATGACGACGGACGCCGCCTGGAGGTTGAGGCCGGTGCCGCCCGCCTCGATCTGGGCGAGGAGCACGGCGTGGCCGGGCGCGGCGGTGAACGCGTCGACGATGGCCTGGCGGCGCGCGGGCGGGACCGAACCGGTGATCGGCGGGCCGGGTGCCGGCCGGCCGCGCCGGTCGGCGAGCGCGCCGGCGACGGTGGCGAGCACGTCGCGGTAATAGGAGAAGACGAGGACCTTGCGGCCGTTGCCGGCGGCCTCGTCGACAAGCTCGCGCAGGCGTTCGAGCTTGGCGGAGGAGGCGGGTGCGGAGGAGGCGGGTGCGGCGTAGGCGGAACGGCGCATGCCGTGCCAGTCGGCCGCGGAGACCGCGCGGCGGTAGGCGGCCAGCTCGGCAGGGTCGGGGTCCTCCCATTCGTCGATGCGGCGCATCTCGGGCAGCTCGTCGAGCACGTCTTCCTGGTTGCGGCGCAGGTAGAGGCGGGCGACGGCGCGCCGGAAGGCGGTGGGGCCGCCGAGGCCCTCGGTGCCGTCCAGGCTGTCGGCGAGCGCGGGATCGAGCCGTTGGACGAGCGAGCGGAACTCGCCCACCCGGTTCTCCATCGGGGTGCCGGAGAGGAAGAGGACGGGTTGCTCGGTGCCGGCGCCGGAGGCGGGGCCGGCCCAGTCTGCGACTGAGCGGGAGCGCTGCGCCTCGGGGTTCTTGACGTAGTGGGCCTCGTCCACGGTGAGCAGGCCGACGGAGGGGCGCTCTGCGGGCGGCAGATCGCCGGCGAGGCGGGTCAGTCCGTTGAAGGTGGTGACGGCGACGCCGCCGCGGGTGCGCCAGTGGTCGCGGGCGGCGGCGAACTCCGGGCCGTGCAGGCGGACCGCGGCCAGGGCGCTGTGCTGCTCGATCTCGCGCAGCCAGTTGACGAGGACGCTGGCGGGGCAGATGACGAGGAAGTGGGTGGCGCCGTCGGCGGCGAGGTGGGCCATGGCGGCGATGGCCTGCACGGTCTTGCCGAGGCCCATTTCGTCGCCGATCAGGACGCGGCGGCGGGCGAGGGCGAAGCGGGCGCCGAACGCCTGGTAGCCGCGGAGGGTGACGCGGAGCTTCGAGGTGTCGAGGGGCTGGTCGCGGACCTGTTCGGCGATGTCGTCGGGCAGGAACCCTTCGGCGGCGGCGCGTTCGGGGCCGGCTCCGGTGACTTCGCCGAGGACGGCGTAGTAGGCGCCGGCGCGGGCGGTGAAGTCCTCCCACGCCTCGATGGCGTGGGCCGGCGGGCGCAGCAGGTCGGCGGCGGCCTGGTGGTAGCGGAGTTCGGCTCCGGCGGCCAGTGCTGCGGCGTTGGCGGTGCGCAGGCGGTCGGCGGCCTCGCGGGCGCGGGCGCGGCGCTTCGGTCCGGAGAAGAGCCCGCGGATGAGCCCGGCGGCGGGAGCGGCGTCGGCGACGAGGGCGCGGAGCTCGGCGGCGCTCTCCGCGGCTTCGGCGGCGGCGGTGGAGGCTTCGGGGCCGGCCGCGACGAGGCGGTGGACGGCGGTGGCGATGGCAGTGGAGGCATCATCGCGCTGCTCGGGGTCGAGGCGGATCGCGGTCGCGGCGCGCGCGTGCCCGGCGATGGTTTCGGCGGCGGCCACGACCTGCCGGGCGGTGCGGTCGCCGATGCCGGGGATGGCCGTCAGTTCATAGTGGCTGGCGCCGCGCACGGCGCCGACGGTGGCGTAGCCGGCCTCTTCCAGGTCGCCGAGCCGCAGCCGTCCGCCGGTGGCGTCGCGCAGCCGGGCGACCGGCATGCCGGCCAGCTGCCCGGCGACGGCGGCCTCCGCCAGCGGCTCCGCGGCTGCCCGCACCGCGTCGGCGGCCTGGCGGTGGGCCTCGGCCGCCGCCGCGGCCGCATCCAGCAGCTTCCGCCCTGCGGCCCGTTCAGCGGCGACGTCCCGGCGGGACATCCGCGGAGCTGCCTCCCCCGCAAGCTCCACGGAAGGCTCCTCTCCGCCCGGCATCATCGCCTCATCATCCTGCACCGGCGGAGAGGGGCCAAACGGTTCGGGCTCAGGCGCCGGAGGCGGCCAGGTGGAGGAGGGGGAAGGGCCGGCCTTCGCCGTCGAGGGGGCTGCGGGAGACCTGGTGGAAGCCGTGGTGGAGGTAGAAGCCGAGGGCCTGGGGGTTCTGCTCGTTGACGTCGACGCGGAGGTCGGGGTGCCGGGCGAGCGCGTCGCGGAGCAGGGTCGATCCGACTCCGGAGCCGCGGTAGGCCGCGTCGACGAAGAGCATGTCCAGGTTGCCGTCCGCCAGCCCGGAGAACCCTGCGGGCGCCCCGTCGACCTCGGCGACGGTGAGGGCGGCGCCGCCGCTCGGGAGGTAGACGTCGCGCAGCATGGCCTCGTAGTGGTCGACGTCGGCCGGCGCCAGGAAGTCGTGCGTCGCCTCCACCGCGGAGCGCCAGATCGCCACCAGGGCGGGAAACTCCTCCGGCCCGTGGACGGGGCGGAGCACGGGCGTGTTCATGGCGGCGGGTCCTTCTTGCTGGTGGCGGCGGTAGTGCGCTCCCACGCTATCGCCAGAGCACTGCGGTGCACGAAGCGGTTTTTCACGATCTGCCGAGGTGGACCAGGGCGTCGTGCACCTCTTCCTGGGTCAGCTGCTCCGCAGGGAGGGGACGGCTGGCCGCCTCGGCCCGCAGGCCGTCGAGGAGGAACACGGCCTGGCGGCGCCAGGATTCCGGGGCGGAGGAGTGCGTCGCGCGAGCCAGCAGGGCGTTGGCGGCGAAGGCGAACACCAGGTCCGCGTTGGTGAAATCGGGGCGAAGCTCCCCGGCGTCGTGGGCCCGCCCGATGATCCGCTGCACATCGCCTCGCGCCTGCCCGCAGACTGCCATGAGGCGTTCGGCACCCGGATACCGGCCGCTGACCACGTCGGCCACGGCGGGGTCGGTGGCCTGGAGCTCACACACCTTCTCGACGTAGTGGGCGAAGCCTTCCCAGGCACTGCGGCACGCCAGTGCCTGCCGCGCGACCTCGCCCAGGCGCTCCGCTACGCGATCGGCCACCACCTCGTCGATGAGCGCCTCACGCGTGCCGAAGAGGTTGTAGAGAGTGCCGTGGCTCACGCCCGCCCGCCGCGCGATCTCCTTCAGCGAGACCTGCAGGCCCTGTTCCGCGAAGAGCTCGGCGGCCGCTGCGCGCAGCTTTTCCGCGTTCCGCTGGGCGTCGGCCCGCATGCGCTGATCCCCTCCCGGATCTGGCGGTGGGCAGCTCCGTGCAGAGTCTGCCCGCCAAGGAAAGTTGACCCCACGGTCAATCTCCATGATAGCGTCTCAATCAAGTTGACCTAGTGGTCAACTTAATTACGATGAGGGGGAACCCATGTCCAAAGTGATCGCAGTCTTCGGCGCCGGCACCGGCCTCGGGGCCTCCGTCGCCCGCCGCTTCGGCCGGGAGGGCTTCCGCGTCGCCCTGGTGGCACGCCGCCGCGAGCGCCTGGACGCGCTCGTCGGCAGTCTGGCGAGTGAGGGGATCGAGGCGGCGGGGTTCACCGCCGACCTGGCACAGCCCGCAGGCGTCCCGGCGCTTGTCTCGGCCATCCGGGAGCGGTTCGGCCGCATCGACGTGGTCGAGTACGGGCCGTTCAGTACCGAGCAGCAGCTGGTCCCCGCAGCCCAGATGGATGCCGCCAGCCTGGAGGCAGGCCTCCCGATGCTGCTACTGACGCCGGTCGAAGTAGTCCGCGCGCTCCTGCCGGAATGGACCGAGCGCGGAGACGGCGCCTTCCTCCTGAGCACCGGCACCACTGCGGTCCACCCGCTTCCCGGACTCAGCGGGCTGGCCCCTCTCGGCGCAGCCGCGCGCAACTACCTGTACTCCCTCCACGGGGAGCTGGCCGAAGCCGGCATCTACGCGGGCACCCTCTCCGTCGGGGCTTCGATCGGCCGCAGCGAGCTGAACGCGCTCCTCAGTGCCGGGGACGCGGCCGCGCAGCTGACCGTCGTCGACCCCGACGATCTCGCCGAGCAGTACTGGGACATGTACATCCGGCGCGACCGGATCGAGCAGATCTATCCCGGCCTGCACGGCGAGTAGCGGATGGCTCTGCCGGCGGGCACGGGAACGTATGGCCGGCCAGTGAGAGGGGCAGGGCTGTCCGCGGGCACGGCGGTGTCATGGGGTGCGCACCGGGCAGCAGGGGGGCGGCTGCACGGTCACGCAGCGCGGCTCGGAGCGGGTCGGGGGCGAGGGCTTCGGCGGACCGGACGGCATAGCCGGCGGCGCACGCCTGAGCCGACAACAAATCCCGCCTGGAGTGGTGAACGGAGAAATACACTCGATCGGTCGAACGGACCGCCGCAGCAACCCAGAGAGGGAAAGCCGATCCATGGTGGAAATGCCGGCCAACGTCGCACGCGTCGCAGACGGCCTTTCGTCGATTCCGGGCGCGGCGGCCGTCGTGCTCGGCGGGTCGCGGGCCGTGGGGGCCGCGCGCAGCGACAGCGACTGGGACCTTGGAGTGTATTACCGCTCCAGCGGCGACAGCTTCGATCCGGAGCATGTGCGCGGGCTCGGATACCAGGGGGCCGTCTCCGAGCTCGGAGAGTGGGGACCGCTCGTCAACGGCGGCGGCTGGTTCACCGTCGAGGGAACCCAGGTCGATGTGCTGTTCCGCAATCTCGACGACATCGAACAATGGACCCGGCAGGCCGAGCGGGGAGCATTCGATGTCCTGCTGCAGGCCGGCTCGATCGTCGGCGCGCCCACCTATCTTCCCGTGGGCGAGCTGGCCAGCTGCCATGTCCTGCACGGGCATCTGGAGCAGCCCGCCGGGTACCCGCCGGCACTGGCCGCCTCCGCGCCGCCGGTCTGGCGCGGCCAGGTCGGCGTGAACCTGCTGTTCGCCCGCGGCTACGCGGGGCTCGCTGATGTCGCGAACTGTCTCGGCATGCTCTCCCGCGCGATCCTCTGCGAAGCGCATGCGCGCGTCGCCGAACAGGGGCTGTGGGCACTGAACGAGAAGCGCCTGATCGCCGACGCGGGGCTGCAGCGGGTCCAGGCGGCGCTCTCCGCGCCCGGAGCGTCAGCAGGAAGTCTCACCGCCACCGTCGATGCGATCGAAGAACTGCTGGGAGTCCGCGCCGCAGTCAAGGGCTGAGCCCGCCCGCGTCCGCGTTGGTGGACAGCTGGAGCGTGAGGAGACTAGGAGACGCTGATCTCCACCCGGCGGTTCATGGCGCGGCCGCCGGGGTTGTCTGCGCCGGCGATCTCGTTCCGGGCCACCGGGCGTTCGGCTCCGTGGCCGGCGCTCTCGAAGTCGATGTCGGCGCCGGAGAGCGCGTCGGACAGGACTTTCTCCACCGCCGCGGCGCGCTGTTCGGAGAGCTCCTGGTTGTAGGCGTCGCTCCCGAGGGAGTCGGTGTGGCCGTCGATGGCGACGGTTTCGCCCTCGGCAGCCTCGCGCAGGTCCTCGGCCGCCTCGGCCAGGATCGCTTCGCCTTCGCTGGTGACCGCCGACTCGTCGAAGTCGAACAGCACGTCGGCGTCCACATTCGCGCCGCTGCCGGCGGTGTCGTCCCCGCCCGCGGCGTGGTTGCCCAGGGCCAGGAACGCACCGAAGAGGATGGCGGCGATCGCCGCGTTGCGAGAGCGGTCTGACACAGCCAGGGATGATACAGCCAGACCCCGGCACGCGGACCGGGTCCGGCGGAAGAGGCACCCGGGGCTGCCCTGCAGCGCCAGGTCAGAGCAGCCAGTCGCGGTTCAGACCAGCCCGCGGGCGCACGCCTACACGTTAAACCGGAACTCCACCACGTCGCCGTCGTGCATCACGTAGTCCTTGCCTTCCATCCGGACCTTGCCGGCGGAGCGGGCGGACTGCATGGAGCCGGCGGCCATGAGGTCGTCGAAGGAGACGATCTCGGCCTTGATGAAGCCGCGCTGGAAGTCGGTGTGGATGACGCCGGCGGCTTCGGGGGCGGTGGCGCCGCGCTTGATGGTCCAGGCGCGGGCTTCCTTGGGGCCGGCGGTGAGGTAGGTCTGCAGGCCCAGAGTGGCGAAGCCGACCCGGGCGAGCTGGGCGAGGCCGGATTCGGACTGGCCCATGGACTCGAGCATCTCGGCGGCTTCGTCGTCGTCCAGCTCGGCGAGTTCAGCCTCGATCTTGGCGTCGACGAAGACCGCCTCGGCCGGAGCGACGAGGGCCGACAGCTTGGCGCGGAGGGCGTCGTCGGTGAGTTCGTCGCCGTCGAGGTTGAAGACGTAGATGAAGGGCTTGACCGTGAGCAGGTTGAGCTCGCGGATGCGCTCCAGGTCGACGCCGCCGCCCTTGGCCCCGACGGAGAGGCCGGTGCCGCCGTCGAGGACCTGCTGCGCGGCACGCGCGGCCTCGAGGGTCTCCTGGGCGGCCTTGTCCTTGGCGTTGCGCTTGGCGTCCTTCTCCAGCCGCGGGATGGCCTTCTCCAGCGTCTGCAGGTCGGCCAGGATCAGCTCGGTGTTGATCGTCTCGATGTCGCGGGAGGGCTCGATGTCGCCGTCGACGTGCGTGACGTCGGGGTCGTCGAACGCCCGGATCACCTGGCAGATCGCGTCGCTCTCGCGGATGTTGGCGAGGAACTGGTTGCCCAGGCCCTCCCCCTCGGAGGCGCCGCGCACGATGCCGGCGATGTCGACGAAGTCGACCGTGGCGGGGATGACCTTGGCGGAGCCGAACATCTCGGCCAGCGCGTCGAGCCGCGGATCGGGCACCCCCACGACGCCGACGTTGGGCTCGATGGTCGCGAACGGGTAGTTCGCCGCCAGAGCGTCGTTCTTGGTCAGGGCGTTGAAGAGGGTGGACTTGCCGACGTTCGGCAGGCCGACGATCCCGATAGACAGACTCACAGGTGCAGAGTCTAGTTGCGGCGGGGCGGTGGCGGCGACGCGCCGCAGACCGCCGCGAGCAGTAGCGCGGGGCGCTCCGCCCCTGCCGGGCACCCCGCTGAGGCGCCGTGGGCCCCTCCCCCCCGCCGCCCCGCTTCCGGATTCGGGCGGGCCGAGGATCGCGAAGCAGACCGCCCGAAACAAGGGCTGTTCCGGATGGTTCTTGAGGGGCTGCTGCCCAGGCCCGCAGCCGATAGCGGGCCCAGCCACGGGGCGGGGAGCGGTGACCGGATCAGGAGAACAACGCGGACGATTCGGAGACTCCCCGCCGATCTTCGGAAACCATGCCGTTCCTCAAGCACAAGCCCTGCGGGGGCGGCACCCGGCGCTATACGTTCGAAGCCGGGATGCGCGGTCGGGGGAGGGCCGCGCACCGGTGCGCCGTGCGCACGCGGTTCGGGGGGAGTCGTCGATGGTGACAGATCAGGTCCGCGCATTCGTCCGGCGGCACCCCGCGGTGCGGCACGCGACCCGCCAGCTCCGCATCCGCCTGCCGCGCAGCCTCGGCGGCATCGACCCGACCCGGGTACCGCCGCGGATCCGCCGCTTCGACCTGGCCCTTCCGGTGCGGCCGGGGGCTCCGCGCACCGGTCCGGGCGTGCTGCACATCACCGCACCGGGGGACCTGGCGATCCCGGCGCGGCTGCACCGGCGCGGGCTGGCCGACTACCGGCCGCACGCCCTGTCCTTCTACCTGGCGGCGCTGGAGCTGGTCCGGCCCGGCGCGGTGCTCGACGTGGGCGCCAACGTGGGGGTGTTCGCGGCGCTGGCGGCAGCGCGGAGCCGGCGGCGGGTGTTCGCGTTCGAGCCGTCGCCGCAGGCCGCGCGCACGGCGCGGACGATCGCGGCGGAGAACGGGCTCGGCGTCGAGGTCGTCGACCTGGCGCTGAGCAACCACAGCGGCACCGGACAGCTCCATCTCTCGGCGACCAGTGACGCGACGAACTCGCTGAACCCCGGTTTCCGGCCGCGGGTGGGCCGCCTTCCGGTGGAGGTGCGGCCGCTGGCGCACTGGCGCGAGGAGGCCAACGTGGCGCCGGCGGTCATCAAGATCGACACCGAGTCCACCGAGCCCGACGTCATCTCCGGAAGCCTGGAGGTGCTGCGCCGGTTCCGGCCCTGGGTGCTCTGCGACGTGCTGCCGGGGCGGAGCACGGGCGACCGGCTGACGGCCCTGCTGGAGCCGCTCGACTACTACTGGTACGAGCTGTCCGGCACGGCGTGCGCCCCGCGGACGTCGATCACCGGCGGGCCGGGGCGCACCGGCAGCATGTGGCTGTTCGCGCCCTCGCCGGTGCCCGAGCACATGTGGCGGCGGGCCGCGGAGTGGCGGGCGGCGTTAGGGCATATCGGGTGAGCAGCTGCCCTGCCGCGCGACGGACGCCACCCACCACACGCGCCCTATCAACCTGCCGCTGAGCGTTTCGGCGCACCGCTGGAACCGCCGCGGCGCCGCAAACCCGCCCGATTCTGCTCATCTGAGCACAGCGGCGGCGGGCAGCGGTACCCTCTCACGCACTTTGGCGGGAGGGGAGCAGATGGGCACAGCAGCGGGCAATACGGCGCCGGGCGAACCGGCGGACGACGGGTCTGCGTCGGGCCGCCGGCGCCCCGGCTACGAACCCGGCGGCCGGCGCGACGCGATCCTGGACGCCGCGATGGAGGCGTTCGGGGCGCGCGGCTACAACGGGACGTCGCTGGCCAAGATCGCCGACCGCGTCGGCGTCACGCAGCAGGGCCTGCTGCACTACTTCCCCAGCAAGCAGGCGCTGCTGGTCGCGGTGCTGGAGCGCCGCGACAGCGAGGACGCCCCCGTCGCGGCGAACGTCACCGACGCCGAGGGGGCGCGCAGAGGGCTGCTTGAGGTGGTCCGGCGCAACACGGAGCGGGCGGGCATCGTGCAGGCGTACTCGGTGCTCAGCTCGGAGGCGGCACCCGGCGGCCACCCCGCGCACTCCTACTTCCGGGACCGCTTCCACAGCATGCGCGCGGAGTTCTCCGGGCTGCTCGCGGCCGGATACGGCGAGCGGCTTCCCTCGGGGCTCTCGCCGGAGGAGGCCGCCGCGCTCATCGTCGCCGCCCTGGACGGGCTGCAGGTGCAGTGGCTGTACGCCCCGGCGGAGATCGACATGCCGCAGCTGGTGGAGGCCCTGATGGACACGTTCGCCGCCGACCGGACCGCCGGTTGAGCGGCGTGCAGCGGCCGGTCCGGATCGCCGCCGCGGCGGGGAGCCGGACCTCGGGCCGGCTGTGGACGGTGTTCGCATGGTGTCTATGGCGTGGCGGAAACGCCGGTGACGCCGCGGATTGAGAACATGAGCCGGTATGAACGGCCTTGAGATGATCCTGGTGCTGCTGGTCGGCCTCGCCATCGGTGCGGCGCTCGGCTGGATGCTCGCGCGCAGCCGCGACTCCGGCGCGCGCGCCCGCGCCGATGCCGCCGAGGAGCGCGCCGCCTACATCGAGGAGCAGCTCGCCGACCGGTTCCGCGCGCTCTCGGCACAGGCGCTGGATGCCACCAACCAGCGCTTCCTGGAGCTGGCCGAGGGCCGGATGCGCGCCGTGGGAGCCGAGGCCGGGAACGACCTGGAGCAGCGCAAGCAGGCGGTCGAGCGGCTGGTGGAGCCGCTGCAGAAGACGCTGGAGAAGGTGGAGGGGCAGCTCCGGGAGGCCGATGCGGGGCGGCGCACCGCGCACGCCGAGCTGGCCAAGCAGGTCGAGTTCGTGCGCGAGGGCTCGGAGCGGCTGCGCGAGGAGACGCGGTCGCTGGTGACGGCGCTGCGCCGGCCGGAGGCGCGGGGCCGGTGGGGCGAGCTGCAGCTGCGGCGGGTGGCCGAGCTGTCCGGCATGAGCGCCTACTGCGACTTCGAGGAGCAGGCGTCGGTGCGCACCGAGGACGGGGCGCAGCGGCCGGACATGGTGGTGCGGCTGTCCGGCGGCAAGAGCATCGTGGTCGACTCGAAGGTGTCCCTGGCGGCCTACCTGGAGGCCGCGGAGGCCGACGACGAGGCCCGGCAGGCCGACCGCATGCGGGCGCACGCCAAGCACCTGCGCGCACACGTGGACCAGCTCTCCTCCAAGGCGTACTGGAAGGCGTTCAGCCCCGCACCGGAGTTCGTGGTGCTGTTCATCCCGGGCGAGGCGTTCCTGGCGCCTGCGCTGGAGCAGGACGCGGCGCTGCTGGAGTACGCCATGGCGCGCCGGGTGCACATCGCGACGCCCACCACGCTGGTCTCCCTGCTGCGCACGGCGCAGTACGCGTGGCAGCAGGAGGCGCTGAGCCAGAACGCCCGGGAGGTGTTCGAGCTGGGCAAGCAGCTGCACGCGCGGCTGTCCACGCTCGGCGGGCACGTGGACGGGCTGGGGCGGGCGCTGTCGAAGGCGGTCACCGCCTACAACCAGACGGTGGGGTCGCTGGAGAGCCGGGTGCTGGTGACGGCGCGGCGGTTCGAGGCGCTGGGCCTGGTCGACGGGGAGCTCGACCGGCCGTCCGGCATCGAGGAGCAGGCGCGGCCGCTGGCGTCGGCGGAGCTGTCGGAGTCGGCGGGCGCTGCTGACGGCGCCCAGCCGCAGGTCGAAGAGGCCGCGGCGGCTGGGAGCGAGGCATCGGCCGGCGCGGCTGCCGCGGCCGGCCCGGCCGGTGACTCGGCCTCTCCTTCCGCCGGACCCGCGGAGCGGTCCGTGCCCCGGGAGGGCGCTTCCGCCGCCGCTGAGGCGGCTGAGCCCGGGGAGTCCGCGCAGTTCAGCGGTCACCGCCTGGAGGAGGGGGCGGCAGACGGGGGTCTCGGCGAAGCGGGGCCCGGGGCCGCGTTCCCTGCGGGGCCGTTCGCCCGGCGGGGCGCGGACGGCGCCGCAGCATCCGCGCCGTCGGTGTCACCGACTGGCGACACCGGTGGATTCCTGCTGGACGGCGCCCCGGTCGGCGGCGCATCCTCGGAGGCAGCGGAGGCGGACGCCGACCCCGGCGCCGGGCGCAGCGGACCGGCTGAGCGCGGCCCGGGCGGGCACGAGCAGAACGGCGCCGGCGGCCGATGGAACGGCCACCGGCAGGACGGCCGTCAGAAGGACGGCGAGCAGGGCAGCGAGGCCTCCCGCGCGGCCATGCTCGCCCGGGCGCGCGCCTTCGCTGCCCGGCCCGCACCCGCTGACGACCCCGACACCCCCTCTTCCGAAGAGGACGGAAAGGGAGAATCGGGTTCACCCGAAACCCCCGAAACGCTGCCGGACGGCGGCCCGTCCGGTACCGATTCCGCACTGTACGGCGACGTCTTCGGCCCCGCGCCGACGGATGGCGCCCCCGACACGTCCCCCGAGAAAGAGCAGGATTTCTCACCGCGAGTGACACACTGAACACTGTGAGTCACACAAGGGAGTGCACCGCCATGGCTTCGCGCACGACCGGAAGTCCCGCGGACCCTCGGGGCCCGTTCTTCACCACACCACCGCGCCGCCGCCCGCGGCCACCGTCCGCCCGCACACCGGGGGCCACCGCGACGGCCACGCCGGCGGCACCGCCGGGCGCCGGATCGGCGACTCCGGCGGCCCCGCCCCGGCGGTCGCCGGCACGTGCTGCGCCGGCGGTCCGGCTGACCGGCCGGGGAGCAGTGCTGACCATCGTCATCGCCAGCCTCGGAGCGGCCCTCCTCTCCACGGCCACCGGCTGGACCGCGCTGAACGGGGTGCTGTTCGTCGCCGCCTGCGTCGGTGCCGCGGTGTTCGTCCGCCCCGCCGACCTGCTGTCGCTGACGGTGAGCCCGCCGCTGGCCTACTTCGGTGCGGCACTGGCCGCGGAGAGCCTGCTGACGTGGGGCAGTGACGGGTTCGTGCGCGGACTCGCCATCGGCATCGGCACCCGCCTCGCCGACATCGCCCCCGCGCTCTTCCTCGGCACCGGTCTGGTGCTGGTCATCGCCGTATTCCGCGGCCTGCCCACCCAGGTGCGCAAGTTCAGCGACGAGATCAACGGCCGCCGCCCCCGCGGCTGACCCGGGTGTCCGCCCTGGGCCGCCGCGCGGCCAGGGCCCCTCCCCGTGCCGCTCCCCGCGGCGCCCCCTCCGCAGCTGCCGTGCCGCGTGATCCGCGCGGGCGCCGCCGGCGACCACCCCCAGCCATCCCTTCGCGGATGTGCGGGACAGGGCACCGCGCGGGGCAGAGCGGCCGGTCCGCAGTCGCCCTCTCTGCCGCGCCGTCCACAGGCTGCTGTCCACATGCTGCTGTCCACAGGCGCGCACAACCTGCTCGCGCCGGGGCCGGGGGAGTTGCGACACTCGCAGCATGATCCGACTCTCCGAATTCGACACCCGCGGCTACCCCACCGTCGACGTGGCCACCGGGTACGGCCGCTGGGCCGAGACCTACGAGGGCACCGTCGAAGACATCATGGACATCGGCCTGCTGGAGCGGCTGGATGCGCCTGACTGGCCATCGGTCGCGCGGGCCGCCGACCTCGGCTGCGGCACCGGGCGCACCGCGGCGTGGCTGCGCTCGCGCGGGGTGGGCGCGGTCGACGGCGCCGACATCACCCCCGAGATGCTGGAGATCGCCCGCGCCAAGGGCGTGCACGACCGGCTCGTGCTGGCGGATGCCGCCGACACCGGCTTCGACAGCGGCGCCTACGACCTGGCGATCTGCTCACTCGTCGACGAGCACCTAGCCGACCTGGGGCCGCTCTACGCCGAGGCGGCGCGGCTGCTGCGGCCGGGCGGCGCGTTCGTGAACGTCAGCTACCACCCGCAGTTCATCATGTCGACGGGCATGCCCACCCACTACACCGAGCCCGACGGCAGCTCCTACACGATCGCCACCCACGTCCACCTCGTCAGCGACCAGGTACGGGCGGCCCGTGCGGCCGGGTTCACGCTGGCGCGCATGGAGGAGGGGGTGGTCGATGACGCGTGGATCGCAGCGAAGCCGAAGTGGGAGCGCCACCGCAGTGTGCCGATCTCGGCGGCCTACGTGTGGATCCGGTCCGATGGCTGACCGCGCTCTCCCGGCCAGCGGTGCAGCCGGCAAAAGCAGGTGGCGGCCGGCATGGCGCAGTGCTTGGCTGAGGGATGCTCATCCCACTGGAGAACCTCCTCGCCTTCACCGCTGTCGCCGTGGTGCTGATCATCGTGCCGGGCCCCAGCGTGCTGTTCGTGATCGGCCGGGCCCTGTCGCGCGGGCAGGGCGCTGCCCTCACCACGGCGTTCGGCAACGCCGTCGGCTCCTTCATCCCTGCGGCAGTGGTCGCGGTCGGGCTCGGCCCGGTGTTCGAGCGGTCGGCGATGGCGTTCACGGCGCTCAAGCTTATCGGCGCCGCCTACCTCGTGTATCTCGGCGCCACGGCATGGCGCGACCGACACAAGGTCTCCGCCCCCGGCGCGGATGGAGCGCCGCAGCGCAAGATGGCGCGCACGTTCGCCGACGGGTTCGCCGTCGGCGCCACCAACCCCAAGACCATCGTGTTCTTCGCTGCGGTGCTGCCGCAGTTCGTCGCGCCGGGCAGCGGGCACGCCACTGCCCAGATGCTCACCCTCGGTCTGGTAGCCGCGGCTCTGGCCCTGGTGTTCGACAGCGGCTGGGCCCTCGCGGCCGGCTCGGCCCGCAAGTGGTTCGCCGGTTCCCCGCGCCGGATGTCCCTGATCGGCGGGGCCGGCGGGCTCACCATGATCGGGCTGGGTGTGGGGGTGGCCGCCACGGGCCGCCCGGACTGAAGCCGCCCGCGCCGCCGCTCTACTGCCGGACCGGCGGCCAGCGGCCGGGAACGGCCGGGCAGCGCCGCAGGGGGCCGGCCGGCGCTGCCCGCCGGCCGCCGTTCAGAGGGGGCGTGTGCACCTGGCCCGGGCAGGCCGGCAGGGTGCGGGCACACGGAGCACCGGTCACCGCTGCGGGCCGGCATCACCGGGTGCGAGCGGGCGCGCAGCGCACACCCCCGGTCGCGCCGGCGCCGCGCGGCGCCTGCCGCCGGGGCCGTCCTGGCGGCGCTTCAGAACGGAGCGTCGGCGTCCGCCGCGGACGGGGACTGCTCCTCCATGGCCACGGCGAGCTTGGCGCGCGCCCCTTCCAGCCACTGCTCGCAGACCTTGGCGAGCTGCTCGCCGCGCTCCCACAGGGCCAGCGACTCCTTCAGCGTGAGACCGCCCGACTCCAGGCGGCGCACCACCGAGTCGAGCTCCTCGCGCGCCTCTTCGTAGCCGAGTTCGGGCTCGGCGCCCTGGCCGCCCTGCTCCTCGGCCGCGGCCTGATCAGCGCTGCCCTGCTCCGCGGCGGGCGTCTTCTTCGGCATACTCGCCCTGCTCCCCCTCTATTCGTGCGCGTCCGCGGCGGACGCGCCGTGCTCGGTCCTCTCCCCGGCGGTCGCCGCCAGGGAATCCTCCGCGAAGCGCAACCGCAGCGCGTCGCCCTCGGCCACGTCGGCGGCCGAGCGCAGCACTGCGCCGTCCGGGCCCTGCACAATCGCGTAGCCGCGGGCGAGCGTGGTCGCGGGCGACAGCGCGTGCAGCCGCGCCTTCGTGTGCTCCAGGCCGTCGCCGGCGCGGTCCAGCGACGCGGTCACGCACCGGCGCGCCCGGTCGCGCAGGCCCGCCACCTGCTCGGTAAGCCGGTCGATCTCGCGGATCGGGCTGGCGAGCACCGGCCGCGAGCGCATCCCGCGCAGCCAGGCGCGCTCCCGCTCGACGCTTCCGGCGATGACGCGGCGGGCCCGGTCGCGCAGCTGCCGCACCAGCTCCAGCTGCTCCCCCACGTCGGGGACCGTCTTCTTCGCGGCGTCGGTGGGGGTGGAGGCGCGGACGTCGGCCACGTAGTCCAGCAGCGGCGTGTCCTGCTCGTGGCCGATGGCGCTCACCACCGGTGTACCGGCGGCGGCAACGGCGCGGATCAGCGCCTCGTCGGAGAACGGCAGCAGGTCCTCGAGGCTGCCGCCGCCGCGGGCGATGACGATCGCCTCGACACCGGGGTGCCCGTCGAGCTCCTTGAGCGCCTCGATGACCTCGCCGACGGCCCGGTCGCCCTGCACGGCGACCTCGCGGACCTCGAAGCGGACCGCGGGCCAGCGGCGGCGGCCGTTCTCCAGCACGTCGCGCTCGGCGGCCGAGTCGCGGCCGCAGATGAGGCCGACGGTGCCCGGGAGGAACGGCAGCGGGCGCTTGCGCGCCTCGGAGAACACGCCTTCGGCGGCGAGGGTCTTGCGGAGCTGCTCCAGCCGGGCGAGCAGCTCGCCCAGGCCTACGTGCCGGATCTCCAGAGCCAGCAGCGAGAAGGTTCCGCGGGCAACGTAGAAGTCGGGCTTCGCGTGGATCACGACGCGCGCCCCGGGCTGCGGTGCGGCGCCGTTCGCCTCCAGTACGCGGATCGGGCAGACGACGCGGGCGGACACGTTGGCAACCGGGTCGCGCAGCGTGATGAAGGCGGTGCTGCCGCGCCGGTTCAGCTCGGCGATCTGGCCTTCGACCCAGATCCGGCCCAGCCGGCCGATCCATCCGCCGACCGCCTGCATCACCACGCGCACGGGCTGCGGCGCCTCGGCGGAACTCTCCAATGCCATGCGACCGACCCTAGATCAGCCCAGCGACCCTTCCGCCCCGACCGGCCCAGGGCGTGCCGCCCGGTCAGCGGCTGTCCCGGCATCCGTCCGCCCGGACCGCCGCCCGCCGGAAACACCGGACGGGAGGTCTGCCCTGGCTTCCCTCATCCACCCGGCTGCCGCCCACTGCCGATCCGCGCCGCTGGGCCCGGCCGGCCGGTGCCGGTCGGCCGGTGCGGGGCCGGCGGTCAGCCGCCGTTCCAGGCAGCGGCCAGCGCCTCGTGCACCGACGGCGCCTGGGCGTAGCCGGCGCGGGCGGCGGGTGCGCGGCGGGCGGGATCGAGGAGACGGCCGCCGATGGCCTCCTGCGCCGCGGCGTCCGGCGCAGCCAGTGCGGTGCGCGGGGCGCCGGGAAGAGCTTCCAGCTGGGCCGCCGGAGCCGCCACCGGCCCCGCGCCTGCCGCCACCGGCGCCAGTACGACGACGCTGTCATACCCCGCAGCGAGGTCGACGTTGGCGGTGGAGTAGAGGCCGCCGTCCATGTAGAGCGAGCCGCCGACCGCCATCGGCGGCCAGACTCCGGGAACGGCACAGCTGGCCGCGACCGCGTCGACGATCGGCACGCCGCTGCCGGAACCGAAGACGCGGCGGCGGCCCGTGTGCGCGTCAACGGCAGCGACGCGCAGGTCGGCGTCGGGCCATTCGTGCGAGATGAGCCGCTCCGCGATGACGGCGCGCCGCTCCTCCTGCGAGGAGCGCGCGGTCCGATGGGCGGCGCGGCCGATGCGGGCGCGGGCCCGGTCGTCGTCGCGCTCGCGCAGAAAGGCCCACACGAAGCGGGCGATGCGCAGGCGGTTGACCGAAGCGGCGGCCTCCCCGCTCGGCGGGGCGAGCTGGCGCTGGTAGAGCTCGCCGATGGGCGCGCCGGAGGTGATCTGGGCACCGACGATCGAGCCAGCCGAGGTTCCCACCACGAGGTCGGAGCCGGTCAGGTCGAGCCCATCGGCGGCGAGCCGGGCGAGCATCCCCAGCTCCCAGGCGATTCCGGTGATACCTCCGCCGCCGAGTACGAGGGCTCTGCGCATGTCCGCTCCTTGCGTCGCCATTGGCCGCCATCCCCCGGTGTCCCCCCCGCAGCTGGCAAGGATAGGACCGCGCCGGGGGCCAGCGGGAGTCCCCCGGGCCGCACGCCCCGGACTGGGCTGTCAGTCAGGGGCCGGAGCCTGCCGCGGGCAGGCGTATCGGGCGCGGAAGGCCACCCGGGCTGCGGGCGGGACCGGGGCGCGGGCCCCGGAGGTGCGGGGGGTTCGCCGGCGCCGGCCTGGCCGCTGCGCCGCGGCCGCCGCGCCTCGCTGCTGGGCGGGTCGGCGTCAGCGGCGGATCAGGACGAAGAGGTTGATGAGGAAGATGCCGAGCCAGGCGCCGACAAGCCCGATGGGGCCTCCCATGCCGGCGCCGATGGCGCTCAGCGGAACGGCGGCCACCAGCGAGAGGACGACGAGCGCCATCCGCTGGCCCGAACTGAAGGAGCCGGGCGCCACCGACGGCTGCCGGGCGACCGCTGCGCGCACGCGCTCATCGATCCGCTCGTCGAGCTGCTCGACGATCGTGGCGGCCAGCGCATCGTCGTACTCCGGGCCGAGCTCGCGGCCCGCACGCAGCGCGGCAGACACCTGCGCGCGCACGTCGTTCTCGGCTGCACGCCGCTGGGGCGCTGCAGCGCTGTCGCTCACTGCGGGCTCGCTGCTCATGCCGCCATTATGCGGTCCGCACCCCGCTCCTCACAGGGGTGCAGACACCATCGCTGCCACTCTCCGGGAAATCTCGGGGTTCCCCCGATGGACCCCACGGTATATATTCGGCGCCGACTATTCGTTTCCGACTAAATCGTGCCGAGGGAGCCCGCAGCGATGCCGAGACCGCGCCGACCCAGGAACCTCCTGGCCCTGGCAGTACTGGGGCTCCTCCTTGAGCAGCCCATGCACCCCTATGAGATGGCCTCCACACTTCGGGAGCGGCAGCTCGACACCGCCTTCAAACTCAGCACCGGCACGCTCTACGACACCGTGCGGTCGCTGGCGCGCGAAGGGTGGGTCGAGGAGCAGGAGAGCACCCGCGCGGGCAACCGGCCCCAGCGGACGCCGTACCGCATCACCGGCCTGGGCAAGCAGGAGATGGCCTCGTGGCTCGACGCGATCATCCGCTCCCCCGAGCCCGAGTACCCCGCCTTCGTCTCGGCCGTGGCCTACCTGGGAGCGCTCGGCCCCGAGCGGGCCGCGGGCGCCCTCGATGCACGCGCCGCGCAGCTGCGCGCCCGGGCCGACGAGCTCAGGAGCGGACTCGAGGCGGCGGGAGGCCTCCCGCGGCTGTACCTCATCGAGACCGAGTTCGCGCTCCACGTCCTCGAGGCGGAACTGGAGTGGGTGGCCGCCACCGCCGGGGAGATCCGCACCGGCACACTGCCCTGGCCCGACGGCGTCCCGCTGGAGGGCATCGACCGCTCCCCCGCACCCGGGGAGGTCCGATGACTGCGCCTTCCGGCCCGGCCCAGTCCGCCGGCCCGCAGGCAGAGGTCCCCAGCTCCGCCGACGTCGCCGTCGTCGGTGCCGGACCCGCCGGCCTCACCCTGGCCGCCGATCTCGCAACAGCGGGGATCGGCGTCGCGGTCCTGGAGCGCGATTCCGTGCGGCCGCCGCACTCCCGCGGGTTCACGGTCAACGCGCGCAGCCTCGACCTGCTCGCCCGGCGGGGCGCCGCCGCAGCGCTGGTCGCGGAGGGCTGGACCGCGCCGCACGCGCCCTTCACCGGGCTGCCGGTGGAACTCGGCCTCGCAGGCGCCGCCACTGACCACCCGTTCACCCTGGGCATTCCGCAGGCGCGAGTGGAAGACCTCCTCGAGGAGCGCGCCCGCGCGCTCGGCGCCGGCATCTTCCGCGGGTGCAGCGTCACCGGCCTCACCCAGGACGGCAGCGGGGTCGAGGTATCCCTCGCGTTCGGGGGGCATGCGCGCACGCTGCGCGCGGCGTTCCTGGTCGGCTGCGACGGAGGCCGCAGCACGGTCCGCCGAAGCGCCGGCATCGGGTTTCCCGGGACCGCGCCGACTTCGGTGTCGCTCCTGGGCGATGTCGTACTCGCCGATCCGGCCGCCGTGGAGTTCGGGGAGAACACCGGCCCGGGCGGCACCGTCTTCGCGATCCCCCGGCCCGACCACGTGCGGCTCGTGGCGGCCGACCCGGATCCGCCGGACGACCGCGACGCGCCGTTCGGCGCGGACCGGCTGGCCGAGGTTGCGTCCCGCGCCCTGGGCCGGCCGATCGAGATCGCCGATGCGCGCTGGCTCACCCGGTTCGGCAACGCGGCACGGCAGGCCGAGCGCTACCGTTCCGGCCGGGTCCTGCTCGCGGGCGACGCCGCCCACATCCAGCCGGGCGGCGCCGTCGGTATCGACGCCGCCATCGAGGACGCGGTCAACCTCGGCTGGAAGCTGGCGGCGGAGGTCGCGGGCCGTGCCCCCGAGGGGCTTCTCGACAGCTACCACGCCGAACGGCACCCGGCGGGGGCGCGCCTCATCGCACACTGCCGAGCCCAGGAGCTGCTCGCGGAAGGCTCTGACGAGCTGGAGCCGGTCCGGCGCCTCCTCCAGTCGGTGCTGGAGAGCCCGCACGGCGCAACCGCCGCAGCCGAAGCGGTCACCGGCCTGGACAACCGGTATGGGACGCCGGGGCCGGACGCCCCCGTGCACCCCTGGCTCGGACGCCTTGTGCCCAACCTGGAGACGGCGGCGCCGGACGGGGCCGCCCCGGTGCCGCTCGCGTCACGCATCGGTCCCGGCCACTGCGTCCTGCTGTCGGCGGGCGCACCCGCTCCGCATCCGCCGGACGGCTACCGGGTCCGAGCTGCAGCAGTGCGGCACACGCCCGCGGGAGTCCCGCCAGTGGCGGCGGTCCTCCTCCGGCCGGACGGGCACGCCGCGTGGATCGCGCTCCCGGACGGACGTACGAGCGGGCTCCTGGAAGACGCACTGGAGCAGTGGTGCCCCCGGGCCTGAGGCCGCGGCAGGGCGCCGGGCGCCGGGCGCCGGGTGGGCGGCCGCCCACTGAAAGCGCTGGGCAGCGCAGGCCGGTGCACAGCGCCACCCTGCGGGGACAAGGGCAGAGCGCGGCGCGGGCCGGTGGCGCCGAGGCGGACCGGACCGCGGGGACGGGTACCCGCGACCGTGCAGGGGCACGTCCTGAGGCGGGGCGGCCCTCTGCGCGGCCGGTACTACCCGGCGTCTTCCGCGGTGAGCTTGGCGATGCGGTTGTCGTACATCTTGATGAACTCGGGGCGCTCCTGGTTGGCGAGCTCGTAGGTGCGCAGGGTGCGGACCTGCTCGAGGGTGAGCTTGCGGAGGCGGGCCCTGATCGAGGGGAGGGTGACCTCGTCGTAGCCGGGCACGGGCAGCTCGTCGGAGGAGACCGCGGCGGCCTTGCGGACCTCGTCGAGGTAGGAGCGGTCGGCGGCCTGGGTGGCCGTCTCGTTCGCGTCCAGCTCGGCGGCGACGGCCGGCTTCTCCTCCGGAGCGACCAGGTCTTCCTCGGGCTCATCGTCGGTCACCTGGCCGGTGGCGGGCTCTTCGGCGGGCGCAGCGGCGCCCTTCTCCGACGGCTTCGCGGCGGCGGGCGCCTTCTCTTCCGCGGCGCTCTTCTCCGCGGCCGCGGACTCCTCCGCCTGCTTCTCGGCAGCCGGGGCCTCGGCGGGCGCGGCGGCCGGCGCCTGCTCCGGCGCGGTCGGGGCGCCGGCCCCTCCCTTGCCGCCTCCGAAGATGCCCTTGACGATGGTCAGGAGTTTATTGGCGATCGAGGGGTTCGACATGGGACTCGGGCTCCTGCCGCTGTCGCAGTACTGACGGTGTGGTTCCGGACGGGTCGTTCCGGACGGCCGCGCGGAATTGCCGGTGCCGGGTCGCCTCGGGCGCGAGCTCCGGCGCTGCCGGGATTCCGGCGCGTCCGGTGCCCTTTATCCCACTGGGGGCGGCGTGAGGGCAGCCGAAGGGGCGACTCCCGCACCACAAGTCAACCAGGGCCGCCGGGCAACGGTCACCCCAACCTGCCAGGTATGCCATCGAATTCGCCATCTCGGGACGGAACCGATCGCGTTCCGTTATCCCGCAGCCACCGGGCGCACCCCGCCGTGCCCAGGGTTTTCGCCCGGGGCGGGCCCTCCGACCGGGGCGGCAGTGCGCGTCCAGCCATGTACCGGGCGCGCTGTGACTGTCCCTACACCGGAGCCGCATGCTCGCTGCCGCACGTAGGATGTTGCCCATGACTGCGACGAATCGCCGCCGTGTCCTGCTCGCCAAGCCCCGCGGTTACTGCGCCGGGGTGGACCGCGCTGTCGTCACGGTCGAAAAGGCCCTGGAGCAGTACGGCGCTCCGATCTACGTGCGCAAGCAGATCGTGCACAACACCCATGTGGTGAGCACGCTGGAGAAGCGCGGTGCCATCTTCGTCGAGGAGACCGACGAGGTGCCGGAGGAGGCCATCGTGGTGTTCTCCGCGCACGGCGTCTCCCCGAAGGTCCACGAGGAGGCGGAGCGCCGCAGCCTCAAGACGATCGACGCCACCTGCCCGCTGGTGACCAAGGTCCACAAGGAGGCGAAGCGGTTCGCCGCCGAGGACCGCGACATCATCCTCATCGGCCACACCGGCCACGAGGAGGTCGAGGGGACCAGCGGCGAGGCGCCCGAGCACATCCAGATCGTCGACGGCCCCGGCGAGGTGGACAAGGTCGAGGTCCGCAACCCCGACAACGTCTCCTGGCTCTCCCAGACCACCCTGTCGGTGGACGAGACCAACCAGACCGTGGATGCGCTGCGCGAGCGCTTCCCCAACCTGCTCGACCCGCCGAGCGATGACATCTGCTACGCCACCTCCAACCGCCAGGACGCGGTGAAGGCGATGGCGCCCGAGTGCGACCTGGTCATCGTCGTTGGCTCCGACAACTCCTCCAACTCGGTGCGGCTCGTCGAGGTGGCGCTGGAGGCCGGCGCGAGTGCCTCCTACCTCATCGACACCGCCGACCTGATGGACGACTCCTGGCTCGAGGGCGTCTCGACGGTGGGCGTGACCAGCGGCGCTTCGGTGCCCGACATCCTGGTGCGCGACCTGCTCGACCGGCTCGCCAAGAACGGCTTCGACACCGTGGACGATGTGGAGACGGCCGAGGAGAGCCTGACGTTCTCGCTGCCCAAGGAGCTCCGCAAGGACCTTCGGGCGCAGCACGCCTGAGCAGGCGTGGACTGACCGGGTGCCTGCACGCCGAGTGCGGCCGCAGCAGAGCTCCCCAGCACAGCAATGAGGGCCGCCGCCCCGGATGTTTCCGGGGCGGCGGCCCTCATTGCTGTGCTGCCGTGGAGCCACCTCGCTGCGCCCCCGGCGTGGTGCCGCTCTGCACAGCAGAGCGGCGTCCGGCACGGTGGCGGGCCTGTGCCCGGAGGACGCCTTGTTCCCGGTGCGCTCCGGAAGACGGGCTCCGGCGGGCAGCCCGGCCGGTCAGCCTTCGCCGGCGAGCCGGTCCCGGGCCGCGTCGGCCGCCGCCCCGGCCGGGTCCTCAGCGATACCGCTGACGGTGTCGCCGTACTCCTGCGCGCTCGCGGCCGCGTCGGTGACACCGCCGAGCGCTTCCTCCTGCGCACCCTGGACGGCATCCCCTGCCGCACCGGCGAGGTCTTCCTGGTATCCGGCTGCGGCATCAGCCGCTCCGCCCGCCAGGTCCTCCTGCATTCCGGCCGCCTGTTCGCCGAACTGGTCGCCGGCGGCCTGCGCGGATTCGGCCGCGTCCGCCGCGGACCCGGCCGCATCGCCCCCGGCCTGGAAGGTCTGCTCCACGGCCTCACTCGCGGTGTCGCCGAACATGCCCTTGAGCCAATCGAGTACTTCGCTGAACATCGTGAGTCGCACTCCGAAGTGAGGGGCGCGGCGCGCCCGGCGTCGCTGTCGGTTCCCTGCCTACCCAGATGACATAAGAGCGCTGTCAAGGGCCCAGCAGAGACCGTTCACAAAACGCAAGGAACAACGCATACCCGACACCAGAATGGCGGGAAGAGAGCCCTCTCACAGCGGCAGGCCGCCCCTGGCCGGATTCTCGGCGGTGGCGTGCGGCCAATGGCGCTGCCCGTCGGGGGTGCTTCAGAGCGCAAACTCGCGCACCTCTGCAGCCGGCAGCCTGATGTTCATGGCGTCGGACCAGCGGATAAGCGGCGGCGGCGCGGGGCTGACCCTTGCGTAGGCGGCCGGGCGTCGGCTTGTCGCGGGGTGGGGGCGACTGGAGGGACGGGTGGGTCGCGGGCTCCCGCGCGAGGGCAGCCGGGTGGCGGGTTGGTCAGTGCGTCGCAAAGACGAACAGCGGCAGCGACGGCAGCGGCGGCCGGGACCTCGGGTCGACCGCCGGGCGCGGGCTGGCCGCAGGGCTGGGCCGCGGGGCTGGCCTCACGGCGGGCAGCGGGTCGGGTGTGACTGGTGTGAATAGAGGGGCTACAGGGGTTGCAGGGTCGGCGGCGGGCGGGCCGGGTGCGGGCAAGTGTTCGCGAACCCTTGGCAACACCCCATCTCCGCCACGACTGCCACCTTTTCGAGGGCAGATGCGCGGAAAACCCGGGAGGCGTGACCGTCCCGCGGCCCGCCCACCGGGCCAGTTTCACTCTGCGTGGCGACATATCAGGCGAAACCGGGCGAACGTCACCGACGGGGCACGGGTGTCCGCCTTGGGGCCCATGCGCAGGAGCGCGCCGCGTTCCTTTTCGCGGGACGGCGAGATCACTGCTGTCTCAAATCACCCATAGCGGCCAATCCGACGCCGCGACTCGCACCTTTTCACCGATCAGGCCGCGGAAAAGGTGAGTGCGCGGGAATCGGACATCGCAACACTGCGTGACCCCGTGTTTGCGCAGGTCAGCGTGGCACACAATCGGGCTCTGCGTGCAGGGCCCGCATGGGGGAGGACCGCGCTTGCTTGGGCGGGGTGCGCAGGGCCCCCGTTGCCGTGTCCGTTTTCCTGACATTTGCCCCCCACCCCCGCCACGCGACCCGCCGACACCCGGCCGACCAGCCCGAGCCCCCTCCCGGCCTCGCCGTCGCTGCCGCTTTTACGCCTGTCCGACGCACTGAACACCGGGAAACCGGCTGCAGAGCTGCGGGAGCCTACGGCCTCAGCCGCCCGAGCCCCGCGACCAGTAGAAACCCTGGTCGCAGGCCGATTCCGAAGTGGTGGGACAGGGCGAAAAGTCTGCCGGCGAAGCCGCCCTTGCTTTTGTGTCGCGGGTCGGCGGCCAGGCGCGGGCGGGCTACAGGGCTGGGTCACGGGGCTGGTCGCGGCGCGTGGGGCGGGTGGGACTGGTGTGAATGGCGGGGCTGCAGGGACTTCAGGGTCGGCGACTGGCGGGTCGGGTAAGCGCGCGTGGTCCGCGAACCGCTGGCAACACCTCGTCGGCGCCACGACTCCCACCTTTTCGAGGGCCGATGCGCGGAAAACCCGGGAGGTGTGACCGTTCCGCGGCTCATTCACCGGGTAATTTTCACTCTGCGTGGCGACATAAGGGTCGAAACCGGGCGTCAGTCACCAGTGGGGCCCGAATGTCCGGTTTGGGGACCCACGCGCAAAAGCGCATCGCGTTCCATTTCGCGGAGTGGCGAGATCACTGCTGTCCCAAATCGCCCGAAGCGGCCAATCCGGCGCCCCGGTTGCCACCTTTTCGCCGATCGGGAGGCGAAAAGGTGGGTCCGCGGGAATCGGACACGACAACTCTGCGTGACTCCATGTTTGTGCAGGTCAGTGCGGCGCGGAATCGGCTCTCCGCGCAGGGTCCGTAGGGGGAGGACGTCTTCTGCTTGGGCAGGATGCGCAGGGGCCCCCGTTGCAGTGTTCGTTTTCCTGGCATTTGTCCCCCACGCCCGCCCCACGACCCGCCGCCGCCCGGCCGACCCGCCGGAGCCCCTGCCCAGGCTCGCCGTCGCTGCCGCTTTTACGCCTGTCCGACGCACTGAACACCGGAAAGTCGGCTACCGAGGAGCGGGAGCCAGCGGACTGAGCCGACCCAGCCCTGCGAACAGCAGAGAGTTTGACCACACACCGCACCCGAAGCGGTGGGCCAGAGGGGAAAGTCTGCCGGCGAAGCCGCCCTTGCTTGTAGTGCCTGCCGCCACAGCCACGCGACCGGCAGCGATTCTGTTTGCACACCGACTCAGAAGCGGCGGGACAGTGGGGAAAGACTGCGGCGAAGCCGTCCTTGTGTTGATGCGGTGAGCCCAGCCCGCGTGCAGCTCCGGCTCTGGCTCCACAGCGGCTCGGCGGAGGCGGAACGGATCGGAAACGCAGTCGGCGCAGCCGCCCGTGCTTGAACTGCTTGCAGACCCAGTCCGCGGAAAGCGGAACAGAGCGGAAACACCGCCGGCGGGGCCGTCCTGGGCGCTACTCGGCCTTCTCTTCGGCGAGGGAGCCGGCGAGGGTTTCGAGCTCGCCGTAGCCGGAGCCGCCGGAGACGATGAGGGTGGCACCGCCTTCTTCCGCGACGAGGGCGTGGCGGCCGTCGTCGTGCCGGTAGCGCTCCCACTCGGTGCCGGCGACGGAGGTGGTGCCGTCGGGTTCGGGGCTGTCCAGGGTGGAGTCGACGAGGGTGTCGGCGTCGCCGATGACGTAGTCGGCGTGCCGGTCGTCGGGGGTGGCGAAGCCGACGGTCCAGCTGAGGGGGTCGCCGGTGGAGAGGTCGGTGCTGGTGCCGACCCAGCCGTCGGGCAGGTCCTCGGGCGCAAGGACGGTGAAGTCGGCTTCGTCGGCGAGAGCCGCCGCGTCGAGCGTGTAGTCGACCGACGGGATGTTCTCACCCGAGCGCCCCTGCACGACGAGTGCCATCACCACCAGGATGCCGACGATGACGCCCATCGAGACGATCATCGATCCCATGGTGCGGCCGGAGCGGGTGTCAGTGCTCATGATGCCTCCAGCTTGCCGCAGGTCGCGGACTGCCCGGGACCGGGGTGGGGTCAGCTGCCCGCGTCGGCCCGGACGCGGGGGCGAAGGCCTGACAGCAGCGCGGTGATCTGGTCGGCGAAGGCGCGCGCCGCATCGTCGTCGCGGCGCAGGACTTCGGTGACGGCCACCAGCATGGTCCCGCTGACCACCGTGAGCAGTGCCTCATCCACCGGCTCGTCTGCCCGGCGGAACAGCGCGACGTTGCGGTCGGTCCACTGCCGGAGGCGGCTGCGCAGCTGGGATTCGAATCCGGGCGGCCCGTCGCCGCTGAAGAAGAGGAGCGCCGTCTCCCGCTCGTCGATGCAGCCTTCGAGGTACGCGCGCGCTGCCGCGTACATCAGGACGGCAGGGTCGGACTCGCCGCCGTCGCGCGCGGCGCCGGCGGCCGCGCGGGTGCGCTCCTGCTGGCGCTGCTGGAACTCCTCGTACAGAGCCAGATAGAGGTCGGCCTTGCCGGTGAAGTGGTGGTACAGGCTGCCGACGCTCGCGCCGGCCTCGGCCACGACCTGGTTGACCCCGGCCTTGGCGAAGCCGACCGTCACGAAGACCGTGCCCGCCGCCTTCAGCAGGGCGGCGCGGGTCGCGGCGCCGCGGGCGGAGATGCGCTCCGGACGATCGGTCTCCGCGCCCTCGGGCGTATGCCGCCCGCCGTTCTCGGCTGTCACGTCCCGTTCCCGTCCTGTCTCCGGCTCCGCGTCAGCACCGAGGCTACGCCCTTCGCCACCCGGGCTCCGCGGCGGCACGGGGGCCGCCGGGACTGCCGCGAGCTGCGCGCCCTCCCGCTGCCCACCCCGGCGGGCAATTTAGAGTGAGGGGTGCGCGAACGGGTGGACGCCGCGTGCTGGAGCGCCTCGCTGCAGCGCACCCCGCCCCCCACTGCCCGGTCCGCACCGCTCCACCAGCAGTGCCCGACCCACACCGTTCGACCCGCACTGGCTGAGCCGCACCGCTCACCGCACAGCGCCCGTCGCACAGCACCATCCTGCAGCGCGCCCCGGCTGCGCCCCGGACGAAGGAGATCCATGACCGCGCCCACGCCGTCCGTCCCGAGTGTCGACGACGTTCCCGACCGCAACCTCGCACTGGAGCTGGTCCGCGTCACCGAGGCCGCCGCCCTCGCCGCCGCGCGCTGGGTGGGCCGCGGCGACAAGAACGGCGCCGACGGGGTCGCCGTGCACGGCATGCGGCACCTGATCAGCACCGTGTCCATGAAGGGCACCGTGGTGATCGGCGAGGGCGAGAAGGACAACGCGCCCATGCTCTACAACGGCGAGCAGGTGGGCGACGGCAGCGGCGCCGAGTGCGACGTCGCGGTCGACCCGATCGACGGCACCCGGCTCACCGCGATGGGGATGCCGAACGCGATCGCGGTGCTCGCGGTCGCACCGCGCGGGTCGATGTTCGACCCCTCCGCCGTCTTCTACATGGAGAAGCTCGCGACGGGCCCGGAAGCCGCCGATGTCGTCGACATCACTGCTCCGGTCGCCGACAACGTGCGTGCGGTCGCCCGCGCCAAGGGCAAGAGCCCGCAGGACGTGACCGTGGTGATCCTGGACCGGCCGCGCCACGAGGGCCTGGTGCGGGAGGTCCGCGAGGCCGGTGCGCGCATCAAGTTCATCACCGACGGCGACGTGGCCGGCGCGATCATGGCAGCCCGCCCGGGCACCGGCGCCGACCTGCTGCTGGGCATCGGCGGCACCCCGGAGGGCATCATCACGGCGTGCGCGATGAAGTGCCTGGGCGGCACCATCCAGGGGCGGCTGTGGCCGCAGGACGAGGCTGAGCGGCAGAAGGCGCTGGACGCGGGCCACGACCTGGACCGGGTGCTGACCACCCAGGACCTCGTCTCGTCGGACGACGTGTTCTTCGCCGCGACCGGCATCACCGACGGCGAACTGGTCGGCGGCGTCCGCTACGAGGCGGCCGGCGCGATGACCGACTCACTGGTGATGCGCGGGCGCAGCGGCACCGTCCGCCAGGTCCGCAGCGAGCACCGCCTCGCCAAGCTCGCCACCTACAGCGGTGTGGCCTTCGACGGCGCTTCCTGAGCGGCCGACACGGGGAGGGGGCGCGGCCGCGCCCCCTCCCCGTGTCCGCGCAGCGTGCTGCCTCGCCGCGCGCAGTGGCCTGCCGCTCCGCGGCATTCCGCGGCGAGAGCCCGCCGCTCCGGACTCCTTCGCGTGCCGGGAGCCGGCGCCGCCGCCAGGGGGCGACCGCAGCCACGGTGCGCACACCGCGCTGACGTGGCGCCGCAGTGCTCCCTCGCCTACCGGGATCGGCACGGCCCGCATCGGGCCCGCGCCCGGCGGGACGGCCGGGCGCAGAGTGGAGCCAGTCGCGTTTCGGGGCGGCCGATACCGGTCACAGGCGCGGGCCGGGCAGGGACCGGAAAGGCCGAGTGCCCGGGGGCGGGAGGCGCCGGAACGGCGCTGAACCCGCGTTCACCCTGGCCAACTCGCACCGGGGCCAGGGCCCAGATTGGTACCTTCTACGAGTAATCGTGCTACCCGGAGGTCCGATGTCCCACCCCGATCCCCCCGGTCCGCCCCAGTGGCAGAATGCCGGCGGCCACCAGCCCGGCGCTGCGCCGCCCCCCGGCGCCCACTACCCGGCGGCCGGGCACCCGGCGGGCGGGTTCCCTCCGACCGGCCCCTCCGGCGGCATGCCCCCGGGCGCCGTGCCCCCCGGAGGAATGCCTCCCGGCGGAATGCCGACCGGACCGGGCTTCGCCGGCCAGCCGCCGATGGGGCCGTCCGGGCGGCGGCCCAACCGCGTGTGGATGGTCCCCGTCGCCGCGGTCACGGCCGTCGCGCTCATGGCCACCGGCGTCTGGGCGTCGACTTCGATGATGAACAACCTGTTCGGCGGCGCGCAGCCGGACACTGTGTTCCCCGAGGACACCCTCTTCTACGCGCGCATGGACCTGAAGCCGTCGGCCGCCCAGCTGGCGGACTACGCGCAGTTCGTCGGCACGCTCCCCGACTCGGTGCAGGACGAGATGGGCGGCGGCGACAACCCGGCGAAGACGATCGTCGAGGACGGGTTCGACTACCTCGACTACGAGACCGAGGTCGAGCCGTGGCTCGGCAAGCGGTTCGGCGTGGGCCTGGTGCCGTCGTCGGAGGACGGCGCCGATCCGCTCGGCATCGCCGCGGTCGCGGTCACCGACGAGGACGAGGCCACCCCGTCCCTCGACCGCATCGCCAGCGAGGAGGACATGGCCTACGCCTTCGTCGACGGCTTCGCCGTCTTCGCCGAGGGCGACACGGCACTGAACGACCTGCAGACCAGCATCGAGTCCGCCAGCCTGGCCGACTCCGAGGAGTTCACCTCCGACATGGCGGCCGCGTCGGCCGACTCCAGCATCGCTGCGACCTGGCTGGACATCGGCGCCGGCGCGAAGCTGGCCCAGGAAGCCATGGGCGGCATGGGCGGCAGCGGCTACGGCGAGGACGAGTACGGATACGGCTACGACCAGCCGGAGCTGCCGGAGGTGTCGGACTTCGACGTGTCCGGCCGGGTGGCGTCCGCGGTGACGATCAACTCGGACTCGGTCGACGTCAACAGCACCGTGGTGGACCTGTCGGTCGGCGACGCCGACATCTCGGGGTACACGGCCGAGGAGACCGGGCTGACGGAGCTCGCCGAGCTCCCCGCCGATACCGCAGCGGCGATGGGCGGCAGCGGGTTGGACAAGCTCGGCACGCAGGCGTGGGAGGACTTCGCCGCGGTGGCTCCGGACCTGGCCGACGAGGCGGCCGCGGGCTTCTCCGAGACCGGCTTCTCGCTGCCGGGCGATCTGGACAAGGTGCTGGGCACCCAGACCGCCTTCGGCATGATGGGGGAGGACTCCGCCGACTTCGAGAGCGAGAACTTCCAGTTCCGCGCCGAAGGCGCCGACCAGGGCCTCTGGTCCGACGCAGCGGAGAGCGCCGGCAGCGGCGGCTACTCCACTCCGCCCGGGGTGAAGGAGGAGGACGGCGTGGTCGTCATGTCCTCCGGAGCCACGTCACAGGGCCGGCTCGGCGACGACGAGCTGTTCACCAAGGTGATGCCGGACATGGAGAACGCCTCCATCGGCTCCTACTTCGATCTGCGGACGATGATGGAGGGCACCGAAGAGGCCCCCGACCCCGAGCAGTGGGGTGCGGTGGGGATGACCGGCGCCTTCGACGGCGAGCAGATCACCAGCACGCTGCGCTGGATGCCCTCCGGCGGCCGCTAGGGCGTGTCTGCTGAATAGCTGACGCCGCCCACCCCGCCCGCCCAGGGCCGGATGGCCGGTACCACGCAGTGGGGGGCGGCACCCGCGGGTGCCGCCCCCCACTGCGTGTTCTGCGTGCTGCACGCGCTCTCCCGGCGGTTCGGACGGGAGGCGCGGCCGGCAGATCGCCGCCCTGCTGCGTACGCCCTAGTCGATGAGCCGCCGGCGCATCTGGAAGACGGCGGCACACCAGGCGATGGCGACGAAGAGCACCAGCGCGGCGGAGTGCTTCAGCGCGGCGACCGCGTCGATGCCGAAGGCAGCGCCGCGGACGAGTTCGACGCAGTGGTAGAGCGGGTTGACGGCGGCCAGGTTCTGCGCCCAGACCGGGAGGGTGTCCAGCGGGAAGAAGGTGCCCGCCACCAGGAACAGGGGCGTGATGACGCCGGAGATGACGTAGTCCATCGTCTTGATCGACGGCACCAGGGCCGAGATCCAGATGCCGACCAGGGCGAACCCGAAGCCGGTGACGGTGGCGATCAGCGGCACCGTGAGCATGCCGGGCGCCGGCGGAAGCCCGAAGGCCAGGGCCACGACGAGCGGCGCGCAGCCGTACACGCCGGCCTTGAGGGCGATCCACGCGCCCTCGGCGGTGACCAGTTCGCGGACGTCGACCGGGGCCGCGAGGACCCCGTCGTAGGTGTGCTGGAAGACGCGGCGCACGTAGGTGTCGATCATGCCGGGGAACATCGACGTGAACAGCACCGACATCGCTACGATCCCGGTGCCGACGAAGTCGATGTAGCGGTAGCCGGCGATGGCGCCGACCAGGGAGCCCAGTCCGAAACCGAACGCGAGCAGGTAGATCACCGGCTCGGCGACGGCGGCGAAGGTCGTGGGCATCCAGGTGCGCCGGTACAGCGACCATTCGCGGGCCAGCACGCTGCGCACCGGGGCGAGCTCGAAGCGGCCCGGCGGGTTCCGGCGGTCGGCAGGTGCGGGTGCGGCGGGTGCGGTGCTCACCCGGCCTCCTCTCCGGTGAGGGCGACGAAGACGTCCTCCAGGTTCGCGGCGCGGGTGTCGCCGGTGCTTTCGGTGCCCTGGCGGGCGATGGCGTCGCGCAGCTGCGGGGGGATCTCCTCGGCGCGCAGCACGGCCAGCGACGGGCCGGTGCGGCGGCACATCAGCCCGGCAGCGCGGACCTGCTCCTCCAGGGCGGCGTGGCCGCCGGCCCCGACGCGGAACTCCTCGACCGTCTTGCCGGCGACTTCGGCGACCAGGTCCCCGGGGACGCCGCGGGACACCACGCGCCCCGCCGCCATGAGCGCCACCTCGTCGGAGAGGCGTTCGGCCTCCTCGATGTAGTGGGTGGACATGAGGACGGTGACGCCCTCGTTCCGCAGGTCGGTGATGACGCCCCACAGCTCCTGGCGGACCTGCGGGTCCAGGCCGACGGTGGGCTCGTCCAGCAGGACGACGCGGGGGCGGTGCACGAGCCCGCGGGCGATGAGCAGGCGGCGGCGCATCCCGCCGGAGAGGCGGTCGGCGCGGGTGTGGCGGCGATCCTCCAGGTGCGCGAGCGCCAGCGCCCGGCGGACCGCCCCCTCGCGCTCGCGCCGCGGGATGCGGTACAGGTGCGCGAAGACCTCGAGGTTCTCACCGGTGGTGAGCTCCTCGTCGAGGTTGTCGTGCTGGGGCACGACGCCCATCTGCGCGCGGGCCGCCTTGGACTCACGGGGGACCTCGTGGCCCAGCACGCGAATCGTGCCCGAATCGGCCCTGCTCTGCGCGGTGAGCATCCGCATCGTGGTGGACTTTCCTGCGCCGTTGGGCCCGAGCAGGCCCAGGACGACGCCGGCGGGCACCTCCAGGTCCAGGCCGTCGACCACGCGGAGGGAGCCGTACGCCTTGACGACCCCCTTCAGCTCGATGGCCGGGGCATGCGGGGACGGGGGCCGCGCAGGCGGGCGCGGGGACGATGAGGCCATGCGAGAACGGTAGGCAATCGGCGCCGGGCGCCACCAGTTCTTTTTGGAGCCGCGGACAAATGCCGCCGGAAGCAGCACCGGTCCCCTGCCGGAACAACACCACTGGTCACGGACGAATCATCCAGAACACTCCCCCCTGGAAAGAAGGGGTGTGTATAGTCCCGTCCCGAACCCTGTGGACCGGGGGTGGATACCGTACACGGGCCGCCCTCGGCCGGGCTCGTCCCCCCGAGCCCTCCCCTGGGACGCCTCCCTCCTCTCGGCGTCCCTCGCGGCGCCCCGTCCTCCCCCGTGGCCGGGGCGCCGCCCCCTCGCCCGGCATTCACGCCCCCGGGCAGCGCTGACCGGACCGGCCGGGCCGGGCCGCAGTGCAGAGCCCGTCCCCGCCGCCCCTCCTGCCGCACGCCCTTCGACCGGCCGCATACCGCGGGGCCGTCTACCGTGGAAGGGTGACGCCGCCGATGCGCCCCGCCGACATGCGCGCCTCCCACGCCGACCGGGATCGCGTGGTCGCTGTGCTGCGCACCGCAGCCGAGGACGGGCGCCTCGACCTGCACGAGTTCGAAGAGCGGCTGGACCGGGTCCACCGGGCGCGCACGCTGGGTGCGCTGGCGCCCATCACCGGCGATCTGGTGCCCGACCGCCAGCAGCCGATCCAGGTCGACGGGCCGCCGCAGGTCATCGCGCTCCTCGCGGACGCCCACCGCTCCGGCCGCTGGGTGGTGCAGGCGCACCAGCCGGTGCTGGCCGCCGGCGCCTCAGCGACGCTCGACCTCCGCGAGGCGCTGCTGGAGCGCGACACCACCGTGGTCACCGCCACCGCCGTCTTCGGGCGGATCACGATGCACGTGCCGGACGGCGTCGAGGTGCGGGTGTCGGGATGGTCATTCCTGGGCCGGCGGCACACGACCGTGCGGCGTCCGCGCACCGCCGGCGACCGCCCGGTGCTGCATGTCCAGGGGTTCTGCGTCTTCGGGTCGGTCGACGTGCTGGCGCCGCGGCGCAGCCTGCGCCCGCCCTGGCTGCGCCGCGAGCGCTGAACGGCCCGGTGCCCGCCCGGCCCCAACCGCCCCCCGCGGCGCCGCCGTGCGCCTGCTCCGCCGCACCCGCCGACCGGCAGCGGAGCCCGTGACAAAGGCCACGTCCGACGAGGTCACCGGGGTTCCCGCCGGGGGCGGGCAGTGCCCGGGGCCGCACTTCTGGCACTCTTAGTGCCAGGTTTCCCTGGAGGTGTCTTTCAACGATGAACGAGTACCGCATCGAGCACGACTCGATGGGCGAGGTCAAGGTCCCCGCCGAGGCCAAGTGGCGGGCCCAGACCCAGCGGGCCGTGGAGAACTTCCCGATCTCCGGACAGCACCTGGAGTCGGCGAACATCGCCGCCCTGGGCCAGATCAAGGCCGCCGCTGCCAAGGTCAACGCCGAGCTCGGCGTGATCCCGGAGGAGCTCGGCGCCGCGATCCGCGCCGCGGCCTTCGAGGTGGCCGAGGGCAAGTGGGACGGCGAGTTCCCGATCGACGTCTTCCAGACCGGCTCGGGCACGTCGTCGAACATGAACACCAACGAGGTGGTCGCCTCGCTGGCCAAGGCCGCGAGCGGCCTGGACGTGCACCCCAACGACCACGTCAACGCCTCGCAGTCGTCGAACGACGTCTACCCCTCCTCCCTGCACATCGCCGCCACCGCGGCGGTCGTCCAGGAGCTCATCCCGGCGCTCCAGCACCTCGAGGGCGAGCTCACCCGCAAGTCGGTCGAGTTCGCCTCGGTGGTCAAGAGCGGCCGCACCCACCTGATGGACGCCACCCCGGTCACCCTCGGCCAGGAGTTCGCCGGCTACGCCGCGCAGGTCCGGTACGGGGTCGAGCGGCTCGAGGCGGTCCTGCCGCGCGTCGCTGAGCTGCCGCTGGGCGGCACCGCCGTCGGCACCGGCATCAACACCCCCGACGGCTTCGCGCCTCGGGTCATCGCCGAGATCACCGCCGCGACCGGCCTGCCCCTCACCGAGGCGCGGGACCACTTCGAGGCGCAGGGCGCCCGGGACGGGCTGGTCGAGCTCTCCGGCCAGCTGCGGACCATCGCGGTGGGCTTCGCCAAGCTCGCCAACGACATCCGGTGGATGGGCTCTGGCCCGCGCACCGGGCTGTCCGAGATCTTCCTGCCGGACCTGCAGCCGGGCTCCTCGATCATGCCGGGCAAGGTGAACCCGGTGCTGTGCGAGGCGATGCTGCAGGTGTCGTCGCAGGTCGTGGGGAACGACGCCGCAGTCGCGTTCGGCGGCGCCTCGGGCAACTTCGAGCTCAACGTGCAGCTGCCGATGATCGGCCGCAACGTGCTGGAGTCGGCCCGGCTGCTGGGCAACGTCGCGCGGGTCTTCGCCGACCGCTGCGTCGCCGGCATCGAGGCCAACGAGGAGCGCTGCCGCGAGTACGCCGAATCCTCGCCGTCGATCGTCACGCCGCTGAACCGCTACATCGGCTACGAGGAGGCGGCCAAGGTCGCCAAGCAGGCCCTCGCCGAGCGGAAGACGATCCGCGAGGTCGTGCTGGCGCGCGGCTACATCGAGGACGGCAAGCTCACCGAGGAGCAGCTGGACGCGGCTCTCGACGTGCTGTCGATGACCAACTCCAAGTAGCGCCGCCGCGCCCGGTTCGGGGCGGTGGTGCTCAGGCCGGTGCGCTGCGGCGCACCGGCCTGAGCGCTGTCCGGCGGAGCTCTTCGAACGCTGCCCGCCGGCGCGGTGGCGGGAGACGTGCAGGTGGCGGGTGCCGGCGCCCGCGGACGGGCGCGCGCGAGGGCCGGAAGTCCGGCTGCGCCGGGGCGCAGCGGGTGGCGCCCGGGTCGCACCGCGTCCGATCTGTGCGCGATGATGGGCGGCGCCGGGGAACCTTCTGCCGGGCGGGCTGCGTCTCATCACCACCGGAGCACAGCGGCCCCGAAGCGGGAATCCCCCCGGTGCCGCGGCTGCCTCGGGAGCAGCCAGCTGCCCACAGCGCGTCATCCCCCTGGAGAGGCCGCCCTATGCCGACCGACAGCGGAGCCCGCATCGTCGCCGAGCGCTACCGATTGGACGGGGAACTCGGGCGCGGCGGAATGGGCGTCGTCTGGAAGGCTTGGGACACCCAGCTCCAGCGCGCCGTCGCCGTCAAAGAGATCCTCCTCCCCACCCACCTGGACGAGCGGGAGCGCGCCGAGGCGCGCGCCCGCGTCTTCCGGGAAGCGCGCACCGCAGCGCGCGTGCCGCACCCGGCCGTCGTCACCGTGCACGACGTCTTCGACTTCGAAGACAACCCGTGGGTGGTGATGGAGATCCTCCCCGGCCGCTCGCTGGAGGACATCCTGGCCGCGGGCCCGATGACGGCCGCCGACGTGGCGGCCATGGCCCGCCCGCTCCTGGACGGCCTGCGGGAGGCGCACGCGCGCGGCGTGGTCCACCGGGACATTAAGCCGGGCAACATCATGATCGACGGCAGCAGGCGGGTCGTCATCACCGACTTCGGCATCGCCACCGCCGAGGGCGACGCCTCCATCACCCGGACCGGCGCGCTGGTCGGTTCGCCGGAGTACATGCCGCCGGAGCGCCTGGAGTCGCAGCCGGCCACGCCGGCCGGCGACCTGTGGAGCGTGGGTGTCACCCTCTACGCCGCGCTGTCGGGCGCCTCCCCGTTCCGGCGTACGACGCTGACCAGCACCATCGCGGCCGTCATCTCGGGGCCGATCGCGCCGCTGCCCCAGGCCGGGCCGCTGGAGGAGCTGGTGGCACGGCTGCTGGAGCGCAATCCGGACGAGCGCCTCGACGCCGAGTCCGCCCTGCAGATGCTGGACAGCCTGCCGCCGGTCGCGGCCGCGTCCGGCCCCGGCGAGCAGGGCGGTGTCGATGGCGCGGGCGCCGCCGGAGCCGCTGCGGCCGGAGCTGCCGGAGCCGGGCTGCTCGCCGGCGGCTCCGCGGCGGGCGGCAACCCGTCCAGCGGCGGCAACCCGGGCGGTCCGGAGCAGGCC
>NZ_BAAGXT010000027.1:0-79109 GCF_054779695.1 Nocardiopsis coralliicola | reverse complement strand
GTGGGCGCTGCGGCCGACGAGCCCGGACGGCGGCTCCGGCGGCTGCGCGGGCGCGCTGCGGGCGCGGCCGGCCGGCCCGCTCCGCGCCGCCGTGCCGCCCGGCTCGGCGAGAGTTCCGCGGAGCACCCCCTCGAAGGTGCGCTGCAGCGACCGGCCGGGGTCGAGGCCGAGGCGCTGGGCGAGTGCGCGCCGGGTGCGGCCGAACAGTTCCAGCGCGTCGCCGCGGCGCCCGGCCCGGTGCAGGGCGCGCATCTGGATCTCGACCAGCCGTTCCCGCTCGGGGTGTCGGCCCGCGATCCGGCCGAGGTCCTCCAGGCAGCTGTCGGCGCGCCCCAGGCGCAGCCCGAGGGCGCCCCAGTGCTCGGCGGCGGTGAGCAGCTCGTCCTCGAGCGGCCGAACGTCTTCGTCTTCCAGAACGGGGGTGCGGGCGCCGGCGGCGATCGGCCCCTTCCACAGCCGCAGGGCGCGGCGCAGCAGGCGGAAGGCGCGCCGCGGATCGCCGGAGCTCTCGGCAGCGGCCGCCTCGGCGGTGGTGCGGCGCATCCGCAGCAGGTCGAGCTGGTCGGGGCCGAGCTCGATCCGGTAGCCGCCGGCGGACCCGGTGATCAGGCGGGCGCCGTGCTCGGCGCCGAGGGCGGCGCGCAACCGCGCCACCTGCACCTGCAGGGCGCCCCGGCGCGCCTCGGCGGAGGTTGCGGCGCCCCAGAGGATGCGGGCCAGGTCCGCGGTGGCGACCGGGGAGCCGCGGTCGCTGCGCAGCAGCAGTGCCGCCAGCAGGGAGCGCCGCTTGTCGCCGCGGAGCGCAATCGGGACGGTTCCGGCCTGTGCCGTGACCGGGCCGAGGACGTCGAAGGCGATCTCGCTCCCGGAGCGTACGCCTGTCAGGGCGTCGTGGGAGGGCTGCATGGCGACTACACTGCCGCTCGGCGCCGCCGCAGCGCAACGCCGCCGGAACGCGATGCCGCAGGGGCGCATCGGCGCAGGCGGGCGCCGATCTGCGGCCCCGGAAGGAGAGCGGACACGATGCCGAACCCCGCGAGCCCCGCCGGCGGCGAGGTCCCCCGCCCGAGCACCGTGCTGCGCATCCGGTCGCTGATGCCGTCGCTGCCTCCGGCCGAGCAGCGCGTCGCACAGCGCATCGTGGACGATCCCGAGCGCGCGGCGGCCTCCTCGATCACCCAGCTGGCCAAGGACTGCGACACCTCCGAGGCGACGGTGATCCGGTTCTGCCGCACCATCGACTTCTCCGGCTACCGCGAGCTGCGCCTGGCCCTGGCGACCGAGGCGGGGCAGGCGCGCGGCGCGGGGCTGAGCAGCCGCGCGCCGGTCGGCGACATCGATCCCGACGACACGCTCGTGACGGTGGTCCAGAAGATCGCCTACACCGACGCCCGCGCCGTCGAGGACACTGCCTCCCAGATCGACGTCGACGTGCTGCAGCGGGTGGTGGAGGTGCTGGCCGCGGCGCGGCGTACCGACATCTACGGCGTGGGCGCGAGCGCGTTCGTCGGGCTGGACTTCCAGCAGAAGCTGCACCGGATCGGACTGGTCTCGTTCGCCTGGTCGGACAACCACGTGATGCGGACCAGCGCGGCGCTGCTCAGCCGCGGCGACGTCGCCGTCGGCGTCTCGCACAGCGGCGCCACCGCGGAGACGGTGGACGCGCTCGCGGAGGCGCGCCGCCGCGGCGCGACGACGGTCGCCGTGACGAACTTCCCGCGCAGCCCCATCAGCGAGCACGCCGACCACGTCCTGACCACGGCCGCCCGCGAGACCACCTTCCGCTCCGGCGCCACTGCCAGCCGGCTGGCCCAGCTCACCGTTGTCGACTGCCTCTTCGTCGGCCTCGCCCAGCTGCGCTACGCCGACAGCCGCGACGCCCTGGAGAACACCGCGGCGGCTCGCCCCCGCCGCCTGGGCGAGCAGGACTGATCCGGCTTCGGCAGCGTTCCGGGCCGGGGGCAGAGCCGGCACCGCTCAGCAACCGGCACTCCGCAGCCGGGCGCGCACCCCGCCTCCCCCGGCGCGGCTGCGGGCTCTGCGCCCGCCCCACCCGGGGGTCCCGCGGACCAGCGGCGCCCGCGGCCTCGGCGGCGGAGCAGAGCGGGGCGGCCTCCTGCCCAGCGCTCCGGGCCGCCCGGCCGGCGGTCAGTCCGCGGGGCGGGTGAGGAAGCGGTCCATCAGGCCCAGCGGCGGAGCGCCCTGGCCCAGGAGCGCGGCGTGGAAGCGGGTGGGGGTGTAGTCCGCGCCCCATGCGGCGCGGACGCGCTCGCGCAGGGCCAGGATCTCCAGCTTTCCCCAGGTGTAGCGGCCATACGTGGGGTCGAACAGGGCGCGGCGCGCCTCGGCGAGCGCAGCGCTGCCGCTCAGCGCCGTATCGGCGGTGAACCGGCGCGCGGCCTCGGTGACGTCCATGGTGCCGCGGTGCACCCCGAGCGCCACCGCGAGCCGCGTCACGCGGACGAGCGCCTCGAGCCACACCCCGACGTCGAACCGGTCCGGCTCGAAGCGGCCCTTCAGCGCCTCCGCCGCGTAGGCGCCGAAACCCTCTTCGACGCACATCTCCTCTGCGTAGTGCGCCCACCCTTCAACGAAGGACCACGAGTAGAAGGTGCGGGCCACCGGTCCGGTGACGCGGCGCAGCGCACGGCCGTGCGAGTAGTGGCCGGGCGCCACCTCGTGCACCGCGATCGCGGGCAGCGTGGTGGAGCTGAACGTCTCCAGCCAGGACGCCTGCTCCTCGGCGCTCCACTCCGGGTCGGGCGGGGAGACGAAAAAGTCGGTGGTGCTCTCCGCCTCATAGGGGCCCGGCCAGATCAGCATCGCCGCAGCCCAGCGCTGCGACTCGGGCGCGAACGAGACGGCGAACCCGCCGTCGTGGAACGGGGCGAGCCCGCGCTCGGCGGTGAACACGGCGGCCAGTTCCGCCCAGGTGCGGGCGGCGCGCACGGCCTCCTCGCCGTCGGCCGGATGGTCGCGGACGAGGGCGCGGGCGGTCTCCATCGGCGGGCCGGGGCGCAGCCGGCCGGCCGATTCGGCGAGCCGGTCCATGATGCGGTCGCGCTCGGCATCGGCCTGCTCGGCGAGCCGGTCGAGGTCGACGCCGAGGCCCTCGGGCGCGCCCATGAGGCGGGCGAGGGCCGGGGCACCGAGCGCCGCGTCCGGGTCGCCGTCCGCCGCAGCCTGCTCCAGGTGCCCGACGAGCCGGGCGTGCGCGCGCAGCGCGGCGCCGCGGACGGACTGCGGAGCATCAGCGGGAACTGAGGCGGCGAGGCCGCGCGCAGACGGCAGCAGCGCGGTGGCGACCGGCGCGGAGACGCGGTCCAGCGCTTCAACGGCACGGTCGACCGTCTCCGGCCAGGTCTCGAGGTGGCGCAGGCGGGCCGCTGCGCGCTCCTCTTCGGGCGCGTAGTCGCGGTCGTAGCCGAAGAGGTCGAGCTCGTCCAGGTGCAGGACGGGGTTGGTGCGGTGCTCTTCCAGTTCACCGAAGCGTGCCCGCAGGTCGTCTTCGACCACGCGCATATGCGCCTCTTCGCCCGGATCGGCGAACTCCCCGCCGCCGAGCCGCGCCAGGCCGCGGCGCACGCCCTCAGGGGAGAGGTCGCCAGGGCGCCCGTCGTAGTAGGCGTGCAGGCCGGTTTCCGAGCGCGCGGTGGGGACGTCGAGGTCGGCGGCAGCGCGAATGCGCGCGGGGAGTGCGTCCATGCGCGGGAGCCTATCCGCCGCGGGGGAACCGCGCGGGAGGATTCCGCGTCCACCCTGGTGTGCGACGGATTCGAATCTCCCCCCGCCTCCGGGCGCATCCGGTGCTGACCGCGGCGGCAGCACTGGCCGCGCTCGGACTGCTGGTGAGCGCCTGCTGCGCGGGGGCAGTCCGGGCGTCCACGGCGGATCTGCGGGGCAGCGCCGCCGACGCTCCGCACCGGCCGGTGGCGCTGGTACTCGGCGCGGGACTGGATCCTTCCGGCCGCCCCGGGCCGTTCCTGGAGCGCCGCCT
Source organism: Nocardiopsis coralliicola (assembly GCF_054779695.1). Classification (NCBI taxonomy): domain Bacteria; kingdom Bacillati; phylum Actinomycetota; class Actinomycetes; order Streptosporangiales; family Nocardiopsidaceae; genus Nocardiopsis; species Nocardiopsis coralliicola. Next base: position 75,112 of record NZ_BAAGXT010000027.1, on the reverse strand, counting down.
CGACCTCGCCGCTGAGCTGTACACCTCCGAGCGGGTCGACGCGGTCCTGGTCAGCGGCGACAACTCGCGCGCGGGCTACAACGAGACCGACGCGATGGCCGGCCACCTCGCCGGTGCCGGTGTGCCCCGGGGCAAGATCGCCGCGGACTACGCCGGCTTCAGCACCTGGGAGTCGTGCGCGCGGGCGGCCGATGTGTTCGGAGTGGAGGCGGCGACCGTCGTCAGCCAGAGCTTCCACGTCCCGCGAGCGGTGGCCCTGTGCCGCGCGGCCGGTATCGACGTCCGCGGCGTCGGCGACCCGAGCCGCAGCGCGTTCCCGATCGACACGGTCTACGGCCATCTGCGCGAGGTCCCGGCGTCGGTGACCGCCGCCGCCGAGATCCTCTTCCAGCCCGACCCCACTTTCCCGGGCCCGCCCGAATCGGCCGTCGACGATGCGCTCGCCCACCCGCGCTGACCGGCGCCGCCCGGAGTCTGCTCCGCCGGGGCTCCCGCGGTGGGCCGCAGCGCCCTGCGCGCGCTTCCTGCCAGGGCGCAGTGCCCCGGCAGGCGGCGCTCCCCGCCTCTCCCCCGGCTAAGGCGTTTCCGGTGGACAACTATCCTGCTGCGCACCGCCCTGGCACGCCCTCGCGGCGCTCTCCTCTCCTCGAGGAGGAAAACCCGCCCTGCCCCCCTCGTCGGCCGTGCGGCGAACGCACCTCCGACACCGCTCGCGACACACGCCACCCACCCGACACGCCCTCAGGGAGCGCAGATCGCCTGCCGCAGGCGCGGCTGCGCTCCCGGCGCGCCCCGATACGGACCGGCACGCTACGCAGAGCGGCACACGCAGAGCTGGCTGCCGGCACAGCGGCGGGCGGAGCGTCTCGGCGGCAGCCGGGGCGCTGCCCGCTCTCGGCGCACCGGGGAGAGGTGCCTGCCGGAGCCTCCCGCTCCGCACAGCTGCCGCCTGCAGCCGCGGCACGCCGCACCCGGCTCCCTCCCCCGGCGATGCGCGCCCGCCCCCTCCGCGGACGGTCGCGCCCGGTCCGGCCTTCTCCCGGCGCGCGAAAGGTGCGGAACGCGCGGGCGGCGACCGCGCCCCGGCCGCCGGGGAGCCGGCGAGGTCCCGCCCGTCGGCCCAGGCCCGGGCAGGGAGCAGGCCGGCCGCAGCGGGCGCCCCGCCCCGCACCGCGGGGGCAGACGACCGCGCCCGCCCCGGCGGGCCGGAGCGGGCGCGGAACAGTGGTCTCAGCGGCCGCCGAAGAGGCGGCCGAGGAGGCCGCCCGGTGCGGGGACGGGCTGCGGGGCGGAGGCGGCCGGGGCTCTGCCGGTACCGTCGCCGGCTGCGCCGCCGGCCTCGTCGGCGCCGGGTGCGTCGTCGGCGACGCCGGCATAGGCGCGGAAGTCCGCGCGGTCGGCCGGCAGGGCCCAGGACTCGGCGACCTCGCCCACGCCGCGCTCGTCCCAGGTGGCGGCCGGGATCTCCGCGATCGCCCACAGCACCTGGAGCAGCGCGTCGGGGTCGCCGCCGTCGGCTCCGGTTCCGGCTGCTTCGACGGCCGCGCCGGCGTCCTGCGGCGCCGACCGCGGGCCGAGCACCGACTCCAGTGCCGCGCCGGCCACGGCCGCCGTGGCGGGCCCCGCCTCCTCCAGCGCCGCGGGCAGCATTTCGGCGCGCAGCGCGACCGTGGCGGCACCGCTGCGGCCCAGCGCCAGGTAGCCCAGCACGACCGGCTCGACATCGCCGATGTGCGGCCAGGAGTCGGAGAACAGCCCGGTGAAGCCGACCCGGGTGCGGCCGAACTTGCGCATCCGCTCAACCGCGGCCTGCGGCACCCGCTCACCGTGCTGCATCGCCAGTGCCGACGCCGCGGCGAACGCCGCATACAGGTTGCCGCCGGCCATCTCGCGGGCGAGGGCCACGGTGGTGTCGGCGTCCTCCGGCTCGGCGAGCATGCCCAGCGCGAACAGCTCCGCCGTCAGCGGCTTGCGCCAGGCGTCCTGCGCCGCCATGCCGGCGGCGGCGATCCCGGCCATGCCCGGCGCGGGCGCGGCGTCGTCGTCGCGGACCTCGAGCAGGCCCCGGCCGCGCAGGATGGCGGGCACGATCCGGTCCCGCTCCTCCGGGAAGAACGCGAGCAGGGTCGCGGTCCACTCGGCCGTCGAGTTGAGCCCGAGGCGGTGGTCGCGGCCCTCCATCAGGGGGAGGAGGTCGCCGACGCGCTCCCGGATCGCACCGCGCACGTCGAACTCGGCCTGGACCAGCCCGGCGCCGGCGTCGCGGCTCAGCGCGTCGTAGCGCGCGCTCATCCGGCGGAGGGTCTGCTCGTCGGGAGCGTCGTCGCGCCACTGCAGGTACTGGGCGCGGACTTCGGCGCGGTCGGCGCTGACCGCCCAGGCAGCCTCGTCCTGCCAGAGCGCGACCTCGGGCGCCGACGGCACCTCGGCGGTCGGCAGCGGCACTGCCAGCTCCAGCAGCAGGCTCAGCGCCTCGCCGGGCGCAGCGGTGTCCGGGGCGGCGGCGACCGCGGTGAGGAAGCGGGCGGCCTCGGGCGCAGCGAGGTAGCCGGGGCCGGGGTGGCGGAGGATGTCAAACAGCGTGCTGACGGCGTCCATCGAGCCGCTGCCGCCGGCGGCGACCGTGCGCAGCAGCCCGGGGATCTCCGTGCCGCGCTCGGGGGCGAGCCCGGCCCAGTCGACGTCGTCCACACCCTGCAGCGGCCCTTGGCCCGTGTTCGCGTCCATGCCCGCATTATCCCTGCCGCGGGCGAGCGGATGCGACACCTCTCCTCCCCCGAGAGGGCGGGGAGGGCGGTGTCAGGCGGTTGCGGCAGGCTGGGCGGCGGCGCTGCTCCGGGAGGGACCGGACGCGCCTGCGGGCTCCGGGGGTGCGCCGGAGCCGGCAGCGGGCGCGCCCAGCGCGCCGGCGTCGCCGAGCGCCGGACTGTCGACGACGGGAGCGCGCTGCAGCACGACGTCGCGCAGCGCCTTGCCGTTGGCTGCGACCTCGCGCAGGGCCCCGAAGGCGGTGGAGCGCGACCGGGCCCGGGAGCTGCGGTCGCCCAGGCCGACGGCGTCGATCCCGGCGGCGCGGGCCAGCGCGACCGAGCGCGGCAGGTGGAACGCCTGGGTGACCACCACGGCGGCGGTGACGCCGTAGACGCGGCGGGCACGCACGCAGCTGTCCCAGGTGCGGTAGCCGTAGGGGTCGGCGGCGATGGCGGACTCCGGCACGCCGGACTCGGCGAGGTACCGGGCCATGCCATCGGTCTCGTACCGGGAGACGTCGCGGTTGTCGCCGGAGACCAGCACGGTCCGGACCAGTCCGAGCCCGTGCAGCCGCGCGGCCAGATCGAGGCGGCGCGCCAGCAGCGGCGACGGCCCCTGCGGCCACATCGCGGCGCCGAGGACCAGGGCGACGGGGCGGCGGGGCACGTCGGAGGGGTCGCCGTACCGCCGGCCGGCGCTGCGCGCCAAGACCCACCCGGTCGGCACAGCCGCCAGCACGGCGGCCGCCCCTGCGGCCCGCGGCAAAGAGTGGCGTCGACTCACATCCCCGACCCTACCGGCCCGCCCACTCCCCGCGAGGCCGGTTCCGGCGGCCCCCTGCTCCGGCCGGTTCCCCGGGGTCGGGTTTCCGAACTGCCTGCGCGGCGGTGTGTCCTGGCAGCCTCGCCGCGGCCATCGCCCAGTCGCAGACCGGCGGGACGGCCGCCGGCGCAAGCCGCCCGCCGGGGCCGCACCACCGCGGAACGCTCCGCCGACCCGCTCAGACACGACCGGGCGGTCGCCCCCGCCGCACAAGCGGGCCCCGAGCTCCGACGGGACCGCCGCGCCGCCGCCATCCGGATCCGGCCTCGGGATCCGCCCCTACCCGATGAGCAGGACCCGGGGCGTCTGGGGTGGATCGCCCACCCGCTCTAGGGCACTGCTTCGCCGGCCGCCGGATCGGAGCGCTCTTCGGGGCCGGGGGCCGCGCCGGGGGCGGGGGCGCCCAGGGCGCGCGAGACCAGCACGGCTGCCAGGACAAGGACCCAGACGGCGGTGACGCTGTACCCCGCCAGGGCCGCAGACCCGTACTCCGCCGCCACTCCGGCCAGTCCGATGCCCACCGGAGCGGCGATGGTCATCAGGGAGGTCCGCACGCTGAACACCCGGCCGCGGACCTCGCTGGGGGTCCGCTCCACCTGCAGCACCCCGACCACCGCGCCGACCACGGAGTTGCCCAGGCCCAGCGCGGCGGCGCCGGCGAACACCGCTGCCGGGGTGAGCAGCGAGGCCATCAGCAGGAAGCCCGCGGTGGTCGCGGTGAAACCGGCCCAGAGCCACGCGCGCGTGGGCAGGCGGCGCCCGGCGGCGCTGTACAGCGCCGCACCGCACAGCATGCCGGCCGCCAGCGCCGTGAGGACGAGGCCGAGCAGGTCCGGACGTTCGATGAGGTCGAAGTAGAGCGGCATCACCAGCCCCTGCAGTCCGCCGACCGCCACCCCCAGCCCGACGACCAGTCCCGACGTGCCGAGAAGGAACCGGCTGCGCAGCACCACCCCCACGCCCTCGCTCAGCTCGCGGAGGACCGGCCGCCGCGGAGCACCGGTGCCGACCTCGCCGAGCCGCCGCGGCAGCGTCCACGTCAGCAGGGCCGCGGCGGCCGAGGTCGCGGCCGTGATCCACAGCACCGAGCTGGCGTCGAGGGCGGCGAGCAGCACGCCGGCGGCCGCGGGGCCGAGCACCAGGGCGAGCGAGGTGGCCGTCTGGCGCAGTCCGACCAGCCGGGCCAGGTCGGTGCCGGCGTGCCGGGCCACCATCGGTGCGAGCACTTCGCGTGCGGTCATCCCGGGCACGTCGCCGAACGCGCCGATGATGCCGAGCAGGATGAACCACCCCAGGTTCAACCCCCACACCATGTCGACCAGCGGCAGCGCGGCGATCGACGCCGCCGAGATGACGTCGGAGACGACCGACGCCGTGCGGCGGTTGATCCGGTCGATCACCACCCCGCCGAGCAGGCCGACCAGCAGCGACGGAACAGCGGAGGAGGCTGCCAGCGCCGACATGCCCAGCGGGCTTCCGGTCGACTGCAGCACGATCAGGGGCAGCGCCACCGCCGCGATCCCGTTGCCGAGCAGGCTCAGCAGGTGTGACGCGAGGTAGCGGGAGACGATAAGCGGCATGCGCCCAGAGAAGTCTCTGACGTCGCGTCCGAGTCAAGCCCGCGGCAGACGAGCGGCCGGGCGGACGTCGCGCCAACCGGCAGCGGGCACGTCGATCCGCCCGCCCCGGCGCCGCTCGGCCGCACGGTGAACGGCACGGGCGCCCGGGTCCTCAGGCGACCGGCGGGGCATCGGGGGCGCGGGGTTGGGGTGCAGGCATTGCAGCATGGGCGACGTCGCCGGCAGCCTTATCGACTCTGTCCCGCCGCTTCAAGGACCTTGCGCGACCAGAGTCTCTGCTGATCACGGGGCTGGGGCGGCTGGGACCGAAGGCTCCCGCCTCTCGGCGGCCGGCGTTCTGGCGTTCAGTGCGTCGGACAGGCGTAAAAGCGGCGGCGACGGCGAGGCTGGCAGGGGGCCCGGCGGGGCGACCGGAGGCGGGCTGGCCGCGGGGCGAGGGCGGGGGACACATGCCGGGAGATCGGACACGGCAACGGGACCCCTGCATACCCCGCCTAAGCAGAAGAGGTCCTCCCCCTACGGACCCTGCGCGGAGAGCCGATTCCGCGCCGCACTGACCTGTACAAACACGAGATCACGCAGCGTCGCGGTGCCTGGGCACAGGTTGGTAAAGATACGTGCTGCTTCAGGGTGCGATACGGGCTGGTCCCTGGTCTCGGTGTGGCTCGCTGCCTTGCCCCCGGCGTGTCCTCCGCTGCAGTTGGGCCTTCGCCGGTGGGCGGTGTCCGGTCGTGGCTGCCGTCCCGGTTGAGCGGCGGGGAAGGGTGACTGCGGCGGGGGGTAGCCGGCGGCCGCGGCCGGGCTCCGCGGGATGGGTGCCCGTGGCGGGTGGTGAAGGTCTGCGGCGTGAAGGGTGCCGTTGGCCGCTAGGTTTCCAGCGGCCAACGGCCGGGCGGCGTTCCTTAGGGCGTCAGTTCAGGTCCGCCCCCAGGGATGTAGCAACCCGTGGGCAGGGAGATGCCGCCTTTAAGGGCGCATTCTTGAAGGGTGTCGGCCGTTGCGGGGGATGAGGCTGCCAGGGCAGCGGCGGCGGTCAGGGCGAAGACTGCGATGATGCGCTTCATCAGTGCCTTTTCTCATCGGACGGATGCTGTACCGGTCTCTCTTCTCGCCGGAGCCTGAAGACACCAAACCGCTACCCCTTCGGTTTCTGTGCAGGTCGAAAGCCCTTCGGTGCATTCTCGGGCAGATGGTTTCTCTCCCGTTGCCTGGCTCGTGTGGGGGCTGGCGTATCGGGGGTGCTGGCGCGTGTTGGCGTGCATGACCGGAAGGCGTCGAGGCGGCGCTCGGGCCCGTGCTGGGCTCGGGTGGTGTCGGGCGTCCGCGCTCGATGCACGGGCGCGGCGTGATCCGCGGGAAGGGCTGCTTCGGCGCGGGGGCTGCCTGCTGGGGCCTGTTGTTGGCCGGTGTCTGTTGGCGGGGTGGTGGTGTGCGAGCGGGTACGGGTCCGGCCGCGGCGGAGCATCGGCGCGGGTGACCGGGGGCCACTACGCTGCCCGAGTGGTCGGGGCCCTTCGGGCTCCACCGCGTCTTTCCCGACTCGGCCCCCGGTCTTCGGGTCCCGCGGCGAGGCGGAGCGGTGGACGGACCCGGGCGCGCGGGCTGGAGACAGCGGCGCCCTGGTCGGTGCGGGGAGTGGCCCGGTCTGGCTGTCTGCGCACCTGAGTCCTCGGCACGCTTCCCCTTTTTCGTGCTCCTGCGGCGTGCTGGTGGGCACGCACGACGGTGGAGTCGATCTGGGCGTCCAGGTCGGTGTCCTTGTCGGTGTCGATGAGGTGCTGCTCGATGCGGGCCCAGGTGCCGTCGGTCTCCCAGCGTTGGAGCCGGTGCTGGGCCGTGCTCCAGGGTCCGTAGCGTTCGGGCAGGTCGCGCCAGGCGATACCGGTACGGGTGCGGTAGATGATGGCGTTGAGGACCTGGCGGTGATCGCGCCAGCGGCCTCCACGCTGGGGTGTGCCCGGGGGCAGCAGAGGTCGGATCAGGTCCCACTCTTAGTCAGTGAGCTCGAATCTGCGGCTCATATACCGGTTGTACACCGGCGTTGCGAGCCACAGACCCGAGAACCAAGATCCACCACACACGCCCTAGTGGATCTGCCAGATCCGCGCGATGTCGGGGTGGTCGGTGGCGAAACGGACGCGGAGGGCGGTGGCGGTGGCGTGGAGTTCGCGCAGCGAGTGCCGGGCGGCCTCGGCGGCGGCGGCGTCGAGGCGGCTGAGGACGAAGCCGCGGTCGGCGCCGTCGACCCACATCAGGCGGGCGGTCAGGATGAGGACGGCGACCCGGCCGCGGTGGTTGCCGCGCTCCGCATAGAGCTCTTCGGCGCGCCGGGCATGCGCCAGGCCCAGCCGGACCGGACGGGCGAAGCGGCGCTGCACCGTCGCTTCCGGGCCTCCGTCCCGGGTGGCCACGGCGGCGAGGACCTCCTCCGCCGCCGCGTGGTGGGTGCGTGCCTCCCACCGCTTGTCGCCGCGCTCGCCGGTGCGCTGGCCGGCGTCGCTGAGCCGCTCGAAAGCGCCGGCACCGGCGAAGAAGGCGGTCTCGGCGGCGTCGAAGTCGCGCTCGCGCACCAGTACCCGGCCCAGGGTGACCTGGGTGCGCGCCACCCCCCACTCGTCGCCCATCCGGTGCATCATGCGGACCGCGGCCTCCAGCCGGGCCACGCGCCGGGCCGGGGTCCAGGACCGGCGCGCCTCGCGGAGGCCGGCCCGCGTGCTGCGCGACGCGAAGGCGGCACGGACTGCGTCGGCCCCCGCTTCGCCGCCGAGCCGCTCCGCAAGCTCGGCGGAGAGGCGTTCCCGTTCCGCGACGCGCTCCTCGGCGCGGCGCCGCTCCACCGGTGGCAGCGGGCGGGTGCGCGCCGCGTGCTCGTCGGCCTGGGTGCGCAGCTCCACCCGGTTGAGCCGCTGCAGGAGGCTGGCCACCTCGTCGGCCTGGAACCGCAGCCGCTCACCGTTGAGGCCGCCGAGCACGCGCAGGCACTGCGCCGCGTACCAGAGCCGCCGCTGGTCGCGGAACTGGTCCAGCAGCGGCTCCAGCATGATCCAGGCGCGCAGGTCGCAGCCCTTGTCGGCAAAGACTTCGGCGAGCATCACCGCCATCAGGTCGGCCTGCTGGGCGTCGCCCTCGGAGGTGAACACCGCTGCGGCCTCGCCGTAGAGCGCGGCCGCCCGGTCGCTGTGGCCGAGGTCGGCGTGGAGTTCGGCCAGGTTGCCCAGAGCCCGCGCCCGCCACCACCGCTCACCCGCGCGCTGCAGGGCCTGCTCGGCGTACTCCAGGTGCTCGCGGGCCTCGGTCAGGTCGCCCCAGCGCTGCTCGCAGACGCCCTGGGCACGCAGCGCCCGCGCCTCCCACCGCTCGTCGGAGCCGAGTTCGGAGAACGCCAGCCGCGCCTTGTGGGCGTAGGCGGCACCGGGCCGGTACTGGCCGCGCGCCCCGGACAGCTCGGAGGCGTCGAGCAGCGCCATACCGAGCGCCTGGGCGTCGGCCGCGCCGTAGGCGAGGGCCAGCTGCGCCTCGACCGCCTGGTCCCACTCCTCCCAGTGCGTGCGCAGAACCTGGCACATGTCGGTGACGGCGCGCGCGAGGCGCCACGCCTCGCCGGGACAGCCGCTGTCGGCCGCCAGCCACACGCAGCCGAGCAGCACCTCCCGCTCGCGGTGCAGCCACTCCTGCGGGCGCTCCGGCGCGACCAGGCCGAGGCGCGCGGCCATCGGCTCCGGGTCATCACCGGACAGCGGCGGGTCGGGGAAGCCCGAATCGCCCGGGTGCAGCTCCGCCGCTGCCTGCTGCGCCAGCCACGCGTAGGCGGCGACCAGGCGCCGGGCGGCCGCGGCGCGGGCCGGACCGCTCCACTCCGCGCGCGCCTCCTCGGGCGCGATGCCGAGGTCGGCGGGCTGGAGCACCACCATCGTTTCGAGGACGAGCCGGTGCATCCGGTACCGCTGCAGGCCGTCGTCGGCCTGACCGAGCCGCTCCAGCAGCGAAAGGTCGATGAGCTCCTGCAGCACCGCGCCGGCCCGGTGCAGTTCGGCGTCGAGCAGTGCCGCCGCAGCGGAGTCGGTGACCTCGCGCAGCCCGGAGGCGGCCATCCGGTGGAGCAGCCGGCGGGCGTCGTCCCCGCACAGCCGGAACACGGACAGGAACGACGCGGGGAAGCCGGTGGGGTCGAGCAGCGGTTCGGCGTGGTCGCCCTGGAGCTTGCCGAGGAGCTCCTGCGCGTCCTCGCCGGCCCGTGAGGCGAGCCGGCGGCCGCACATCTGCAGTGCGAGCGGCAGGCCGCCGCAGTGCGCGGCGATGGCCTGCCGCGCGGAGCGCTCCGCGCTGCCCGCGTCCCCCGCCGCAGGCTCGCCCGCGATGCGGTTGAGCAGGTCGACGCCTTCGTCGGTGGTGAGACCGGTGAGGTGCACCTCGGTGGAGTCGAAGCCGGCGCCGTGGAACGGGCGGCGGGCGGTGATCAGTACGGCGCTTCCCGGGCTGTTCGGCAGGAGCGGCTCCACCTGCGCGGGGTCCTCCGCGTTCTCCAGCACCAGCAGCAGGCGGCGGCCCGCGGTGCGGCCGCGCCACGCCTCCTCCAGGTGGCGGCGCGGGCCGCGAGGGGTGTCGCCGGACGCGCCGAGCAGCTCCTCCAGCAGCGCCTGGACGGAGCGCAGGCGGGGCGCCGACGGGGCGGGCGCCTCTTCGGCGGGGTCCGCGCCCTCCTCGGCACCGCCGTTGGCGGCGAGCCGGCGCAGCCGGCGCGGGAACACATCGGGCATGCGCAGCCAGGGGAAGGGGCGTCCCTGCGGTGCCGCTCCAGCGGCGGGCTGGGCCCCGGCAGCGGCCGCGGCGTCCGGCTCGCCGGGGACGGCGGTGCCGTCCGGTCCCCGCTGCGCCGGGACCGCGGCGCCGGGTCCCGGGCTCCCGTTGGCGGGAGCGGCTTCCGGGCCGCGGCCTCCGGGGCCGCCGGCTGCGGGCGCTGCGCCGCCCGGGCCGTCCCCGGAACCGTCCGCAGGGCCGCCCTCAGGCGCGTCCTCCGGTCCGGGGTCCTCGTCGGCGGCGGTGCCGGTGGCGAGGTCGACCCAGCGCACGCCGTCCGGGAAGCGGTCCGCGCTCTCCCGCGCCACCAGGTTGGCCAGTTGGCTCTTGCCGGTGCCGGGCGCGCCCGTCACGACGACCGCGAGCGGCGGCATCTGCGGGCCGGGCAGCCGCCACCAGCGCAGACCGTCCAGGGCGCCGCGGACGCCGGTGCGGGCGAACCTGGCGAAGAGGTGGTTCAGCCTGCGGAGCTGCGCGGCGTAGCCGACGAAGTTCTGTTCCGGAAGGATCAGGTTGTCGCCGCGGCCCTCGCTCCAGAAGGAGTCGGGCACCTCCCCGGGGTCGCTCCGCTGCAGGACGTCGCGCGCGACGAACGGCAGCTGCGCCAGCGCGCCGACGACGACCAGGCCCCAGATCGCCTCGGTCGGCAGCCAGTCGAGGAGGTCGGGCGCGTTCTGCAGCACCGTGGCACCGATCGACAGCAGCCCCCAGCCGAGGTAGCCGACCAGGTGGGTCCAGAGCCGTCCGCGGGAACTCTGCTCCCGCGCACGGCGCCCGCCCTGATCAGACATTCCCACCTCTTCGCATCAAACGGCCACGACCGATATCAATCGGCTCAGTTCTCCGGAATTCCCGGCCGCGCAGCACCCATTCCGGTCACGCCGCGGCCCGCCCGCGGAACACGACCCGATGCTCTCAAATACCGCAAGCCCGGCGCCAAACTGCCCCGGCGCTCCCGCCCGCGGCTGCGCAGCCGCATCCGCCACCCCCGTTCCTCTCCTCGCCCGGGCAGACGCACACTGGCCGATTCCGGTTCGCTATCGAGTCCTTGCTGTTGCTGCTGTTCTCTACGGGGCGGCCGTTCCGGCCGGCGCAGCGCAGAATTCGAAAGGCACGGAAAACGCCGGCTCCCCCACGAAGACGGCCGGCCCTCCGCCGAGCGGCGCGGAACCGGGGTGGCCGAGTGGCGGGGTCCGCCTGCCGGGTGGGCGAGTGCGGCCGCAGGCTGCCGCAGCCCGGTGCCGGTGGAGCCCGCGGAAGAGCGGCGGCGGGCAGGGCCTCGGGCGGGTGGGGGCGGGCCGGTCGCGGCGCGGGAGTCCCGAGTACGGCGCGCGTCCCGATCCGGACGGAAGGGGTGGAATGTCGGTGCGGCGGGATAGGAAAGGGGGAGCGTCCCCAACGGGAGGAGGCCGATGGCCCGGCTGGCGGTCGATGCGGCGTGCCTGGCCCAGTACGAGAAGCTCGACGGGGAGACCCGCGAGCGGTTGCGGGAGGTGACGCGGAAATTCCGCGAGCTTCCGTGGGAGGCGCTGCGCCGCCACCCCGACCTGCGGATCCGCGAGCTGGCCCACGGCCAGGATCCGCGGCTGCGGACCTTCCGCATCAGCGACGCATGGACCGGGGTGATGCTCGCCCCCGAGTCGGGCGAGACGTTCCTGCTCGTCCACCTGCTGCCGCGGGACCGCGCCGAGGGGTGGGCGGCCGATCAGCGGCACGACGTCAACCGGGTGATGGGCACCCTGGAGCGGCGCGACGCAGCAGCGCTAGGCGGGGGCGGCGCGAGCGCGCCCCCGGAGCCCGCGGCACGCGCCTCCGGGCCCGCCGTTCCCCCCGCTGAAGCCCGGGAAGCGCGCCCCGCCGCGAACACAGCCGCCTCCGCCCCCGCACCGGCCGCAGCGGTACCGGACACCGGCCGGCGCGCGCCCGCACCCGCCGCACCGCCCGGGACCGCCGCGGAGGGCCCCTTCGACGCCGTGTCCGACACGGACCTGGCACGGCTGGGGGTGGACCCGCAGGTGCGGGCCTTCTGCCGCGGCCTGGGCAGCGCCGCGGAGCTGCGCGCCTGGCGCCCGGCCCTGCCCCAAGACCAGTACGAAGTGCTCGCGGCGCTGGCAGGCGGGCACTCGGTGCGCCGCGTGCTGGAGGAGGTCGTGGCGCCGCGGCGGCCGCAGTCGGGCGCGGTGCGCACCGACGACTACGACGCGGCCATCCGGAACACCCGGGACCGGGTGATGGTGGTCGGCGACGACCAGGAAGTGGAGGACGTACTCGCCGGCGAATTCGCCGCATGGCGGGTGTTCCTGCATCCCAAGCAGCGCGACCTGGCCTACCGGCCGCGGTTCGCCGGCCCGGCCAAGGTGTCGGGCGGCCCGGGCACCGGCAAGACCGTGGTGGCGCTGCACCGGGTGAAGCATCTCGCCGAGCACCTGCCGCTGGACGGCCGGATCCTGCTGACCAGCTTCACCAACGCACTGGTGGAGTCGCTCAAGCGGGACCTCGCGCAGCTGCTCCCGGCCGAACTGCTGGCCGATGTGGACGTGGTCACCACGGACAAGCTGGCGCTGGACGTGGTTCGGGAGGTCCATCCCGACGTGCGGCTGCGCACCGACACCCGCGGGCTGTTCGCCAACGTGGCCCGCCAGCACCGGCTGCCCTATCCGCCGGACCTGCTGTACGCGGAGTACCGGCACGTGGTGATGGCGCAGGGCATTGCGACCCTGGAGGGCTACCTCGGCCCGGATGCCCGGCGCGGCCGCAGCACCCGCCTCGGCACGGCCGAGCGGCGCGCCGTGTGGCACGCCATCAGCGACGCCCGCGCCCGGATGCGCGCCGGGCGCGCCCTCGCCGCCGAGGAGCTGCACGCCGAAGCCGCCCGGCTGCTGGGCGAGCGCACCGCCAAGCCCTACTCCAACATCGTGGTCGACGAAGCCCAGGACCTGCATCCGGCCCAGTGGCGCACGCTGCGTGCCGCGGCGCCGCCCGGGCCGGACGACCTGTTCATCGCGGGCGACAACCGGCAGCGCATCTACGACAACACGGTGTCGTTCCGCCGGCTCGGCATCAACGTGGTGGGCCGGTCCTTCCCGTTGCGCGTCAACTACCGCACGACCGAGGAGATCCTCACCTGGGCGGACGCCATCATGGCGGGCCGCCCGGCGCTGGAGCTGGGCGACACTGCCCCGGAGCCGCCGGGCGCCGCGCGCTGCGTGCTGAGCGGCCCGCGCCCGGAGATGGTCGCGGCACCCGACGAGCCGGCCGAACTGGACGCCGTCGCCGAGCGGGTGCGGCGGTGGCTGGCCGACGGCATCGCGCCCGCCGACGTGTGCGTGACGGCGCGGACCCAGCGCGGCCGGGACGCCGTTGCGGCGCACCTGCGCGCCCGCTCGGTGCCCGCGGTGATCTTCCACCCCGGCCGGCATGCCGTCGACGAGCGGACGGCCGGAGTGCGGGTCACGACGATGCACGGGGTGAAGGGCCTGGAGTTCCGCGCGGTGGCGGTGACCGGCGCCACCGCGTCTGCGCTGCCGCTGATGGAGCACGTGACAAGCGCCGGCCTGGACGAGAACCAGCACCGCTCCGACCTCGACGCCCAGCGCTCCCTGCTCTACGTGGCCTGCACCCGTGCCCGCGAACGCCTCGCTGTCAGCTGGCACGGCACGCCGAGCCCGTTCCTGCCCCCGCAGCCCTGACCCGCCGCGGACCGCGCGCCGGCGTTGCGAGTGGACCGGCAGCGCTGCCAGAGGCGGGGCAGCCGCCCGGTGGGACGCGGACAGCAGCCTCCGGCGGTCCGGCGCCCGGGGCCTGCGCCGGATCTCCGGGCGAGGGCCGCCGGATCGGGGACCGGAGCGTGCGGCGCGGGCCGGCGCGGCCGGCCTCGGACCGGGCCGCCGCGGAGCCGGCGGTCTGGCGCCGGCGTCGAAGGTGCGGCTCGGCCGGGTCAGCAGATGGACGGTGCGCAGGAAGGCGTTCATGGGCTGCTTCCGTAGGTGAAGTCGGGCAGGGTGGGCCGGGCGGCACCGGAGAGGCTGGAGTGGTGCCGGGCGTCGCGGGCGGAGCGGACCAGGTCGGCGATCTGGTGCGGGTGGCCCAGGTCGCTCCAGGTGAAGCGGAGGAGCGTGAGGCGCTGGCTGCCGGCGGCGATCCGGTTCTGCCGGCCGCGGTCGGCGAAGAGGGCGGCGGGCAGGGCGTGCGGCCCGGCCCCGTCGGCCTCGGCGACGACGCCCCAGGACGGCCAGGCCAGGTCGGCGCGGCCGGCCAGCGTGCCGCCGGGCCCGTAGACGGGATACTGCAGCTCTTCGGGGGCGACGCCGTGGTCCCGGCACAGCAGCCGGAGCCGGGTCTCGAAGGTGCTCTCGGCGCGGCCGTCGGCCTCGTCCCACCACGCCCGGGTCCGGCGGGAGCCGGGCCTCCCGGTGTTGGCCGCCAGCAGGGCGGGGAGGTCTTCGGCCGCCACCAGCCCCTGGTGCAGGGCCGAATCGATGGTGCTCACCGCGGAGAACCGGTCCCCCAGCACCCCGGTGTCGCGCAGGGTGCGGCCCGGGCTGCTGAGCCGGATCCCGCGGCGGACCGCGATCTCCCCGGGCGGGATGTCCCAGTTGTGCAGGCGGAGGCCGGCGGCAGTGGAGGTGCGGCCGCTCAGGGCCAGATGGACGTCCTCGGCGGCGGAGCCGGCGATCTGCCCCTGCAGACCCCACAGGCGCGCCGCAGTCGGCCCCACAGCGACCGCGCGCGGGCCGTAGAACAGCTGCAGGGCCTTGGCCCGGGCCGCGAGCGGGGGCGGCCCTTCGCGTACGTGGTAGATGGCGGGGCGGATCCGCGTCCAGCCGCGCGACCGCAGGCAGCGGTCGATCGCCCCCTGGCTCACACCGAGGCTGCGGGCCTGGTCGCGGGAGACCACTCCGTGCTGGCTCTCGGCGAGCTCCCGGACGCGTGACAGGTCGGACATGCATCCAGTTGACGCCGCTCCGGCCCGCAGCGCGAGACCGGACCTCCCATCTGTGGACGGCGCCGCCCCGCTCCGCCTGTGGACACCGCAGGCGCGGAGGCGGCCACCGCGAGCCGCCGGGGCGCATCGCGGCACCCCCTCCCGCGCCACCAGGGGCCGCCCGGCCGCCGCCTCTGCGGCGCAGCGGCCCCGTGCCGCCCGGCGGAGCGGAGCCGCGGCGGCCCGGCACGCCGGCCCGGCGGCGTCCGCCGCCGCGCAGCGGGCGCGCGGGGGGGGGCGAACGCGGACCGGAACGGCCGGAGTGGGGCGGAGGTGTCCGTTCGGGGCAGTAGGCTCCAGGCCCATGAGCTCAGTCGTGCGCGATGCGTTCTCCGGTGCCGGGATCCTGCTGCGCGGGGCGGGGATGGTCCTCCGCCGGCCGAAGCTGTTCTTCCTCGGTGCGCTGCCGCCGCTCGTTACGTCCATCCTGTTCGTTGCGGCACTGGTCGCGCTGTTCACCAGTATCGAGGGGCTCGCTGCCTGGGCCACGCCGTTCGCGGACGACTGGACCGGCGCCTGGCAGGCGACGGCGCGCCTGGCTGCCGGCGCGGTCATGGTGCTCGGCTCCGTCATGCTGATGGTCATCGCCTTCACCAGCCTGACGCTGGCGATCGGGGCGCCGCTGTACGACCTCATCGCCGAGAACGTCGAGCATGAACTCGGCGACGCCCCGCCGGAGGCCGACGAGTCGTTCGCCGCCTCGGCCGCGCGGTCGGTGCGCCAGACCATCGCCGTCGTGCTACTCACCGCGCTCGGGACGGTTCCGCTATTCGTCGCCGGGTTCATCCCCGTCGTCGGGCAGACCGTGATCCCGGTGCTGACCGCCCTGTTCGGCGGATGGATGCTCGGGCTGGAGCTGGTGGGCACCGCGTTCGACCGGCGCGGGATGCGCCGCCTCGGCGACCGCCAGCGGGCGATGCGCACCCGCAAGTCCCTGGTGGTCGGCTTCGCCGTTCCGGCCTACCTGCTGCTGGCGATCCCGTTCGTCGCGGTCGCGGTGTTCCCCGCGGCCACCGCGGGCGGCACCATCCTCACCCGGCGCCTGCTGCCGGCTGCGGCCCCGCGGCAGCCGGCCGGCGGGCCGCCTGCCGCGCCCGCCGGTCCGCCCGGTGCCGCGGGAAGCTGAGCCCTCCCGCAGCCGAAGTCAGCGCAGTCCGGCGCCCCGGTTGAGCGCCGTCTCGATGAGGCGCTCGATGAGGCCGGCGTAGCCGATACCGGTGGCCTCCCACATCTTGGGGAAGGCCGAACTCGGCGTGAACCCCGGCATCGTGTTGATCTCGTTGACGTAGACCTCGCCGTCGTCGGCGGCGAAGAAGTCGACCCGGGCCAGGCCTTCGCAGCCGAGCGCCTCGAACGTGCGCACCGCCATGGCGCGGATCCGCTCGGTCGTCGCCTCGGGCAGGTCCGCCGGGATCGTGAGGCTGCTCGAGGAGAGGTACTTCGCCTCGAAGTCGTAGAAGTCGAAGCCCTCGGCGACATGGATCTCAGCGGGCAGCGACGCCTCCGGAGCGCCGCCGTCGGCCGCCTCCAGCACGCCGCACTCGACCTCGCGGCCGGAGATGGCGGCCTCGACGATGACCTTCGGATCGTGCTCCCGGGCGGCCTCGATCGCGGCGACCACGGCGTCGGTGTCGGCCGAGTCGGACACCCGCGCGATGCCGACGCTGCTGCCGGCGCGGGCCGGCTTCACGAAGACGGCGGCGCCGAGCGCGGCGATGTCGTCCAGGACCCGCTTGCGCTCGGTGTGCCAGGCGCGGTCGGGCACGGCCACGAACGGGCCGGTGGGGATGGCGTTCGCCTGGAACATGGCCTTCATGAAGACCTTGTCCATGGAGGCGGCGCTGGCGAAGACGCCGGCGCCCGCGTAGCGCACGCCCATCATCTCGAACAGGCCCTGGATGGTTCCGTCTTCGCCGAACGGGCCGTGCAGCAGCGGCAGCACGACGTCGACCTCGCCCAACCGGGCCGGCACCGCGTCCGGGGCGAGCACCATCAGGTCGTTGGCAGTGCCCGCGTCGAAGGGCAGCGCGAGCTGCGCGCCGCCGGCGGCCGCGGTGTCCACGGTCGGCAGCGCCTTGTCCGCGCCGATGGCGAGCCGGTCCGCGGCGGAGTCGGCGAGGACCCAGGCGCCGTCCCGGGTGATGCCGATCGGCACGACCTCGTAGCGCTCGCGGTCGATAACGGAGAGTACGCTCCCCGCGGTGACGCAGCTGATCTCGTGTTCGGAACTGCGTCCGCCGAAGATGACGGCGACGCGGACTCTACGCTGCTCGGCCATGGTTCCTGACCCTATCTCGCTGTGCTTTCTCTGCAGAACCGCCATTCGGGGCCGCAGCGGCATTCCCGACTCTGCCGCCCCTATCACGCCACTCTCGGTGATCGCCTCCGGGCCCCGGCGGCCGGCGCCCGGGCCGTTCACCCCAGGCGGTCCAGCGCCGCGCGGGCGTCGGCGATCAGGTCCGCGGGGTCTTCAAGGCCGATCGAGAACCGCACCGCGCTGAGGGCGATGCCCGCTGCATCCAGTTCCGCATCGCCCATCTGGCGGTGCGTGGTGGAGGCCACGTGCCCGGCCAGGGTGTGGGTGCCGCCCAGCGAAGCGGCGACCGACGCCACCCGCAGTCCGTCGGCGAACGCCATTCCCGCCTCCCGGCCGCCGCGCGGCGCCACCGTGACGACGGCGCCCGCGCGGCCGCCGTCGAACAGCGTGCGCGCCAGCGCGTGCCCGGGATGGCCGGCCAGCGAGGGGTGGTCCACGCGCTGCACCGCCGGGTGGTCCGCCAGCGCCGCGGCGAACTCGGCTGCGCTGGCGCACTGCCGGCCGACGCGCAGTGGCAGCGTCTCCAGGCCGCGGTGCAGCAGGTAGGCCTCGTCGGGGGCGAGGTGGGTGCCGAGGTCGATCCGCGCCGATCGCACCGCGGCCATCGGCTCGCCGCGCCCCACGACCGCTCCCCCGGTGGCGTCGCTGTGGCCGCCGATGTACTTGGTGGCCGAGTGCACCACCAGGTCGGCCCCGTGCTCGAGGGGGCGGCACACCGCGGGCGAGGCGAAGGTGGAGTCGACCACCAGGAGCGCGCCCGCCGCGTGCGCCGCCTCGGCGAGCTCGGGCAGGTCGGCCACGAGCATCGCCGGGTTGGACAGCGTCTCGGTGAAGACCAGCCGGGTCTCCGGCCGCAGCGCGGCGCGCACGGCTGCGGTGTCGGTGCCGTCGACGAAGTCGGTGTCCACCCCGAACCGGCGCAGCAGCCCGTCCAGCAGCGAGTAGGTGTTGCCGTAGATCGACCGGGCGGCGACGACATGCGCGCCCGCGCCGGCCAGCGCCAGCACCGCGGTGGAGATGGCGGCCATCCCGGAGGCGAACGCCTCGCCGCGGACCTCGCCGGGCACGCCGGCGCCCTCCAGCGCGGCGAGCGCGGACGCGAAGGCCGCCGCGGTCGGGTTGTCGATGCGCGCGTAGGAGTAGCCGGGCCGTGCCCCGTCGAGCACGTCGGCGTAGTCCTGCGAGGTGTCGAACGCCCACGTCGTGCTCCGGTGCACCGGCGGACGGAACGGCCGCTCGCCGAGCGGCGGGCCGGAGGGCAGGTTGAGCGCGCGGGTGGCCTCGCCGGGCTCCCGCTCCGCGCCGTCGCCGGCGGCCATCAGGCGGAGCCGTCCTGGGAGCCGACCCCGTACCGCTCCGGCTTGGCGCTCCGCGACATGAGCATGACGGTGGCCTCGGCGGGACTGAGGTCGTGGTGCATCATCTGCACGACGACCTCGGTGATGGGCATGTCCACGCCGTGCTTGCGGGCGAGCGCGAGCACCGACTCCGAGGACTTGACGCCCTCCACGGTCTGCTTCATCTCCGCGGCCGCCTCGTCCACGCTCAGGCCGGAGCCGAGCCGTTCGCCGAAGGTGCGGTTGCGCGACAGCGGCGAGCTGCAGGTGGCGACGAGGTCGCCCATGCCGGCGAGGCCGGCCAGGGTGTGCTCGTCGGCGCCGAGGGCGACGGCGAGGCGCACGGTCTCGGCGAGGCCGCGGGTGATGAGCGCCGCCTTCGCGTTGTCGCCCAGTCCCATGCCGGTGGCGACGCCGACGGCCAGGGCAATCACGTTCTTCACCGCGCCGCCGAGCTCCGCCCCGACCAGGTCGGTGCTGCTGTACGGCCGGAAGTACGGGGACTTGCACAGGTGCTGGAAGCGGACGGCCGAGGCCTCGTGCGGGCAGGCCACGACGGCCGTGGCCGGCTGCCGCTCGGCGATCTCGCGGGCGAGGTTGGGGCCGGTCAGCACGGCGACGCGGTCGGCGGGCAGGTCGAGCTCTTCGGCGACCACCTCGCTCATCCGCAGGCTGGTGCCGAGCTCGACGCCCTTCATCAGGCTGACCACGACGGCGCCGGGCGCCAGGTGGCTCCGCCACGCCTGCAGGTTCGCGCGCAGCGTCTGGGAGGGCACGGCCATCACGGCGAACGCGGCGCCGTCCAGCGCCTCGGCCGGATCGGCGGTGGCGGTGAGCGCCGGGTTGAGCTCGATGCCGGGCAGGTAGTCGGCGTTGGCGTGCTGGCCGTTCACCGCAGCCGCGACCTCGGGCCGCCGGGTGTAGAGGACCGCGTCGGCGGCGCCGGCGTCCGCCACCACGTTGGCGAACGCGGTGCCCCAGGACCCGCCGCCCATGATCGCGACCTTGGTCATCCGGTGCCCTCCTCGGGACTCTTCGCTGCGCCGCCCTGCGGAGCGCCCTTCGCGGCGCCGTCCCCGGTTCCCTGCTCGCCGGCGGGCTCCGGCGCGGCGGCGTCGGGGGCACTGCCGTTCGGCGCGGCCCGGTCTGCGGTCTCCGGCGCTTCGACGGGCGCGGCCGGGTCGGCATCCCCAGCGGCTTCGGCGGCGGCCGCGCGGGCCTTCTTCGGGTCGAAGGGCACCGCCGGCGGCTCTCCGCCGCGGATCTGCGCCTGCAGGGCGGTGATGTCGGCCATGATCGCGGAGGTGGCCTCGGAGAGCGCGGTCGCGGTCATCGGCTGGTCCAGCCATGCGGACAGGTCGACCGGCGGGCCGGCCAGCATCTGCACCCGCTTGCGCGGGAACAGGCTCAGCTTGTTGGTGCCGTATTCGAGCAGCTTGTGCTCGCCCCAGTGCGCCAGCGGGATGACCGGGACGCCGGTGCTCAGCGCCAGCCGGGCGATTCCGGTCTTGCCGACCATGGGCCACAGCTCGGGGTCGCGGGTGACCGTGCCCTCGGGGTAGAAGATGACCGAGCTGCCGTCCTCCACCAGCGCCTTCTCGGCCTCGCCGAGGGCCTTGACCGCCTCCGCGCTGCCGCGCTTGACCGGGATCTGCCCGGTCGCGCGGGCCACCGACTTGACCACCGGGATGCGCATGACGCCGTCCTTCATGGTGAAGGTGGGCCAGCGGCGCCCGCCGACGTACAGGTAGTGGGCGATGGTGAGCGGGTCGGCCATCGACAGGTGGTTCGCGGCCAGGATGAACCCTCCGGAGCGCGGGATGTTCTCCGTGCCCGACCACTCCGCCCGCGTGAGCGCCGTCATGATCGGCCGGACGATGGAGGCCACGACGACCTTGACCCACCGCGACTCGCGTTGCTTGGCCACTGCTGCTTCCTCCGGAATCGCCCCCTGGACGTTCGGTGCCCGGGCCGAGGGGGGCGGCCCTACGACTGCGATCGGTCCAGTTTAGGCGGAGTGCGCGATCACCCACGTCGCGTGGGGGGCATGGGCCTCCGGCGCCGCGGGACGCCCCGCCCTATGATTGGGCGCGCCCGGCGGGGCACCGCCGAAGGGGCTGAGCGGGGGGAGAGCCGGTGGAGGGGACCTGGTCGCTGCTGGTGCCCGTCAAGCGGCTGGAGCGGGCGAAGACCCGGCTTGCGGCCGACCCCGGCGTGCGCCGGTCCCTCGCGCTCGCCTTCGCCCGCGACACGGTGCTGGCTGCCGCGGCGTGCCCGGCCGTAGGCGCCGTGTTCGCCGTGACCGCCGATCCGGAGGCGCAGCGGGCGCTGTCCGAGCTGGGTGCGGTGCCGCTCGACGGCGAGCCGGACGGGGGCCTCAACCCGGCGCTGCGGCACGGCGCCGCAGCCGCCGCCCTGCGCCGGCCGGGTCACGGCGTTGCCGCGCTGTCGGCGGACCTGCCGGCGCTGCGCCCGCAGGAGCCCGCCGTGGCGCTGGCCGAGGCCGGGCAGGACGCGCAGGCGTTCGCCGCCGACGCCGCCGGGATCGGGACGACGCTGTACGCCGCCGCGTCGGCCGGGGACTTCGCCCCGGCGTTCGAGGGCGGCTCCCGGCTGCGCCACCGCAGCCGCGGCGCCGCCGAGATCGGCGGCTCCGGGCTGGCCGGGCTGCGCCGCGACGTCGACACCGCGGCCGACCTTGCGGCGGCCGCCGAACTCGGCCTGGGCCCGCACACCGCTGCCGCCGCGGCCGGCCCCTGCCGCCGCACCGCCTGACGGCATCCGCCCCGGCCCTCCCGGCGCCCGCACAGCCGGCGTCCGCACAGCCGGCGTCCGGGGCCGGACATGACGATCGCCCGGCCCGCTGAGGGCGGACCGGGCGGTCGGCGCAGTCGGCACAGGGCCGGGTCTGCTACTTCTTCTTGTTGTTGACCATGTCCTTGAAGTCGGCTCCGGCCCGGAACTTCGGGACGTAGCTGGCAGGGACATTGATCGCTTCGCCAGTGGCGGGATTGCGGGCGGTCCGGGCGGCACGCTCGGCCTTTTCGAACACACCGAACCCGGTGATGGCGACCTTGTCGCCGGCGGCGACGGTCTTCTGGATGGTCTCCAACACGGCGTTGACCGCCTCGGTCGCGGTTTTCTTGTCGCCCAAACGGTCAGAGATCGCGTCGATCAGGTCACGCTTGTTCATTGGTTCCTCCGGTTCCCCCTTGCTCGCACGAAATTAGGGGACCGGAGGGCTTCCGCACAAACACAACACCCTGAGATTTCAGCGTGTCGAGTCGTCATCGACCTGCGCAGAGATCTCCTCAAGCATGCGGTCGAGACGCTCAGAACCGCGAGCGGCATCCCTTTTGACCGATTCCGTCACGGCCAGAAGTCGACGAATAACCGGAATCCGGACACCCTCCGGCAGCGCCTCCGCGCGCCGGTGCGCCTCGCGCAGCCGCTCCGCCAAATCAAGGTAAAAATCGGCGTCACGGCGCTCTTCGGCGTCCTCGTCGGCCACATCGGTGCCCGTGTCGTGAGGGCTGGCGGCCCCTGAGGCCGCGGTTTTGTCGGACGACCCGCGGGCGGCACCGGATTCTCCGCCGCAGGACCCCCGGCCGGGCGCGTCGGCGTGCTCCGCGGGCCCGGAGGCCCCCTCCGGGCCGGCACTGCGGTGCGGGTCGGGGGTGTCCGGCTCCGGCCGCGACCGCGGTCCGGCGCCGTCCGCCCCGCCCGGCCCGGAGGGCGCGCCCGCGGCGCGCCCCGCCGGACCGGGGCCGCCGGCGTGGTCGGCGGACAGCCGTCCTGCGGACGCCGCCCGCCGACCACGCCCTAGCGGGTCACCGGGAGCCACGGCTGCCGCCGGTTCTCGAAGGCGTCGATCGCATCGGTCTCGCGCAGCGTGAGCGCGATGTCGTCCAGGCCTTCCATGAGCCGCCAGCGGGAGTAGTCGTCCAGCTCGAAGGGCTCCTGCACGCCGGGGCCGCGGACCTCGCGCTCGACCAGGTCGACGGTCACCTCGGCGGCGGGGTCCGCCTCCACGGCCGCCCAGAGCCGCTCGACGGCCTCGGCGGGCAGCACGACGGCGAGCAGGCCGCCCTTGAGCGCGTTGCCGCGGAAGATGTCGCCGAACCGCGGCGAGATGACGGCCTTGAAGCCGTAGTCCTGCAGCGCCCACACCGCGTGCTCGCGGGAGGAGCCGGTGCCGAAGTCGGGACCGGCGATGAGCACGCTCGCCCCGGTGTACTCCGGCTTGTTCAGCACGAAGGCGGGGTCGTTGGCGCGCCAGGCGGCGAACAGGCCGTCCTCGAACCCGGTCCGGGCCACCCGCTTGAGGTAGACCGCAGGGATGATCTGGTCGGTGTCCACGTTGCCGGCGCGCAGCGGTGCGGCGCGGCCGGTGTGGACGGTGAACTGCTCCATGGCTCCTCGTTCTCCGTTCTCCGCGGTCGTGGGTGGTGCCGGTGTCACAGGTCGGCCGGCGAGGACAGCGTGCCCCGCACCGCCGTTGCCGCGGCGACCAGCGGCGACACCAGGTGGGTGCGGCCGCCCTTGCCCTGGCGCCCCTCGAAGTTGCGGTTCGAGGTGGAGGCGCTGCGCTCGCCGGGGGCCAGCTGGTCGGGGTTCATGCCCAGGCACATCGAGCAGCCCGCCTCGCGCCACTCGGCGCCGGCCGCGGTGAAGACCTCGCCGAGGCCTTCCTCGTTGGCCTGCTCCTTGACCCGCATCGAGCCGGGCACCACGAGCATCCGCACGCCGTCGGCGACCGTGCGGCCGCGGATGACCTCGGCCGCGGCGCGCAGGTCCTCGATCCGGCCGTTGGTGCAGGAGCCGAGGAAGACGGTGTCCACGGCGATGTCGCGCATCGGCGTGCCGGGCGCCAGGTCCATGTAGGCCAGGGCCTTCTCGGCGGCCGCGCGCGCCGACGGGTCCGCCATCGCCTCCGGGTCGGGCACCGGCGCGTCCAGCGGAACTCCCTGGCCGGGGTTGGTGCCCCAGGTGACGAACGGGCTGAGCGCGTCGGCGTCGATCACGACCTCGCGGTCGAACTCGGCGCCCTGGTCGGTGCGGAGGCTCTCCCAGTGGGCGACGGCAGCGTCCCAGTCGGCGCCGGCCGGCGCGTGCGGGCGGCCCTTGACGTAGGCGAAGGTGGTCTCATCGGGAGCGATCATGCCGGCCCGGGCGCCGGCCTCGATCGACATGTTGCACACGGTCATCCGGGCTTCCATCGACAGCTCGCGGATGGCCTGCCCGCGGTACTCGATGACGTAGCCCTGGCCGCCGCCGGTGCCGATCTGGGCGATGACGGCGAGGATGATGTCCTTGGCGGTGACGCCCGGCTTGAGCGAGCCCTCGACGGTGACCGCCATCGTCTTGAACGGCGCCATCGGCAGCGTCTGGGTGGCGAGCACGTGCTCCACCTGGCTGGTGCCGATGCCGAAGGCGAGCGCGCCGAACGCGCCGTGCGTGCTGGTGTGGCTGTCGCCGCAGACCACGGTCATGCCCGGCTGGGTGAGCCCCAGCTGCGGGCCGACGACGTGCACGATGCCCTGGTCGAGGTCGCCCATCGGGAAGAGGCGGACGCCGAAGTCGGAGGCGTTCTTGCGCAGCGTCTCGATCTGGGTGCGCGACACCTTGTCGGCGATCGGGCCGGTGATGGTGTCCGTGGGCACGTTGTGGTCCTCGGTGGCCACGGTGAGGTCGGGGCGGCGCACCTGCCGCCCGGCGAGTCGCAGCCCCTCGAACGCCTGGGGGCTGGTCACCTCGTGCACGAGGTGCAGGTCGATGTAGAGCAGGTCGGGCTCGCCGTCGGCACGCCGGACGACGTGCTCCTCCCAGACCTTCTCGGCCATCGTGCGCGCCATATGCGTCGCCTCCTCGGGTGTGCTGTCGGGGGTCTGCCGGTCCTCCGCCCCGCCGCAGCGGCGGCGGCTGCGGCCCCTCGCCGCCGGATGCATCCGCCGGGGCGCGGAGCCCGGCGCGCGGATTTGCATTCCAAATTGCGAGACGCCAATATCAAGCCATGGACAACTCTAGCCCATCGAGCGGCGTCGGCGTCCTGGACAAGACCATGTCCGTGCTCGACGCCCTGGAGGCGGGGCCGGCCTCGCTCGCCCAGCTGGTGCGGCTGACCGGGCTGGCGCGGCCGACCGCCCACCGGCTCGCGGTCGCTCTGGAGCGGCACCGCATGGTCGCACGCGACGCCCAGGGCCGGTTCGTCCTCGGCCCGCGGCTCGGCGAACTCTCCATCGCCACCGGCGAGGACCGGCTGCTGGCGGTCGCGAACCCGGTGCTGGTGCAGCTGCGCGATCTGACGGGCGAGAGCGCCCAGCTCTACCGGCGCCAGGGCGACGTGCGGGTGTGCGTCGCGGCGGCAGAGCGGGCCAGCGGACTGCGCGACACCGTTCCGGTCGGCAGCGAGCTGCCGATGAACGCGGGCTCGGCCGCCCAGACTCTGCTGGCGTGGGAGGACAACGAGCGCATCCGCCGATCGCTGCGCGGCGCCCACTTCACCGCGCAGAGCCTCGCCCAGGTGCGCCGCCGCCGCTGGGCGCAGAGCGTCGCTGAGCGGGAGCAGGGCGTCGCCTCGGTGTCGGCGCCGGTGGCCGGGCCGGGCGGGCGGGTGATCGCCGCCGTCTCGGTGTCCGGACCGATCGAGCGCCTCACCCGCTCTCCCGGCCGCCTGCACGCGCCCGCCGTGAGCGCGGCCGCCGAGAAGATCACCGAGGCGCTCCACAGCGACCAGGCATAGCGGGGCCGCACGCCGGGCCCGGCGTGCCCCGGCGCCGATGTCGCCCTCCGCGGACACAATGGGCGCGCGAGGGTGGACACCGCGGCGGCAGGAGGCAGGATGACCGAGCAGGGCGACTGGGACGCGTTCGACGGGGCCGGCCAGACCGCCGCGGTCGAGCGGACGCTCACCGCCGGCGGCACCCCGGCCGCGGGAGGTGCCGCGGGCAGTGTGCCGATGGTGCTCGGCCTCGCCCGCGAATACCCGGTGGCCGCCGCTGCGCTGTGGGCGGCGTGCAGCAGCGCCGACCAGCTGTCCCTGTGGTTCGCCGCGGTCGACGGCGACCTGCGCCAGGGCGGCCGCTACCGCATCGAGGACAACGCGGCGGGCACTATCACCGCCTGCGATCCGCCGCACTCCTACACCGCCACCTGGGAGTACGGCGGCACCGAGTCGTCGGTGTCGGTGCGCATCGACGAGCGCGGCCCGCAGCGCGCGCTGCTGTCCCTGGAGCACCGGGGCGACGCCGAGCGCGACCACTGGGAGACCTACGGCCCCGGCGCCGCTGGCGTCGGCTGGGACCTCGCGCTCCTGGGGCTGGCCCACCACCTCGCCACCGGCAGCGTCACCCCGCTGGAGACCACCCCCTGGGTCGCCACCGACGACGCCCGCCGCGCCATCGCCGCCAGCAGCCGCTACTGGGCCGACCGGGCCATCGACTCCGGCGCCGACCCCGCCGCAGCCCGCGCCGCCGAGGCCCGCACGACCGGCTTCTACCTGGACGAAGAAGGCTGATCCGCAGATCGGCAGACGGGCGCTGCGCTCAAAGCCGCGGCGGGGCAGACTGACAACAGAAGAACGGACGCACGAAGGAGGGCAGCCCCATGGCGATGCCCAGCTCCACTGTGATGGGCGACCTCGGCTCCATCGCCGACCACATCGAGACCCCCGATGGCTACCGGGTGGAGATCATCGCAGGGAACATCGTCGTGTCCCCCACCCCTCTCGGCTCCCACGCCCTGCTCGCCTCCAGGGGCCAGTACGCGCTGCGCGCCCTCCTCGCTGAAGAGTGGGAGGTCGTCCAGTTCGTCACGGTGGAGATCGCGGCGACGGGCGAGCGTTACGTGCCCGACCTCGCCGTGCTGCCCACATCAGTCCTCACCGGCAAGGAGTGGCGCTTCTCCTCCGAAGACGTGCCCCTCGCAGTCGAGATCACCTCTCCGTCGAACGCTGACCCTGACAGGGTCGAAAAGCCGCGCGGGTACGCCCGCGGCCACGTCCCGTCGTACCTGCTCGTCGACAGCGACGACGGCTACTGGACCCTGTTCTCCGAACCAGAGAACGGCCTCTACCGCACGCAGACGCGCGCCACCGGCGGTGCCGAGCTGCACCTCCCCGGGCCCTTCACCGGCCCACTGCCGACTCCGGAAACCGCTAGCCGGCGCTAGGGCGTGCTGGCAGCAGGACAGGTGCCCACCCAACACGCCCTAATCCTCCAGCGGGACGCGGAGGATCTTGTCATCGTCGTCGGCGGGTGAGCCGCGGCCGTCGGTGTTGCTGGTGGCGATCCAGAGCGAGCCGTCGGGGGTGGTGGCGACGTCGCGGAGGCGGCCGTAGTCGCCCTCGAAGAGGGACTCGGGCTCGCCGGCCGGGTCGTCGGGGGCGCCGGTGAGGGGCACCCGCCACAGCCGCTCGCCGCGCAGCGCGGCGACCCACAGCGAGTCGGCGGCGACCGCGGCGCCGCTCGGCGACGCCTCGTCGGTGGTCCAGACCGCGATCGGGTCGGTGAACTCGGCTCCGCCGCCCTCGCCCTCCACCTCGGGCCAGCCGTAGTTCTCCCCCGGCTCGATGATGTTGGCCTCGTCGTAGGCGTCCTGGCCGAACTCGGTGGCCAGCAGCGCGTCGCCGTCGAACGCGAGCCCCTGCACGTTGCGGTGGCCGAGGCTGTGCACGACACCGTCGAGCGCAGGGTCCGGCGGCGGATCGCCCTCGGGCGTCATCCGCAGCACCTTCCCGCCCAGTGAGGCGGGGTCCTGGGCGCGCGAGGGGTCGCCGGCGTCGCCCGTTCCGGCGTACAGCATGCCGTCGGGGCCGAACACGATGCGGCCGCCGTTGTGGAACTCCGCGGCCGGGATTCCGTCGACCACGGTCTGCTGCTGGCCGGCGCCGCCCTGCAGTCCCCCGCTGTCGGTGAACGGCATGCGCACGATCCGGTTCTCGCCGGCCGCCGTGTAGTAGGCGTACACCTCGCCCTCGAGGTCCTCCCCCAGCGTCGGCGGAACGGCGAGGCCCAGCAGGCCGCCCTCGCCGCCCGGTGCGACGCCGTCCACCCGCCCGGCCTCCTCGGTGGAGCCGTCCGGCTGGACGCGGAGCACCCGCGCCGTGTCGCGCTCGCTCACCAGGGCCGACCCGTCCGGGAGGAAGGCGATGGACCACGGCGTCTCCAAGCCGTCGGCGACCGTCTCGGGCTCGCCGGGCGGCGCGAGGCGCTCCTCGCCGTGCGCGCCGCCGCCCCCGTCCGCACCCGGGCCCCCGCAGGCACCGACGAGGAACACCGCTGCCGCGGCGACGGCGCCGCAGCGCAGCGTTCGTGCATTTCGTGGCATACACGCTTCCTCCCCGGTGCGTGCCGATGCAATCCGCGCGGGCCGGGGCGGCGGGGCACGATACGGCCACGACTGGGGGCGGGGCGCTGCGCCCGGAGCGCGGCCCGGAAGCGCGGGGGGCCGACGTCTACGATGGCGCGGTGCGGTCCCCGGAAGACATCCGCCCCACCAACGGACAGGAGCGTCCGCCATGACCCCCCGCCTGTTCCGCCTGCCCGCTTCCGACGGACTGCCGCTCGCGGTCCGGTCCTACGGCGATCCGGAGCACCCCACTCTGCTCTGCGTACACGGCTACCCCGACGATTCGCGGGTGTGGGAGGGGGTGGCAGTTCGCCTGGCCGAGCGGTACCACGTCGTCGCCTACGACGTCCGCGGCGCCGGCCGGTCGCCGGCCCCGGAGTCGCGGGAGGGCTACACGCTGGACCGGCTGGCCGCCGACATGGCCGCCGTCGCCCGTGCCGCGGGCGGCGGCCGGCCGGTGCACCTGCTGGCGCACGACTGGGGCTCGATCGCCGCCTGGCACACCGTCTCCGACCCCGCTTCAGCGCCGCTGTTCGCCTCGTTCACCTCGATCTCGGGCCCCTCGCTGGATTCGGCCGGCGCGTGGCTGCGCGCGCAGCTGCGCCCGTCGCCCCGGCGGTTGCGGGCCTTCGCCGACCAGATGGCGCGCTCGGGCTACATCGGCTTCTTCCATCTGCCGGCGGTCCCGGAGGCCGCGTGGTACTCCGGCGTCGGCAGCGCGGTGCTGGCAGGCGCCGACCTGCTGGGCCGGCCTGCGGCGGCGCCCGCCGCGCGCCGGTCAGTGCGCGGCCACATCAACGGGCTGGAGCTGTACCGGGCGAACTTCGGCCGCCGCATGCGGCGGCCCGAGCTGCGCCGGACCCCCGTCCCCGTGCAGGTACTGGTGCCGGCCGCGGAGCTGTTCATGTCGGAGGCGCTGCAGCGCGCGGCCGCGGAGTGGGCGCCGGACTTCCGCTTCCACCGGGTGGCCGGCGGGCACTGGATGCCGCGGACCCGGCCGGAAGCGGTGGCGGGCCGGGTCGAGGCGTTCCACACCGATCTGGAGCGGCGGAACGCCGGCGCTCCCCCCGCCGCCGTGCGCGCCGCCGGTGCCGCGGCGCCCCCGGCCGCCGTTCGGCCGGACGCGCGCCCGCTCACCGGGCAGGTGGCGGTGGTGGTGGGCGCGGGCAGCGGGATAGGCCGCGCCGTCGCACTGGAGCTCGCCGCCCGCGGTGCGCGGGTGGCCTGCGCCGACGCGGCTGCAGGACGCGCTCTGCAGACGGCGCGCCACGCCTGCGCGCGCACCGCAGGCGCGGTCGGCTTCACGCTGGACGCGCGCGCCCTCGCGCCGGTGGAGGCGTTCGCCGACCGGGTGCGCGCAGAGCTCGGCGTGCCCGACATCGTGGTGAACGCCGCCGCCGCCGACGCCGGAGCGCCCTCCGCGGCGCCCGGGGTCCCGGGGACCGGCGGGCAGGGGTGGGGCGCCGCGGCCGGCGGCCGGGCGGACCGTGCGGTCGGCCTCTGCCGGGCGTTCGCGCGGCAGATGGTGGAGGCCGGCCTCGCCGGGCGGATCGTGAACACGGTGTCGCCGGCCGCGTGGCTCCCGTCGCCGGCCCGGCCGGAGCACGCGGCCGAACAGGCCGCGGTGGCTGCGGCGAGCCGGTCGCTCCGTGCGGACCTGGCGCAGCACGGCGTGAAGGTGGTGACGGCGGGCACTCCGCACACCGGCGGCGGCAGCCGGGGCGACGCGGTGGCGCGCCGCACCGCCGCGGTGATCGCCGACGGGATCGACCGCGCCCCGGACCTGCTTCCGGCGACGCCCGCCGTCCGCGCTACGGCTCTCCTGGCGCGCCTGTCCCCGGCCGCTCTGCGCGCGGCGGCCCGGCTGAGCGCTCGCTGACGGCCTTATCCCGGCCCCGGGAGCCTCCGCTGCGCCGGTGGCGACGGGCCGTCCCCGCGCTGCGAAGCGTTGGAACGGGCGGCCGGCCCCACCGGAGCAGTGCGGGGCGGAGCGCGGTCAGTACGATCCCGGAGGAGGGCGGAGCGGCGACGGAGGGGGCCGGGCATGCGGATGGCGGAGCTGAGCCGGCAGAGCGGCGTGCCGGTCGCGACGATCAAGTACTACCTGCGGGAGGGCCTCCTGCCCAAGGGCGAGGCGCTGGCAGCGACGCAGGCCAGCTACGGCCCCGAGCACATCCGCCGGCTGCGGCTGATCCGCGCGCTCAGCGACGTCGCCGGACTGCCGCTCGCCACCGTGCGCGGACTCGTCTCGGCGGTCGATGACACCGGCATGGACCTCTACCGGCTGCTGGGCTCCGTGCAGTACACCCTCGCCACCGGCGCCATCCCGCCGTGGTCGACCGGTGCGGCCGCCGCGGACGCCGTCCCCGCGGCGGAGAGCGCCGGCAGCACCCGCGGCGAGGCCGGCGCGGCACCGGACGGGGGTGTGGACGCACTCCTGGCGGAGCTGGGCTGGCAGGTGCAGGGCGATGCACCGGACCGCGCCGGCCTGGCGCGCACGCTGGCGGCGATGGACCGGCTCGGGTTCGGGGTGGACCGGGCGACGCTGCGCCGCTATGCCGCAGCAGCGCAGGACCTGGCAGCCGCCGACGTGGCGGCGATCGACGGCGCATGGCCGCGGGAGCGGGCGGTGGAGTACATGGCGGTGCGCTGCTCGCTGATGGACGCGGCGCTGGCGTCGCTGCGGCGGATGGCGCAGGAAGACGCCGCGACCCGGCGGTTCGCCGGCCCGGCCGACGCGGCGGAGGGCGGTGCGGGCGCAGCTCTGCCCTGACCCCGGCTCCTCGCGGCGCCGCCGCACGGCGGGCGGCGCAGCGGAACGCGGGGATGGACCGCAGGCCCCGCGGACCCCCCGGACACAGAAAAGCCCGCACACCGGGTGTGCGGGCTTCGGTGGTACCCCCGAGCGGATTCGAACCGCCGTTACCGCCTTGAGAGGGCGGCGTCCTAGGCCACTAGACGACGGGGGCCGGGCACAGAGCAGCGCCTCCCACTGCGGTGGGAGGCGATCCCTGTACTGTGTACCCCCGAGCGGATTCGAACCGCCGTTACCGCCTTGAGAGGGCGGCGTCCTAGGCCACTAGACGACGGGGGCCGGGCACAGAGCAGCGCCTCCCACTGCGGTGGGAGGCGATCCCTGTACTGTGTACCCCCGAGCGGATTCGAACCGCCGTTACCGCCTTGAGAGGGCGGCGTCCTAGGCCACTAGACGACGGGGGCCAGGACGGGCCGAGATCGGCCCCGACCCTGCGTGAGGGCCGTTGGCTGGGGTACCAGGACTCGAACCTAGACTAACTGAACCAGAATCAGCCGTGCTGCCGATTACACCATACCCCAGTGCATTTCCGCCGGTACTGGGGCTTTCCGCTCCCGTTCCCCGCGGCGACGTGCTTAACCTTAGCGGACTTTGGGAGTGCTCGCGAACTGAAAAACGGGGGCGCCCGGACGCGGTCCAGAGCACCCCCGAGCGCCCCCTGGGGAGCGCGGCCGAGCGGCCGGCGCCTACCCGGAGACGTCCTCCGACTCGGCGGTGAGGCGCTGCAGCGCGGCCGCGGTCCGCTCCCGGGTGCGCTCCCGGCCGAGCAGCTCCAGCGACTCGAACAGCGGCAGGCCGACGGTGCGCCCGGTGACCGCGACGCGCACCGGCGCCTGCGCCTTGCCGAGCTTGAGCCCGAGCGCGGCGCCGGCGGCCTCCAGCGCCTCCTTGAGCGGCTCGGCCTTCCACTCCAGCGCGGGGTCGCCGAACCTCTCCAGCGCCGCGGCGAGCATCTCCGCGCCGATACCGGGCTTCATCGCCTTGTTCCAGGACTTCTCGTCGAAGACGGGCGCGGCGAGGAAGAGGAAGTCGACGTTGGGCACGATCTCGGCGAGCAGCGCAATGCGGGACTGCGCCAGCGGCGCGACGGCGCGGAACACCGCCGGGTCGTAGTTCTCCTCCGGCCAGGGCGCACTGTCCGCGGCGAGCCAGGGGGCGCACCGCTCGGCGAACTCCTCGGTGCTGAGCGCGCGGATGTACTCGCCGTTGAAGGCGCGCAGCTTCTTCTCGTCGAAGAAGGCGCTGGAGGAGTTGACGTCCTCGATGCGGAAGAGCGGCACCATGTCCGCCCAGTCCATGATCTCCCGGTCCTCGCCGGGCGCCCAGCCGAGCAGCATGAGGTAGTTGACCATGGCCTCGGGCAGGTAGCCCTCGTCCTGGTAGGACTCCAGGGCCACCTTGTCGCGCCGCTTGGACAGCTTCTTGCGCTGTTCGTTGACGATGACGGGCAGGTGCGCCCAGACCGGCGGAGTCTTGTCCAGGGCCTCCCACAGCAGCTGCTGCTTGGGGGTGTTGGACAGGTGCTCCTCGCCGCGGATCACCTGGTTGATGCCCATCTCGATGTCGTCGGCGACGTTGGCCAGGACGAACAGCGGCGAACCGTCGGCGCGGGCGATGACGAAGTCCTCGATCGCGGAGTGCTCGAAACTCACCTGCCCGCGGATCCGGTCGTCGACGACGGTGGGGCCGCCGTCCGGCACCCGGAAGCGCAGCGCGCGGCCGGGACCGGGCCCGAGCCCGCGCTCGCGGCAGAACCCGTCGTAGCCGAGGTGCTCGTTGCCGCGGCGCTCGGCGACCTGCTCCCGCGTGCAGTCGCAGTAGTAGGCGCGGCCGCGCTCGTACAGGGCTGCAGCGGTGGCGCGGTGGGCGTCGGCGTAGTCGGACTGGAAGTACGGCCCCTCGAAGTGGGGGTCGGCGGCATCGATGCCCAGCCAGGACAGCGCCGAGATGATGCCCTCGGTCCATTCCGGCTTGTTCCGGGCGGCGTCGGTGTCCTCGACGCGGAGCACGAACCGCCCCGCCTCTTGCTGCTGGGCCAGCGCCCAGTTGAACAGCGCCGACCGCGCACCTCCGACATGGAACATGCCGGTCGGCGAGGGGGCGAAGCGCACACGAATCGAAGTCTCACTCACCCGACCCAGCCTAACGGGGCCCGGGCGCCGCCTTCCCTGCTCAGCTGTTGTCCGGACGGGCATCCGCTCCGTGCACGAAGATCCGCAGTGCCCGGGTATCGGCCCAAACGGGGAAAGTTGGTAATCTTCCAGTCGACTTCCTCGGACGGAGGAAACCTACCCAGACAGACGGGGGCGCGGTGGGCACGCGGACGGTGCGCGAAGAGCTGGAGCAGCTGGCTACCGAGGCGCGCAGCGAAGATCTGGCCGAAGTGGACAGGATGGCCACGGCCGACATCGTCGCGCGGATGAACGCCGCCGACGCAGAGGTGCCCGCAGCGGTCGGCGCGATCGCGCCGCGCATCGCCGCGGCCGTGGACGCCATCGCGGCCCGGATGCGCCGCGGCGGCCGGCTCGTCTACGCCGGCGCCGGAACGGCCGGCCGGATGGGCGTGCTCGACGCCTCAGAGTGCCCGCCCACCTTCAACACCGACCCCGAACTGGTGGTGGGGCTGATCGCGGGCGGCCCGGGCGCGGTGACGTCGTCGGTCGAGGGCGCCGAGGACGACGCCTCCGGTGCGGTGCGCGACCTGAACGACCTCGGCATCGGCGCCAGCGACACCGTCGTCGGCATCTCCGCCTCCGGCCGCACCCCCTACGCGGTCGCTGCCGTGCAGCATGCCCGCAGCGCCGGCGCGCTCACCGTCGGCGTCTCGTGCAACCCGTCCTCGCCGCTGGGTGCCGAGGCCGACCACGCCCTGGAGGTCGACACCGGTCCCGAGCTGGTGGCCGGCTCGACCCGGCTGAAGGCGGGCACGGCGCAGAAGCTGGTGCTGAACATGCTCAGCACCATCACCATGATCCGCCTGGGCAAGACCTACGGGAACCTGATGGTGGACCTGCGCAGCACCAACGAGAAGCTGCGCGCCCGCGCCCACCGGATCGTGGAGATGGCGACCGGGGCCCCGTACGCGGAGGCCGAAGCGGCGCTGACGGGTGCCGGCGGCGACGTGAAGACCGCGATCCTCACCATCCTCGGCCGCGTCGGCCCGCACGAGGCGGCCGCCCTGCTGGCCGCCTCCGACGGACGTCTGCGCGACGCGATCGACGCGGCACCGCGCGGCTGACCCGCGGGCCCGCGCACCGGCCCCGCCCTCCCCTGGGCGGGGCCACCCCCGAAAGGAAGGGCCGCCATGAGCGCACCGGAAAGCCCCGACACCGCAGCGGGCGCCCTGCTCGCCCTGGTCGGCGGGGCCGGCAACGTCACCACGGTCGAGAACTGCATCAGCCGCCTGCGCCTCGGCCTGGTCGACCGGGACCGGGTCGATGACGCGGGCGTGCGTGCGCACCCGGCCGCACTCGGCGTCGTCGACGACGAGACCTACCAGATCGTCCTGGGCCCGGCCGCGGTCACCCAGGTCACCGAGGCGTTCCGCCGCCTGGTGGCGGAGCACCGCGCCGGGTCCGGTTCCGACGCCGCTCCGGAGGCGGACGGCGCCGCCGCGGACGGGGCGCGGCCCGCCGGCGCCGAGGCGCTCGCCGCGGAGGGCGCGCGGATCAGGGCGGCCAACCGGAAGCGCAATGCGACGCCCGTCAAGCAGTTCCTGCGGCGCATCGCCAACATCTTCGTCCCGCTGATCCCGGCGCTGATCGCCTGCGGCATCCTGGCCGGCGTCGGCGGCCTGCTGCAGAACCTGGGCTGGCTGCCGGGCGTGCTGCCGGCGCTCACCGCGGTCTCCGGCGGGTTCATGTCGCTGATCATGGTGTTCGTGGGCATGAACGCCGCCAGGGAGTTCGGCGGCACCCCGATCCTGGGCGGCGCGGTCGCAGCGATCATCCCGTTCGCCGGCGTCGCCGAGATCACCGCGTTCGGCGAAGAGCTCGCTCCCGGCCAGGGCGGCGTGCTCGGCGCGCTGGGCGCAGCCGTGCTGTGCGCCTACGTCGAGCGCTGGGTGCGGCCGTGGGTGCCGCGCAGCCTCGACGTGCTGATCACGCCCACGATCGCGGTCCTCGTCTCCGGGATGGCCACGGTGTACGGGCTGATGTTCGCCGCCGGGCGGCTCTCCGACGGCATCGGCGTCCTCGCCGACCGGCTGCTGGGCTTCGCGGGCGCGCCGGCCGGGCTGATCCTCGGCGGCCTGTTCCTGCCGCTGGTGATGCTCGGCCTGCACCAGGCGCTCATCCCGATCCACACCACGCTGATCGGGCTGGACGGCTACACGGTGCTGCTGCCGATCCTGGCGATGGCCGGCGCCGGCCAGGTGGGCGCGGCGCTCGCGGTCTACATGCGGCTGCGCAGCAACAGCGGGGTGCGCACGACGATCCGGTCCGCGCTGCCGGCGGGCGTGCTCGGCGTAGGCGAGCCGCTCATCTACGGTGTGACGCTGCCCCTGGGCCGGCCGTTCATCACGGCCTGCGCGGGCGGAGCGGTCGGCGGCGGCGTGGTGGGGATGCTCGGCCAGCTCGGCACGACGGTCGGCTCCACCGCGATCGGCCCGTCCGGCTGGGCGCTCTTCCCGCTCATGCAGGGCAGCCAGGGCATCCTGCCCGCGGTCGCGGTGTACGCCGCGGGGCTGCTCACCGGCTACGTCGCCGGGTTCGCCTTCACCTACTTCTTCGGGTTCACCAAGGAGTCGCTCGCCGAACTCAACACCGAGGCCCAGGCA
Organism: Nocardiopsis coralliicola; assembly: GCF_054779695.1. Classification (NCBI taxonomy): domain Bacteria; kingdom Bacillati; phylum Actinomycetota; class Actinomycetes; order Streptosporangiales; family Nocardiopsidaceae; genus Nocardiopsis; species Nocardiopsis coralliicola. The sequence continues at coordinate 39,584 of NZ_BAAGXT010000027.1, read as the reverse complement.
CCGGTGGCGGGCGCCGAACCCGCGAAGGACTAGGCCGGGTCTGGCAGACGCGTCCGGGGCGGACCGGAAGCATTCGGCACCAGCCCGGCCCGGCGGAGCGCACGGCGGCGCCCCGCCCCCTCTTCCTCGGGGCGAGGCGCCGCTTCGCGTCCGCGGACCGGCCGGCCCGGTCAGTCGCGCGTGGCGATGGTGTTGGTCAGCGCGCCGACGCCCTCCACCGAAACGGTGACCCGCTGGCCGGGGGTGACCGGGCCGACGCCGGCGGGGGTGCCGGTCAGGATCACGTCGCCGGGCACCAGCGTCATGAAGGAGCTGACGTAGGAGACGAGTTCGGCGAGCGGGTGGATCAGCTGGGAGGTGCGCGAGTCCTGGCGCACCTCGCCGTCGACCTCCGTGGTGATCCGCAGGTCGGAGGCCTCCTCCAGGCTGAGGCCGGTCTCGATCCACGGGCCCAGCGGGCAGAAGGAGTCGAACCCCTTCGCGCGGGTCCACTGCTTGTCCTTCTTCTGCAGGTCCCGCGCAGTGACGTCGTTGGCGCAGGTGTAGCCGAAGACGACCTCGCTCGCGCGCTCCGCCGGCACCTCGCGGGCCAGCCGCCCGATGACCAGGGCCAGCTCGCCCTCGAAGTCGACGCGCTCGGAGATCTGCGGGTAGAAGACCGGGTCGTTCGGGCCGGCCACCGCGGTCGACGGCTTGAGGAACACCACCGGCTCCTCGGTGGAGGCGCCGGTGATGCCGGACATCTCCGCGACGTGGTCGGCGTAGTTCTTGCCGATGCAGATGACCTTGCTCGGCAGGATCGGCGAGAGCAGCCGGACGTCGTCGAGCTTGGCCCGCTCCCCGGCGAGCTGGATGTTGCCCATGAGGGGATGCCCGGAGATGCGGGAGATGTGGGTCTCGCCGCTGTCGGCGTCAGTGTCGATCAGCCCGAAGCCGACCTCGTCTCCGGAGGAGAATCTCGCGATGCGCACGCCCGCCCCTGTCCTGCCGATGTCTCTACTCTGCCTTGGGCCGGCGCGCTGCGTTCCGGCCCGCCTGTTCACTGCAGGTCGGGCGGCGCGGCGGCGGCCCCCCGCAGACTACCGCGCCACAGCATCCGTTCAAATATGCGGAACGCTCTGCCAGTCCTGTTCTTTGGCGCTTACTATTCGCGCATGACCGACTGGGATCTGCGCCGGCTCCGCATCCTGCGCGCGCTCGACGACCACGGAACGGTCCGCGCCGCTGCGGCGGCCCTGTCCATGACGCCGTCCGCGGTGTCGCAGCAGCTCTCGGCGCTGTCCCGGCAGGCGGGCGTGGCCGTACTGGAGGCGCACGGCCGCCGGGTCCGCATCACCGACGCCGGGCATGCGCTGCTGCGGCACGGCGACGCCGTCTTCGCGCACTTGGAGCGGGCCGAAGCCGAGTTGGCCGCGCACGCCGCGGGCGCCACCGGGAGGATCCGGGTGGGCACCTTCGCGACCGCGGTGCCCGCGCTGGTCGTGCCGGCGGTCCGGGACCTGAAGCGGCGCCATCCCGGGCTGGCGGTGCACCTCCGCGAGACCGAGGCGGGCGAGGCGTGCGCGCTGCTCGCGGCGGGCGAAGTCGACCTCGCCCTGTCACTGTCGGCCCAGCCGCCGGACGCCACCGGGCGCGCGCCCGGAGACGCTGGCGGCGACCCGTTCGGCGAAGGGCTCCTGGGCGGCGGGCCCGGCCACCGCTTCGACCGGACGGCGCTGCTCGCCGATCCGCTGTACGCGGCACTGCCCGCCGGCCACCGGTGGGCCCAGGCGCCCGGGCTGCGCCTGGCCGACCTCGCCGGCGAGGACTGGATCTACGGCGAGACCGGCCCCTGGCACGAGATCACGGTGGCCGCGTGCGCGGCGGCGGGGTTCACCCCGCGGCGCGCCCACGCGGCCTCGGACTGGGACGCGATACTCGCGATGGTCGAGGCGGGGCTGGGGGTGGCGCTGGTGCCGCGGCTGGCGGCGCCGGCGGCGCGGCGCGGGGTGGCGGTGCGGGAGCTGCGCGCCGACCGGCCGCAGCGGTACGTCGTCGCCGCGGTGCGGTCCGGTTCCGGGGAGCGGCCGGCGCTGGCGCGGCTGCTCGCGGCGCTGCAGCGGGCGGCGGCCGACCACGTCGGCGGTGCGGCGGCCGGGACGGACGCGGGCGGCTCCGGAACCGCCACCTAGATTGTTCAATTCTTCTGAACATAATGCTCATAAGTTCGCGATAGACGCGATCGGTATCGGCGGCGCACACTGGACCTGCACCGGCCGCCCTGGCGCAACCGCCCCGGGAGCGGCCCTCCCCGTCCTCCCGAGAGGAGCCCCGTGACCGGCGCCGCAGCGTCCACGTCCGATCCGCACGCCTTCGATGCCCAGCCCTACCCCGGCGGCGACCCGTTCGCCGACTACCGGGCCGGCGACTACGCGTTCACGGCCGATCCCGACCTCGCCGACCGCCGCCTGGGCGCCGGCGCGGTGGCCGCCAACGACGAGTTCTTCGCCCCCCGGGAGAACCTCCTCATCCCGGGCCGCGCCGTGTTCGACCCCGAGGCGTTCGGCCACAAGGGCAAGGTGATGGACGGCTGGGAGACCCGGCGCCGCCGCAACACCGCCGGCAGCCCGTTCCCCGATGACGCCGAGCACGACTGGGCGCTGATCCGGCTCGGCCTGCCCGGCACCGTCTCCGGCATCGTGGTGGACACCGCCCACTTCCGCGGCAACTACCCGCAGCAGGCTGCCGTGGAGGCCGCATGCCTCCCGGGCACGCCGTCGGAGGCCGAGCTGCTGTCGCCGGACACCGAGTGGACCGAGATCGTGCCGCGCTCCCAACTGCGCGGGCACGCCGCCAACGGCTTCGCGGTCGACAGCCCGCGGCGCTGGACGCACCTGCGGCTGAAGATGTACCCGGACGGCGGCATCGCGCGGCTGCGCGTGCACGGCCGGCCGGAGCCGGACCCGGAGTGGCTGGCCGCGCTCGGCACGGCCGACCTGGCTGCACTGGAGAACGGCGGCTCCGTCGCCGACGCGTCGGACCGCTTCTACTCGCCGCCGGAGAACACCATCCTGCCCGGCCGCTCGCAGAAGATGGACGACGGCTGGGAGAACCGCCGCCGCCGCGTCCGCACCAGCAACGACTGGGTGGTGCACCGCCTGGCCGGCCGCGGCGCACTGCACGCCCTGGAGCTGGACACCGCCTACCTGAAGGGCAACGCCGCCGGCTGGGTGGAGGTCTCCGCCGCCGACCTGGACCCGGCCAAGCCGGACGCCGTTCCCGCCGCCGGCGACTGGACGGTGCTCCTGCCGCGCACCGAGATCCAGCCGGACTCCCCGCACCGGTTCCTGCTGGACGGCGCCCCGACCGCCACCCACCTCCGCATCGACGTCTACCCGGACGGCGGCTACTCCCGCCTCCGCGTCCACGGCTCCCTCACCCCCGACGGCCTGGACGCCCTCCGCACCCGGCGGGCGACGACGGGCTGATCCGCCCCCACGGTCCCGCACCGCGGCCGGGCACGCTGGCACCGGTCCGCGGTGCGCTACCGCCGTCCGCCGCGGACCGGTGCGGCCGCACGCGGGCGAAGGGCAGACACGGGCGGCGCTCCTGCCGCCCTCCGCGGCCCCGGCCTCCCGAGCACTGCGCCCGTGCCGGCCGTTCTCCCCGCGCGTGGGCGGGAACGGGGCCGGCGGGTCCGGAGCGCAGAGTCTCCGGAGCGTCCGTGCTCGGCCCCTCGCAGCCCGCCGGGCTACGGACTCGACCGGGCGCGCACCGCCGCCCCGGACCCGGAGAATCGCGGCGGAATGCCGCCCCGCTCCCGTGGCCGCCCTCCCTACCGCCACCTGCGCCAGACACCGGATTGGGGGCCGCGCCGCGGGCGACGCGGATTTCGGGCGGATGCGGCAATGCGCTCCGGGGGCGGCCGAATCTGGGATGCTTGGGCACCATGCGAGGAATGCGAACGGACCGCGGCGAACGCCGCCGGTACCCCCCGGAGCTCGTCCTCGGGCTGGCCATCGTCGGTATCGGCTGCGCCTTCCTGGTGGTTGACCAGGTCCCGGCGGTGCCCGGCACACCGGCCTCGTCCGACGCGGCCGATTCGGAGGCGCCGGAGGCCCCGGATGAGGCCGCGGGCCCGGAGTCGGCCGCGCCGTCCCCCTCCTCCTCCGCGTCCACGCCCGAAACCGCGGTGCCGTCGGCGTCGGCATCCCCGCCGGCCTCGCCGTCGGAGTCGCCCTCGCCGTCCCCGTCCGGCGCGGAGGACCCCGCGATCCTCGCGTCCGTCGCCGACCCGGTCGATTCCGCCGACGGGGAGCTGGCCGCGGTCTCCGGCAGCAGCGACCGGGCCGGCGACGGTCCGGTGCAGAAGTACCGGGTCGAGGTGGAGAAGGGCCTGCCGGACGACCCGGAGGACTTCGCCGCCGCGGTCGACGCGATCCTGCCGGACGAGCGCGGCTGGGGCGACGGCCTCTCCTTCGAGCGCACCGGCGACGCGGACGCCGCCGTCGACTTCACGGTGAAGCTCGCCTCCCCGGACACCACCGACGCACTCTGCGCGCCGCTCAGCACCAACGGCTTCACGTCCTGCACCAGCGGCGGTTCCGTCATCATCAACCAGAACCGCTGGACCGAGGGCGTCGAGGACTTCGGCGGCGACCTGGAGACCTACCGCATCTACGTGATCAACCACGAGGTCGGCCACGCCCTCGGACACGGCCACGTGAACTGCCCCGGCGACGGCGAGCCTGCGCCGGTCATGCAGCAGCAGACGCTGTCCCTGGACGGCTGCAAGCCCAACGGGTGGAACACCCCCTAGGCAGGCTGCCGCCCCGGCTTCGCCCGCACTCGGTGTCCGCCGCTGCGGTGCCGTGGCGGCACTGCCGCGCCGCTGCTCGCGCACGGCCCCGGCGGTGCGGACGCCGGAGCGGCCACCGCCCGCACCGGGGCCGGGGCGTGCCGGCGGGGAGAGCGGACGGCGTCAGGAGACCGGGTAGCCCTGCCGCATCAGGCCGTACACCGTGCCCTGCTCCAGCGCGGTCCAGGAGGCGTCGATGACGTTCTCCCCCACGCCCACCGTGGTCCACTCGCCGCGGCCGTCGCCGAAGGTGACCAGCGTCCGGGTGACGGCGCCGGTGCCGGCCCCGCCTTCGAGGATGCGCACCTTGTAGTCGACGAGCCAGATTCCGGTGAGGGCGCTGTAGACGCCTTCGACGGCGCTGCGCAGTGCGCGGTCCAGCGCGTTCACCGGCCCGTTGCCCTCCGCGGTGGAGATCACCCGCTCGCCCTTGACGTGCAGTTTCACGGTCGCCTCGCTGGCCGAGGCCCCGCCGGGGCGGCGCTCGGTGATGCAGCGCCAGGACTCGGCCTGGAAGTAGTCGGGCTTCTCGCCCATCTCGGCGCGCAGCAGCAGCTCCAGGGAGGCGTCGGCCGCCTCGAAGCTGTAGCCCTCCTGCTCCAGTTCCTTGACCCGCTCCACGGCCCGGCCGAGCAGGGCGCGGTCGCCGCCCAGGTCGAGGCCGAGCTCGGCCGCCTTCAGCTCGATCGACGCCCGGCCGGCCATGTCCGAGACCAGCATCCGCATGCCGTTGCCCACCAGGGCGGGGTCGGTGTGCTGGTACAGGTCGGGGTCGATCTTGATGGCGGAGGCGTGCAGGCCCGCCTTGTGCGCGAACGCCGAGGAGCCGACGTAGGGCTGGTGGGTGGCGGGCGCGATGTTGGCGATCTCGGCGATGGCGGTGGAGACCCGCGTCGCCTCGGCCAGCCGGCCGGGCGGCAGTACCGCGCGCTGGTACTTGAGCTCCAGCGCCGCCACCACCGCGAACAGGTCGGCGTTGCCCACCCGTTCGCCGTAGCCGTTGGCGGTGCACTGGACGTGCGTGGCGCCGGCGTCGACCGCGGCCAGTGTGTTGGCGACGGCGCAGCCGGTGTCGTCTTGGGCGTGGATGCCCAGGCGGGCGCCGGTGGCCTCGGCCACCTCGCGCACGGTGCGCGCCACACCCGCGGGGAGCATGCCGCCGTTGGTGTCGCACAGGACGACGGCGTCGGCGCCCGCGCCGGCCGCGGCGCGCACCACGGCCAGCGCGTGCTCGGGGTGGTGGGCGTAGCCGTCGAAGAAGTGCTCGCAGTCGACGAAGACCCGCTGGCCGTGCTCCTTCAGGTGGGCCACCGTGTCGGCGACCATCGCCGTGTTCTCCGCGGCTGTGGTGCGCAGGGCGCGCTCCACGTGCCGCAGGTCGCTCTTGGCCACGAGGGTGACCACCGGCGCACCCGATTCGCGCAGTGCGGCGACCTGGGGGTCGTCGGCCGCCGGCAGCCCCGGACGGCGGGTTGCGCCGAACGCGGTGAGCTGCGCGTGCTCCAGGTCGAGCTCTTGTGAAGCCCGCTGGAAGAACTCGGTGTCCTTGGGGTTGGCCCCCGGCCAGCCGCCCTCGATGAACCCCACACCGAACGCGTCGAGGTGACGGGCGATGGCGAGCTTGTCGGCGACGGTCAGCGCGATGCCCTCGCGCTGCGCCCCGTCCCGCAGGGTCGTGTCGAACACGTGGAAGCGGTCGTCTGGCATCGGTGGAACTCCCGAGTCGGATGCTGGTGCCCGCCGGCGGTGCTTCCGAGCGTGCGGTGTGTACGCGGACCGCCCCCGGAAAACAAAAAAACCCCTCGTGGACACGAGAGGTCAGCGCGCCGGCGGGGTCCTGTTAGCCGGCGCGCCTCACGATAATGATCACCTGAGACGGCACGCGGCCAGTCTGCCATACGCCGGTGCTCGAACCCGGGCGCAGCCGGGAAACGTCTCGGAGAGCGAGACGGAAAATCTCCCGATGCGGCCCATCAGGGCTGTTCGGAGCAGGCGGCGGGAAGCGGACCGGCCCGGCAGCGGCCTGCCGGCACCGGTCCCGCCCCGCGCTCCGGACCGCCTCCTCAGAAGCGGCGGATCCAGCCGTGCGAGTCGGCGCGCTTGCCGTACTGGAGGTCGACGAGCTCCTCGCGCAGGCGCATCGTGACCGGGCCGGCCTTGCCGCCGTTGATGTCGAAGGAGCCGTCCTTGCCCTTGACGGCGCCGACCGGGGTGATGACCGCGGCCGTGCCGCAGGCGAACACCTCGGTGATGGCGCCGCTCTCCACGCCGCGCCGCCACTCCTCGGTGGAGATGCGGCCCTCTTCGGCTCCGATGCCGAGTTCGGGCGCGAGTTTGAGGAGGGAGTCCCGGGTGATTCCGGGCAGCAGCGTGCCGGTCAGCCCGGGGGTGAGGATGCGGGCGTCGTCACCGGAGCCGAAGACGAAGAACAGGTTCATCCCGCCCATCTCCTCGACCCAGCGGTGTTCCACGGCGTCGAGCCAGACGACCTGGTCGCAGCCCTGCTCGACCGCCTGCTTCTGGGCGAGGAAGCTCGCGGCGTAGTTGCCCGCGAACTTGGCCTGGCCGGTGCCGCCCGGCGCGGCGCGGACGTAGTCCTCGCTGAGCCAGACGGTGACCGGCTGCACGCCGCCGGAGAAGTACGGGCCCGACGGCGAGGCGATCAGTGCGAACAGGTAGCTGGTGGCGGGGCCGTTGACGCCGAGGCCGACCTCGGTCGCGATCATGAAGGGCCGCAGGTACAGGCTGGAGTCCTGCTGGGTGGGCACCCAGTCGGCGTCCTGGGAGAGCAGGAGCTCGATCGCGCGGACGAAGTCCTCTTCGGCGAGCTCCGGCATTGCGAGGCGGCGCGCGCTGCGGTTCATCCGCGCGGCGTTGGCCTCGGGCCGGAAGACGGCGACGGAGCCGTCCGGGTGGCGGTACGCCTTGAGTCCCTCGAAGATCTCCTGGGCGTAGTGCAGGGCTTTGGTGGCGGGGTCGAGCGACAGGGGGCCGTACGGCTCGAGGCGGGCATCGTGCCAGCCGCGCCCCTCGGTGTAGCGGATGGTGACCATGTGGTCGGTGAACACCTGGCCGAACCCGGGGTCGTCCAGCAGTGCCTCGCGCTCCTGCGGGGTCTTCCGCGCCGACGAGGGCTGGACGTCGAACGTCAACCCGCTTGTGGTGGTGTCGTTGCTCATGGGTTTCAGGTCCTCTCACCTTCATCGGGCCGGCAGCGCTGCCGACCCTGGTTCCAGTCTGGCTGACGCGGCGCGCCCGGTGCCAGTGCCGGTGCTGTGGCTGTGGAGAACTCCTGTGCACGGCCCGCTGCGGGCTCCCTGCACGTCGGCGGAGGTCCTGCCGTCCGGCTCCGGCACACGCGAAGGGCGCGCCGCCCCGGGGGTGATCCGGGAGCGGGCGCGCCCGACTGCTCGGCACCGCGGTGCCGCGGTGCCGGCGCCTCGGCCGCGCCCGTGCGTGGGGGCAGGGCCGAGGCGCCGCGCGGCTCAGCCCTGCCGGACTACTCGCGCAACGAGGTCGTCGCCGATGGCGGAGGTGGGGCGGTCGCTCCCCTCCTTGGCGCGGACCTGCAGGTCTTCGGCGACGGCGCGCTCGACGCGCGCGGCCGCCCCGGTGTGGCCGAGGTGCTCCAGCAGCAGGGCGACCGAGAGCACGGTCGCGGTGGGGTCGGCGAGGCCCTGGCCCGCGATGTCCGGGGCCGAACCGTGGACCGGCTCGAACATGCTGGGGAAGGCGTTCTCCGGGTTGATGTTGCCGCTGGCGGCGAGGCCGATGCCGCCGGTGACGGCGGCGCCGATGTCGGTGATGATGTCGCCGAACAGGTTGTCGGTCACGATGACGTCGAACCGGCCCGGGTCGGTCACGAAGAACATCGCGGCCGCGTCCACGTGGCTGTAGTCGACCGCGACGCGCGGGAACTCGGCGCCGACCTCGCGGACGGTGCGCTGCCACAGGTCGCCGGCGTAGGTGAGGACGTTGTCCTTGTGCACCAGGGTGAGCTTGCGGCGCGGCCGGGCGTCGGCCTTGGCGAAGGCGTAGCGGACGACGCGCTCGATGCCCATCCGGGTGTTGACGCTGTCCTGGGTGGCGATCTCGTCGGGCGTGCCCTTGCGGAGCACGCCGCCCATGCCGGCGTAGGGGCCCTCGGTCCCCTCCCGGACGACGAGCATGTCGACGTCGTCGGGCGACGCGTCGGCGAGCGGGCCGGCCACGCCCGGGTAGAGGCGGACCGGGCGCAGGTTGACGTAGTGCGCGAAGGCGAACCGCAGCCGCAGGAGCAGCCCGCGCTCAAGCACGCCGCTGGGCACGGTGGGATCGCCGACGGCGCCGAGCAGGATGGCGTCGTGGCCGCGCAGCTCCTCTTCGACGGAGTCGGGCAGTGTCTCGCCGGTGCGGTGCCAGCGGGCCGCACCTAGGTCGTAGGAGGTCGTGTCGACGGCGGTGCCGGACGGTGCGGCGGCCTCGAGCACCCGGAGCCCCTGGGCCACGACCTCGGGGCCGATGCCGTCTCCGCCGATGACCGCCAGTTTCACGGTGCGCGCTGCCATACGGACTGCCCCTAACCCGGACGCGACCCCATCTCAACCAATGAGATCCGAATGGACACTGAATGAGACGACCCTACCGTCTCGGCAGCGTGCCCGCGTCCGGCCCCCGCACGGAGTCCGGAGGCGGGGCGCGCCGCGGCCGTGCGCCCGGCGCCGCCGGGGGCCGCTCGGGGCCGCTCGGGGTGTTGACGCCCTCCCCGGCGCTTTTTACCGTGTTTCGAGATACTGACCGTTGTTCAAAATCTCGAACGCAGCTCGCATCCCCTGGCTCGCACCCCCGCCCCCCGCGCCCGCCGCGTACCCCCCGAAGGAGCCCCGATGCCGCACGAGGACCCCGCGACGACCGGAGACGACCGCCCCCGACGCACCGGCGAACTCCGGAGCCGGCACTGGTTCGGCGCCGGAGGGCGCTCCGGCATGCTCTACCGCTCCTGGATGCGCAACCAGGGCTTCGCCGACGACGTCTTCGACGGCCGCCCCGTCGTCGGGATCGCGGTCTCCGGCTCCGAACTCGCCCCCTGCAACGCCCACCTGTCCCGGCTCGCCGAGTCGGTCAAGCGCGGCGTCTGGGAAGCGGGCGGGTTCCCGCTCGAGTTCCCCGTGATGGCGCTCGGCGAGACCGTGCTGCGCCCCACCGCGATGCTCTACCGCAACCTCCTGGCCATGGAGGCCGAGGAGCTCTTCCGCGCCAACCCGCTCGACGGGGTGGTCCTGCTGTCGGGCTGCGACAAGACCACCCCCGGCCTGCTCATGGCCGCCGCCAGCGTCGACCTGCCCGCGCTCATGCTCACCGGCGGGCCCATGCTCAACGGCAAGTTCCGCGGCGAGGACATCGGCTCGGGCACCCACGTGTGGAAGTTCGAGGAGGAGGTGCGCGCCGGACGCATGACCGAGGCCGAGTGCGGCTTCGCGGAGTCGTGCATGTCGCGCTCCAACGGCCACTGCATGACCATGGGCACCGCCTCGACCATGGCGTGCATGGCCGAGGCCCTCGGCATGCAGCCCGCCTACGGCGCAACCTGGCCCGCGGTCGACGCCCGCCGCTACGCCCTGGCGCAGAAGTCCGGGCGCCGCATCGTCGACCTCGTCCACCAGGACGTGCGCCCGTCCTCGATCATGACCCGCGAGGCCTTCGAGAACGCGATCCGGGTCAACGCGGCCATCGGCGGCTCCACCAACGCCGTCATCCACCTCACCGCGATCGCCGGACGCCTGGGGGTGGACCTCGGCCTGGACGACTTCGACACCCTGGCGCGCGACGTACCGACCCTGCTCGACCTCATGCCCAGCGGACGGTTCCTGATGGAGGACTTCTGCTACGCGGGCGGACTCCCCGCCGTGGTCGCCGAGCTCGGCGACCTGCTCCACACCGACGCCGTCACCGTCACCGGCGAGCCCCTCGACGCACCCGCCCGCGCCGGGGCCGCCGAGTGCCACGACCGCGCGGTGATCCGCCCGTTCGACGACCCCCTGCAGCAGCCCGGGAGCGGAACGGCCGTGCTGCGCGGCAACCTCGCGCCCGGCGGGGCGGTGCTCAAGCAGTCCGCCGCAAGCAGCCACCTCATGGTGCACCGGGGCCGGGCGAAGGTCTTCGACTCCCCCGAGGAGTACTACGCCGTGGCCGACGACCCCGACCTGGACGTGGACGCCGACACCGTGCTCGTCGTGCGCAACTGCGGCCCGGCCGGCTACCCGGGCATGCCCGAGGTCAGCAACGTGGCCCTGCCGTCCAAGCTCCTGGCCGCCGGCGTCACCGACATGGTCCGCGTGTGCGACGGGCGCATGTCCGGCACCGCCTACGGGACCGTCGTGCTGCACACCTCGCCCGAGGCGGCGGTCGGCGGCCCCCTCGCGCTCGTGCGCGACGGCGACACGGTCGCCCTCGACGTTCCGGGACGCTCGCTGACCCTCGACGTCGACCCCGCGGAGCTGGAGCGCCGCGCACAGGAGTGGACCCCGCCGGAGCCGCACAGCCCCCGCGGGTGGACCAAGCTGTACTGCGACACCGTCCTGCAGGCCGAGCGCGGTGCGGACCTGGACTTCCTGGTGGGCCGCAGCGGCCACGGGGTCCCCCGGGAATCGCACTGACCCCGCCCCGGCCCGACGCCCTCCGGCCGGGCGGGCCGGGCCTCCGGAAGCCCGGCCCGCCCGGAACCCCGGTACTCTGGCGGTCGTCCGAGCAGGGAGAAGACGAGGAGGTCGGCCGTGGAACGCCGCGCACCGGCTCTGCAGCGAGGGCTGGACATCCTCGAACTGTTCACCGACGGCCGCGAGTCCGTCAGTGCGCCGGAGGTGGTGGCCGAGCTCGGCCTGCCGCGCACCACCGTGCACGAGCTGCTGCACACCCTCTCCGCCCGCCACTACCTGACGAGGCACCTGGACATCCCCGGGCGGTACCGCCCGGGGCTCCAGCTCTTCCGCCTGGGCAGCGCCTACACCGACGGCCTCGACCTGCCCACCCTGGGGCGGGAGGCCGCCCGGGAGATGGTCGAGGAGTGCAACGAGACGTCCCATGTGGCGGTCCTCGACGACGCGCACATCGTCTACCTCGCGAAGGTCGACAGTTCGCATGCGGTCCGGATGGTCTCCAGCCTCGGCCGGCGCCTGCCCGCGCACTGCACCGCGCTGGGGAAGGCGCTGCTGGCGGCCCTGCCCGACGAGGAGGTGCTCCGGCGCCTGGGCCCGGAGCCCCTGGAGGCGCTGAGCGCCGGGACGGTCACCGACCCCGGCCGGCTCGTCGAGGAGCTGGCCGGGGTGCGGGAGTCGGGGTCGGCGGTGGAAGTCTGCGAGGCCAACCCCGACGTGGCCTGCGTCAGCGCCCCGGTCCGCGACCGCACGGGCCAGGTCGTGGCGGCGCTGAGCATCTCCGTGCCCCAGCACCGGTGGTCCGACGAGCGCTGCGCGCAGCTGCGCGACCTGGTGCGCGCCGGTGCGCGGCGCTTCTCCCTGCGGCTCGGGGCGAGCGAGGCCTGAACGCGGTGCCGCGCGCACCCGCCCGTCAGATCAGCAGGTAGAGCAGGCAGACCAGGGCGAAGGACAGCAGCCCCACCGCCGTCCCCTGGACCGTCCAGGTCTTCAGGGTGGTCGCGGTGTCCATGCCCAGGAACCCGCGCACCAGCCAGAAGCCGGAGTCGTTGACGTGGGAGAGCACGATCGACCCGGCCGCCATGGCCAGCACGACCAGCACGAGTTGGAGGCCGCTGAAGTCCCCCGCGGCCATCGACGGCCCGATCAGCCCCGCCGCCGTCGTGACCGCCACGGTCGCCGACCCCTGCGCGACCCGCATCACCACCGCGAGCAGGAACGCCGCCAAGAGCACGGGGATCCCCATGCGGTCCAGGCTCTGGGTCATGGCGTCGCCGATCCCGCTGAGGCTGAGCACGTGGCCGAACATCCCGCCGGCCCCGGTCAGCAGGATGATGGTGCACACCGGCGCGAGCGCGCGGTCGATGATCCGGTTGAGCACGTCGCCGCGGTGCCTGCGCCGCCACCCCAGGAGCCACATCGCCGCGAGCACGGTGATGAACAGGGCCGCGGGGGTCTGCCCGATGGTCTGCAGCGCCTGCACCCATCCGGCACCGGAGTCGACGGCCCCGGTCGCCGCGAGGGTGGAGAGCCCGGTGTCCATGAAGATGAGCAGCAGCGGGAGCAGGAGCAGGAAGACCAGGACGCCGAGGCTCGGCGGGGGCCCGAGGCGGTCCTCGCCGTCCTCGTCCCCGCCGCCGAGGATGCCGGGCACGGGCAGGTCGAAGCGGCGTCCGAGCCAGAGGCCGAGCAGGTAGCCGGCCAGGTACCAGGCGGGGATCCCGACGAGCAGCCCGAACACGATGACCAGCCCCATGTCGGCGCCGACGATCTCGGCCGCGGCCACCGGGCCGGGGTGCGGGGGCAGCAGGGCGTGCATGACGACGAAGGCGCCGGTGGCGGGCAGGGCGTAGACGAGCACGGATCCGCCCATGCGCCGGGCGACGGAGAAGATCACCGGCAGCATCACGACGAACGCCGCGTCGAGGAAGATCGGGAAGCCGAAGAGCAGGGAGGCCACGCTCAGCGCGAGCGGGGCGCGGCGCTCCCCGAAGAGGCGCAGCAGGCCGCCGGCCAGGACCTCCGCGCCTCCGGAGACCTCGATCATCCGGCCGAGCATGGCGCCGAAGCCGATGAGCAGGGCGACGGAGCCGAGGGTCTGGCCCATGCCCTCGGTGAGGGTGGGCACGAGGTCGCCGACGGGGATGCCGGTGGCGAGGGCGGTCACGGCGCTGACCAGGATCAGCGCCAGGATCGGGTTGAGGCGCACCTTGATGATGAGGAACAGCAGGGTGGCGATGGAGAGTACGGCGATGGCCATGAGCCATCCGACGGAGAGACTCGCGGTGTCGGGCATGGGGGGACCTGCCTGTCCGGGGCCTGAATGCGCGTCGGGGCCGGGCGCCGCGCCGTCGGGAGGAAGGGGGGAGCACCGCGCACCGGGTGTTCGATATTTCGGACGTTGTCTCTGATGTCGAAGACATTGTGCCACTCGCGTGACCCAGGTCAATGCCTCCGGTGACGTGGGACACTCCGTGCGGCGGTCGTGCGCCGCCCCAGGGCGCCGTTGACCGCGGACTCGGCCCGCCCTAGCCTGAATTCGAAATCGGAAACGCCGTTCGAAATACAGAACAGTCGCTCCCGGCGCCCGAGAGGACCCCCGCATGCCCGCGCGCGAACACCCCCGCCCGCCCGGACACCGCACTCTGGAGGACCTCGGCCTCACCGGCCCCCCGGGCTCCCCGCCCCCGTCACGGCGGGCCTTCCCCGACGGCGGCGCCTGGCGGGTGGAGGTCCCCAGCGTCGAGGGGCCGGCCGCCCTGGAGGCCGTGTTCGCGGCGGCCGACGGGCTCGGTGTCCCGGTGCACCGGGTTTCGCAGGGTTCCGGGGTCGGCATGCTGACCGATGCCGAGATCGCCGCGATGGCCGGCCTGTGCCGGGAAAGGGGCGCCGAGCTCTGCCTGTTCGTGCGCCCCGGCGCGGACTGGGACGCGGGCGCGGGACGCTCGGCCGCCACCGGCCCCGTGGCGAGCCGGAGCAGGGGGGCGGGCCAGCTCGCCGCCGGTGCGGCCCAGGCCGAACGCGCGGCCGCCCTGGGCGCGGGCGGCCTGCTGGTCGCGGACGAAGGCCTGCTGTGGGCCCTGCACCGGATGCGGGCGGGCGGCGCCCTGCCCGCCGGGATCCGGCTCAAGGTCTCGGCGGCCGCCGCGCCGGCCAACCCGGCCGCGTTCCGGGTCCAGGAGCTCCTCGGGGCCGACACCGTCAACACCCCGCCCGAACTCTCCGTCCACGAACTGGCGGAGCTGCGCGCGGCGGGGACCGCCGCGCTCGACGTCTACGTAGAGTCGCCCGACGACACCGGGGGGTTCGTGCGCCACCACGAGATCGCGGCCATCGTGCGGGCGTGCGCGCCGGTGTACGTCAAGTTCGGGCTGCGCAACGCCCCGGGGCTATACCCGGCGGGCGGACACCTGGCGCCGGCGGTCGCGGAGACGGCGCGCGAACGCGTGCGGCGCGCGCGGCTGGGGCTGGACGAGCTGGCGCGGGCGGAAGGCGTCCCCGAGATGTCGCCCGTGGGTTCGCACGGCCTCGCGGAACCGGACCGCTTCGCCCCGCCTCCCGCGCGGGGCTGACGCGGAGCGGACCGCCGACCGGCCCCGCGGCGGGGATCAGCGGCGGACCGGGCCGCTGAGCGGCTCCGGCGCCGACGGCCCCTGCAGACACGCGGGGACCCGCACTCCGGTTCCGGGGTGCGGGTCCCCTGGGCGCGCCGTCGGATCAGTCCCGGCGCTCGAGCGCCTCCTGCAGCGCACGGGAGGCGTCCTGGCCGTCGTCGGAGGTGTCGCGGGTGTCGTAGATGTCCTGCATGGTGATCCCTTCCTCGCCGGGCAGCGCCTGCACTGGCCCGGCTCCTCGCTCGGCCTCCAGCCGCACCGAGCGCCGGCGGCGGCCCGGTCGGGCCCTGCCGCGGTGCCGCGAGCGGCGGGAGCGGAGTTGCGCGCACGGCGGCCGGCGGCGGTGCCGGACGGGTGCGACCAGAAGACCGCGGCGGCCGGCCCGATAGCCGGCGGGGCGCGATAGGCGTGCGGACCGGACTCCGGCGGGGATCACTCGACCGGCGGTCCGCGGCGAGCCCCCGGCGCCGTGATGCGGCACCCGGGGTACTCGGCCATCAGAATATCGGACGTCCGAGCATTCGCGCGAGACCCCCCGCACGTGCGCAGACCGCGGCGCCGCCGGACGCCCGCACCGCCCCGGCAGCACTCCCGCGGCAGGCAGGGAGGCCTCCCCGCACGGCCCTGGCCGAGTGCCGCCTTCCGGCGTAATATGTTTACGGTACCGACCCGTTAACTTAATACCGATTGCGGGGCACCCATGGACACCACCGACACCGACGTCCTCATCGCCGGCGCAGGGCCGACCGGGCTGACCGCGGCGTGCGCGCTCGCGCTCCAGGGGGTGTCGGTCCGGATCATCGACGCCGCGGACGGCCCCTCGCCGACCTCGCGGGCCAACCTCGTGCACGCGCGCGGCGCCGAGGTCCTGGACAAGGTCGGCGCACTCGGCGACCTGCCGGAGAAGTCGGTCTCCGCGCTCACCATCACGCTGCACATGGGCGGGCAGCCGGTCTCGGTGATCCGCTTCGGCGACACCGGCCTGCACACCAGCCGGCCCGCGCTGGTCACCCCGCAGGCCCAGGTCGAGAAGCGCCTGCGGGAGCGCTGGGCCGGCCTGGGCGGAGCAGTGGAGTGGGGCACCCGCCTCACCGGAATCGAGCAGGACGGCGGCGGGACCACTGCCACGGTGGAGACGGCGCACGGCGGCACCCCGGCCACCGGCACGCTCCGCGCGCGCTGGCTCCTCGGCGCCGACGGGGCCCACTCTGCGACGCGCAAGCTGGTCGGCGCCGCATTCCCCGGCGCCCCGGTCGCCGACACGTGGCTGCTGGCCGATGCGCACATGGACTGGCGCCTGCCGGCGGACGGCACCACGGGATGGATGCACCCGGACGGCGTCGGCGCCGCCCTGCCCATGCGCGACCCCGACGGCGACGGCATCCTGTGGCGGCTCATGTTCTACGCGCCGGGGCTGGCGGAGGACCCGCCGGACTCCGCGGAGATCGTCGACCTGCTGCGCCGGATGGTGCCGGAGCGCAGCGGCATCGCCGATGCCGGCATCATCGACGCGCCGTGGACCTCGGTCTTCCGCATCCACCGCCGGCTCGTCGACTCCTACCGGCACGGCCGCGTGCTGCTCGCGGGCGACGCCGCGCACCTCCACTCACCGCTCGGCGGCCAGGGGATGCTGACCGGCATCGGCGATGCCGAGAACCTCGCCTGGAAGCTCGCGCTGGTGGTGCACGGCACCGCCGCTCCGGCGCTGCTCGACGCCTACCAGGCCGAGCGGAGGCCGCTGGCCGAGGGCGTCCTGCGGGTCACCACGGCGAACTCGCGGCTGCAGGTGGGCGACGGGGCGCTGGTACGGTTCGTGCGCGAACGGATCATGCTCCCCCTCATCGGGCTCGGGGTTGTCCAGCGGGCCGCGACGCGCGCGGCCTCCCAGCTCAACGTCAGCTACCGCAAGGGCCCGCTCGGCGGCCGCCGGACACCGGCCGCGCTGCGCCCCGGCTCCGGCCCCGCGCCGGGGGACCGCGTCGCCGACCTGCCCTGCCTGCGCGAAGACGGCACCCCGACCCGCCTGCACGCCGAACTCAGGGCACACTGGGTCCTGCTGTCGTCCGAGCCGGACCCGCCCGGCGCGCAGGCGGTCCGCGACCGGCTGAAGGACGCCGTCGAAGTGCTCACGCCCCGCGACCGGAAGCTGGCCGACATGCTGCTGATCCGCCCCGACTCGCACCTGCTCTGGCGCGGCGGCACCGCCGGCGCCGGCCTCGGCGCGGTGCTCGACGGCCTGCTGGACACGGGCCGCACCCGATGACCGCGGAGCGCTCGCGCCCCGAGCAGCCCGGGCTCCCCCGGCGCGGCCGCCCGCGCGACCCGGAGGCCGACCGCGCCATTCTCGCGGCGGCTCTGGAGCTGTTCGCCGAGAAGGGCGCGACGGGGACGAGCATGCAGGCGATCGCGGCCCGGGCCGGCGTCGGCAAGCTCACGGTCTACCGGCGCTGGCCCGACAAGGAGGAGCTGATCGCCCAGGCCATCGAGGCCGTGCGCGGCGACATCCCGGACCCGCCCGCCGCCGATCCCCGCATGAGCGTCCCCGAGCAGATCGAGCGGGCCGTCCCCGCGGCCGCCGACACCCTCGCCCGGCCCGCCTTCCGCACCGTCCTGGCCCAGGTCCTCGGCTCGGCCGCGACCCACCCGCGGATCATGGAGGCCAGTTGGGAGCAGTACATCCTCCCCCGCCGCAGGCAGGCCGCCGCCCTGCTCACCCAGGCCGTCGACGAAGGCCTGGTCCACCCCTCCGCCGACTTCGACGCCCTCATCGACATGATGGTCGGCGCCGTCGTCTACCGCGTCCTCCAACCCGCCCCCCTCACCCGCCCCGAAGCCGCCCGCTTCCTCCGCTCCGTCTACCGCCAGGCGGGCCTGCTCCCGGCGCCCGAATCCGGAGGCTGATCCCGCGCGGACCGGGCGGCGGCACCTCGGCGCAGCAGAGCGCCGCACCCCGGGCCCGCAGCCCGGGGTACGGCGCTCAGGGACTGGCCCGCCCGGAGGCCGGGGGTGCTGGTCCCGGAGAACCCGGGACCGGCCCGCCCGACCGGCCGCGCGGCGGCGTCCGGGTCAGTCCTCCAGGTCGACCTGGCGGGTGGACTCGGCGCGGATCTCGGTGCTGATCTCCTCGAGGGTCGGCGCCGGGATGGCGGAGTCGACGGTGAGGGTGATCAGCGCGGTGCCGCCCTGGGTGTCCCGGCTGACCTGCATGCCGGCGATGTTGACTTCGGAGCCGCCGAGCAGGGCGCCGACGGTGCCGACAATGCCGGGGCGGTCGTCGTAGGTGAAGAACGCCATGTGGTCGCTGAGAGCGATCTCCATGGTGTAGCCGTTGAGCTCGACGAGCTTCTCGGTCTGGCGGGGGCCGGTGAGCGTGCCGGAGACCGAGATGCGGCGGCCGTCGGCGAGCACGCCCTGCACGGTGATGAGGTTCCGCCAGTCGGAGTCGCCGTCGCCGGTCTCCAGGGCGACCTCGACGCCGCGCTCCTTGGCCAGCAGCGGGGCGTTGACGAAGGTGACCGACTCCTCCACCACGTCGGCGAAGACGCCCTTGAGGGCGGAGAGCTCGATGACCTTGACCTCGTGCTCGGCGATCTCGCCGCGCACCACCACGTCGAGCCGGCTGGGCAGGCCGCCGGCGACCGCGGTGAAGATGCGGCCGAGCTTCTCGGTGAGCGGCAGGCCGGGTTTGACCTCGTCGGCGACCGCACCGCCCTGCACGTTGACCGCGTCCGGCACGAACTCGCCGCTCAGCGCGAGCCTGACCGAGCGCGCCACCTGGGTGCCGGCCTTCTCCTGCGCCTCGGCGGTGCTGGCGCCCAGGTGCGGGGCCACGACCACGTTCTCGAACTCGAACAGCGGGCTGTCGGTGCACGGCTCGCTGGCCCAGACGTCGATGCCGGCGCCGCCGACGCGGTCCTCCTTGAGCGCCCGGTAGAGGGCGGCCTCGTCGAGGATGCCGCCGCGCGCGGCGTTGATGATGCGCACCGACGGCTTGACCTTGGACAGCGCCTCGTCGCTGATCAGGCCGACGGTGTCGGCGTTCTTCGGCAGGTGGATGGTGATGAAGTCGGACTGCTCCAGGAGCTCGTCCAGGGTCACCATGCGCACGCCCATCTGCGCGGCGCGGGCCGGCTGCACGAACGGGTCGTAGGCGAGGATGTGCGTGCCGAACGCGGAGAGGCGCTGTGCGACCAGCGCGCCGATCCGGCCGAGGCCGACGATGCCGATGGTCTTGTCGTAGACCTCGACGCCGGTGTACTTCGACCGCTTCCACTCGCCGTTGATCAGCGCGTTGTGCGCGGGGGCGGTGTTGCGGGCCGAGGCGAGGAGCAGGTTCACGGCCTGCTCGGCGGCGCTGACGATGTTGGAGGTGGGCGCGTTGACGACCTGGACGCCCGCCTTGGTGGCCGCCTCCACGTCGACGTTGTCCAGCCCCACTCCGGCGCGGGCCACCACCTTCAGTTTCGGCGCCGCCGCGAGGGCCTCGGCGTCGACGCGGGTGGCGCTGCGCACGATGAGGGCGTCGACGTCGGCCAGGGCCGGCAGCAGTTGGGAGCGGTCCGCACCGTCGGTGTGCCGGACCTCGAAGTCGCCCTCGAAGAGCGCGATTCCGGCGGGGGAGAGTTCTTCCGCGACGAGTACTGCGGGCTTGGGCACAGCGCCTTCCTTCAGTGGTCGATACTGCAGTGCTGGGACGGCAGGTCGGGTGCTTCGGCCCCCGAAAGTCTAGTCCTGCGGTCGGAATGGGGGGCGGGAAGGGGTCTTTCCACGGCGCCCCGGCCGGGTCCGGGACGCACCTGCCAGGGCCGACGCAGGCGCCCGGCCGCCGGCGGAAGCGCCTGCAGCGCAGCGGGTGGAGCAGGCCCGGGGCGGTGCCGCGTGCGCGTCCCCGCCGCGCGCCGATGTGTCCGACCCCTCGCCCGCACCGGCGGCGCGGACGCCGGAGCCGGTGCCCGGCCGGCGATCCCGCGCACGCGGAGGGCCCCTCCCCGGAAGGGAAGGGGCCCGTGCAGCTGCAGCGGCGCGCGGCCGAACCGCCCCCGCGCCGGACCAGGCCCCCTCCGACAGGAAAGACCCGGCCCAGCACCACCACTACGCCTTCAACCAGCTCATCAGCGGACGCAGCTCCGCACCGACCTTCTCGATCGGCTCGGCCTGCTCGGCTTCACGGCGCTTGAGGAAGTTGGGCCGGCCCGCATCGAACTCGGCGACGAGCTCGCGCGCGTAGGTGCCGTCCTGGACCTCGGCGAGGATCCGGCGCATCTCCTCGCGGGTCTGCTCGGTGATGACCCGGGGGCCGCGGGTGTAGCCGCCGTACTCGGCGTTGTCGGAGACCGACCAGTTCATCTTGGAGATGCCGCCCTCGTACATGAGGTCGACGATGAGCTTCACCTCGTGCAGGCACTCGAAGTAGGCGATCTCCGGCTGGTAGCCCGCCTCGGTGAGGGTGGTGAAGCCGGCCTTGATCAGCTCGGCGAGGCCGCCGCAGAGCACGGCCTGCTCGCCGAACAGGTCGGTCTCGGTCTCCTCGGTGAAGGTGGTCTTCAGCGCGCCGGCGCGGGTGCCGCCGATGCCCTTGGCGTAGGAGAGCGCCAGGTCCCAGGCTCCGCCGGTGGGGTTCTGCTCGACCGCGACGAGCACCGGGACGCCGCGCCCCTCCTCGAACTGGCGGCGGACCAGGTGGCCCGGGCCCTTCGGCGCGACCATCGCCACGTCCACGCCGGCGGGCGGCACGATGAGGTCGTAGCGGATGGAGAAGCCGTGTCCGAAGAAGAGGGCGTCGCCGTCCTTCAGGTGCGGCTCGATCTCCTTGGCGTAGAGGTCGCGGTGGATGTGGTCGGGCACCAGCACCATGATGAGGTCGGCCTCTGCGGCGGCCTCGGCGGGCGTGACGACGCGCAGGCCCTCTTCTTCGACCTTGGCGCGGCTGGAGGAGCCCTCGGCGAGGCCGACGCGCACGTCGACCCCCGAGTCGCGCAGCGAGAGCGCGTGCGCGTGCCCCTGGCTCCCGTATCCGATCACCGCGACCTTGCGGCCCTGGATGATGCCCAGGTCGGCGTTGTCGTCGTAGTACATCTCTGCTGCCACTTCGGGCTCCTCGGCTCGTTGCTCGTGCTCGTGTCTGCCGCGGGCGCGCTGCAGGGGGTGCTGCAGCAGCGGACGCGGGGTGCGGCGGCGGCGCGGGAGGCGCGCCGCCGGCGCGGGACGCGGGGGTGCGCGCCCTAGGCGCTGCGCTCGACGGGGCGCAGCGATCGATCGGTGATGGACCGGGGTCCGCGCCCGAGGGCGACCAGACCGGACTTGACCAGTTCCTTGATCCCGTACGGTTCCAGGTTCCGGATCAGCGCGTCGAGCTTCTCCGGTTTGCCGGTGGCCTCGATGACCACCACGTCGGTGCCGACGTCCACGATGTTGGCGCGGAACAGCTCGGCGGTCTGGATGACGTGCGGGCGGCTGGCGGCGTCGGCCTTGACCTTCGCCAGCAGCAGCTCCCGGCGGACCGATGCCTCGGTGTCCATCTCGACGATCTTGATGACGTTCACGAGCTTGTTGAGCTGCTTGGTCACCTGCTCCAAGGGGTGTCGGTCGCAGTTGACCACGATCGTCATGCGGGAGAGCCCCTCGTACTCCGTGGTGGAGACGCTGAGGGAGTTGATGTTGAAGCCCCGGCGGGAGAACAGGGCCGAGGCGCGGGCGAGGATGCCCGGCGTGTCCTCGACGAGGACGGCGAGCGTGTGCTGGGTCATGATCGGTGAGGCCCTCTGTCTCGTTCTTCTCGCTGGGTTGGGGACGCGGTGGGGCGGTGGACGCTGCGGCGCTGCGCTCCGGGCAGCGGGTGCGCTGGCCGGAGGGCCGCCGCGGGGCGGGTGCCGCGGGGGTGTCAGTCGGTGTCGCCCCAGTCCGGCGCCATGTCGCGTGCGTACTGGATGTTGTCGTTGCTGATGCCGGGGCCGACCATCGGCCAGACCATCGCGTCGGCGTTGACGGTGAAGTCGACGACGACGGGCCGGTCGTCGACCGCCATGGCCTTCTCGATCGTGGCGTCGATGTCCTCGGCGCTCTCGCAGCGCAGGCCGACGCAGCCGTAGGCTTCGGCGAGCCGGACGAAGTCGGGGATGCGGACCTTGCCCTCGTCGGGCGCGGTGCGCAGCTCGGTGTTGGAGTAGCGGCCCTCGTAGTAGAGGGTCTGCCACTGCCGCACCATCCCGAGGTTGCCGTTGTTGACGACCGCGACCTTGATCGGGATGCCCTCGACGGCGCAGGTGGCCAGCTCCTGGTTGGTCATCTGGAAGCAGCCGTCGCCGTCGATCGCCCAGGTGGGGCGGTCCGGCTGCCCGACGGCGGCGCCGAGCGCGGCCGGCACCGAGAAGCCCATGGTGCCCAGGCCGCCGGAGTTGATGAAGCTGCCCGGGTTCTCGTAGGAGACGAACTGGGCGGCCCACATCTGGTGCTGGCCGACGCCGGCGACGTAGGCGGCGTCGGGGCCGACGATCTCGCCGAGGCGCTGGATGACCTGCTGCGGGGCGAGGCTTCCGTCCGAGGGGCGGTCGTAGCCGAGCGGGTAGACGCTGCGCAGCCGGTCCAGCTGGGCCCACCAGGCGGCGTAGTCGCCGTAGCGGTCCTCGGCCTGGTCGCGGCGGACCGCGACGACGAGGTCGGCGAGGACTTCGCGGCAGTCGCCGACGATCGGCACGTCGGCGTGCCGGTTCTTGGAGATCTCCGCGGGGTCGATGTCGGCGTGCACGATGGCGGCGCCGGGCGCGAAGCTGTCCAGCCGCCCGGTGACCCGGTCGTCGAACCGGGCGCCGAGGGCGACGACGAGGTCGGCCTTCTGCAGCGCGCCGACAGCGGAGACGCTGCCGTGCATGCCGGGCATGCCGAGGTGCTGGGGGTGGGAGTCGGGGAAGACGCCGCGGGCCATCAGGGTGGAGACGACCGGCACGCCGGTGAGCTCGGCGAGAACGCGCAGCTCCTGGTGGGCGCCTGCGCGGAGCACGCCGCCCCCGACGTAGAGGACCGGGCGGCGGGCGTCGGCGATCATCCGGGCGGCCTCGCGCACCTGCTTGCCGTGCGGCTTGGTGACCGGGCGGTAGCCGGGCAGGTCGAGCCGTTCCGGCCAGCGGAACCCGGCGCTGTTCTGCAGCGCGTCCTTGGCGATGTCGACCAGGACGGGGCCGGGCCGGCCGGTGGAGGCGATGTGGAACGCCTCGGCGATGGTGCGCGGGATGTCCTCGGCGTCCTTGACGAGGAAGTTGTGCTTGGTGATCGGCATCGTGATGCCGGAGATGTCGGCCTCTTGGAAGGCGTCGGTGCCGATCGCGGGGGTCGCCACCTGGCCGGTGATGGCGACCATGGGCACCGAGTCCATGTGGGCGTCGGCGATGGGGGTGACGAGGTTGGTCGCGCCGGGGCCGCTGGTCGCCATGCACACGCCGGGACGGCCGGTGGCGTAGGCATAGCCCTCTGCCGCGTGGCCTGCGCCCTGCTCGTGGCGCATCAGGATGTGCCGGACCTTGGCGGAGTCGTAGAGGGGGTCGTAGGCGGGGAGGATGGCCCCGCCGGGGATTCCGAAGACCACGTCGGCGCCTGCGTGCTCCAGCGACCTGATGAGCGACTGGGCTCCGGTCATCTGATCGGTCATCACACATTCCTTCGAGAGCTCGAGGGCTCGGTATCGGTGTGCAGTGGTCGATGCCGCCGCCTGCGGCATCAAAAAACCCTCCACCGCTCGATGCGGTCGGAGGGCGCGCGCAGCAGAAGAGACTTGGTCAACCGGCTGCGCGCCGACCAAGTACGAGAATGAGGTGGAGGTTGCTCTGCACGGTGTCAACCTTGGCCGAGGCCGGGGCGGACGTCAACCGGAACTACAGAACGTCTCAGCATTCGGGATGTGACTTCCGACATACGTACACCTGAGAGCGGCGGGGGCCGGGCGCAACGACGCCCCCCGCCGGGCCTGGAGGGTCCTCCGGTCAGCGGCAGGGGGCGTCGGCGTGCGTCGTCAGAGCGTGATGCCGGCGCCGCCGACCAGCGCCTCCATCCCCTCGGCCGCCATCGGGCGGGCCACCAGGAAGCCCTGGCCGAAGCCGCAGCCCATGGCGCGCAGCTTCTGCAGCTGCTCGGGCCGCTCGATGCCCTCAGCGATCACCTGGACGCCCAGGTCCTGGCCGAGCCGGATGAGGGTGTGGGTGAGCAGCGTGACGGTGCCGTCGGTGCCGAGGTCGCGGACGAAGGAGGGGTCGATCTTGATCGCGTCGACCCGCAGTTCGCGCAGGTGGGCCAGTGACGCATACCCCATGCCGAAGTCGTCGATGGCGAGCCGCACGCCCAGCCGGCGCAGCGCGGCGAGCCGCTCCACGGCCTCGCCCTGGTCCTCCAGCAGGACCTCTTCGTCGACCTCCAGGGTGAGCACCGAAGCGGGCAGGCCGCTCTCCTCCAGTGCTCCGGCCACCGTCTCCACGAACTTCGGCGAGAGGATCTGCTTCACCGACAGGTTGACCGACAGCGCGATGTCCCAGTCCGCGGCCCGCCAGATCGCGACCCGCTCGCACGCCTCGCGGAGGATCCACGCGCCCAGCGGCACGATCAGGCCGGACTCCTCAGCGGCGCCGAGGAACCCGGCCGGCGGCACCAGCTCGGCGTCCCCGCCCCCGCGCTTCCAGCGCACCAGCGCCTCGACCGCGGTCACCTGGGAGCTCTCCAGGTCCACCACGGGCTGGTACTCCAGGGTGAAGGCACCGTCGGCGAGGGCCTGGCGCAGCTCGGCCTGCAGCTCCAGCCGGCCGACCACCCGGGCGTGCATGTCGGCGGCGTAGATCTCCATCCGGCCGCCGCCCTGCTCCTTGGCGCGGGCCAGCGCCATGTCGGCGTTGCGCAGCAGTTCGCCGGCGTCCATGTCGGGCTCGGCGAACGCGGCGCCGGAGGCGGCGGTCAGCAGCACCTCGCGGTCGGCGATGTGGAACGGCTCCGCGCCGATCGTCTGCGCCATCCGCTCGGCGAGATCGGCGATGCGCTGCGCGGTCAGGCCGCCCTCGACCAGGACGGCGAACTCGTCGCCGCCCCACCGGGCCAGTGTGGTGCCGGACGGCGCCGTGGCGCGCAGCCGGCGGGCGGCCTGGGCCAGCAGGTAGTCGCCGGCGCTGTGCCCGGCGGAGTCGTTGACCGCGGTGAAGCCGTCCAGGTCGAGGAAGATCGCGGCGACTTCGCCGCCGTCGGCCCCGGCACCGCCCGGGCCGCCGTCTGCGCCGACAGCGCGGCCGGCCAGCGTCTCGCGGGCGCGCTCCTCCAGATAGGCCCGGTTGGGCAGGCCGGTGAGTCCATCGTGGAACGTCAGGTGGTTGACCTGGTCCTCCAGCGCCACCTGGGCGCTGATGTCGCGGGTGGTGACCAGCAGCCGGTCGGGCTCGCCGGGCTGCTCGTACAGCGACACGGTGGACTCGGTGTGCCGCCACGTCCCGTCTCCGGCGCGGGCGCGCACCCGCAGGTGCACGCTGTCCGAGCCGCGCTCGAACACCTGCGCCACCGCGCCGGCCCGGGGCAGGTCCTCGGGGTGGATGATCGCGGTCAGCGGCTCGGCGACCAGGTCGTCCAGCCCGTAGCCGAAGGACTCGGCGGCGCCCGGGCTGGCGTAGAAGACGCGGCCGTCCTGCTCCAGGATGAGGATGACGTCGCCGCTGTTGCGGGCCAGCTCGTGGAAGTGGCTCTCCCGGGTGCTGAGCATCCGGGTGAGCGTGCCGTTCTCCTCCAGCAGGCCCACCATGCGCACCAGCAGTACCAGCACCGACGACCCGGCGGCCACGGCGAGCGCGGGCGCGACGTCGGCCATCCGCAGCGCGGCGATGGTGAGCACGACGGCGCCCACCGCGAGTGCGCCGCACGCCGCAATCTCGGGAGCGAACCGGTAGAGGGCGCGGCCGGTGATGCGCCGCGGATCGGCGCCGGCCCGGTCCCGGATCAGCCAGGGCAGCAGCGCCAGCAGCGCGAAGCCGAGCACCCGGACCGGGTACTCGATGCCGCCGGCCGGCGCGGTGCCGGTGAGCCGGGTGACGGCGCCGATGAGGTCGGCGCCGCACACGATGACGAACGCGCCCATCGCGATGAGCACCGCGCGCCGGGTGCTGTGCGGCGAGGTGAACACCAGCGGCGCCAGCAGGCAGAGCACCGCGATGTCGGCGACCGGGTAGACCAGCGCGAAGCCGAGGAACTCGCCGCCATCGCTGAGCTCGGTGTAGAGCGGCGCGAACAGCAGCAGCCACACCACCGAGAACACCGCGGCGGCCGCGACGTAGCTGTCGGTGAAGTGCCGGGTGATCGGGCGCATGCCGTGCGGCAGCGGGGCGAACCGGATGAAGCCCAGCACGAACAGCGGCAGCGCGGCCAGCGAGAACAGGTCGCTGAGGGTGAGCGACACGGCGGGGCTGGTCACCAGCAGCCCGGTGAGGGCCAGGGTGACGGCGCCGGCGCTCCACGCGGCAGCGGCGAACCCGAGCAGGCGCATCGCGCCCGCGCCGTCGGCGCCGTCGGCGTTGGCCGCGTCGTCGGCCGAGGTCGCGGCGCGCTGGCGGGACGCGTACAGCAGCGACGCCGCGGCGGCCGCCGCGGCGACACCGGCCGGCCAGCTGCCCAGCGCCGAGGTGAGCGTCACCCCGGTCCCCGTCGGCACCAGGGTGCCGAGGGCGTAGAGCACGGTGACCGCCGCGATGCCGGCGATCCAGATCCGGTGTATGCCCGTCATGGGGCCACCGCCGCGGGCGATCTCACTGGGCACCCCTTCGGTCGATGGCGCTGTGCACTGCGGCGCATCCGCCGCCGTTCGGCGCTGCGCCGGTGCCCCGGCGCTGCGCTCCGTCCCCCGGAGCCGTCCGCTCCGGCACCGCTCCGGCACATCCGGGCCCGCGGCGCGGCCGCACGGCCTCCGGTACTGGCCGGCGGCGCTGCGCAGCACCGCGCGGCGCACTGGCACCAGCGGCACACCGGGCACCGTTCCCGCCGGTCACGGCATTCCTTGCGCCGCAACGGTATGCACGCAAGGTCACGCTGGGATTGAGGACGGGCGGAGACCCGGCGACGAACCGTGCACGGTGGGTGACCGCCATCACTCCCCGCCCCGCACCGGATCCGGCACTGATCAGCCGGCCCCGAGCCGCTCCAGGATGAGCTCGCGGGCGCGCCCGGCGTCGGCCTGGCCGCGAGTGGCCTTCATGACGTCGCCGACCAGCTTGCCGGCCGCGGCCACCTTGCCGCCGCGGATCTTCTCGGCCACATCGGGGTTGTCGGCGATGGCCTGGTCGACCACCGCGCCCAGCTCCGCGTCGTCGCTGACGACGGCGAGCCCGCGGGCCTCGACGACCTCGTCCGGGCCGCCCTCTCCGGCGAGCACGCCGTCGACGACCTGGCGTGCCAGCTTGTTGGTGAGCGTGCCCTCGGCCACCAGCGCGCAGACCCGCGCGACCTGTTCCGGACTGACCGGCAGCGCGGCGAGCTCGGTACTGCGGTCCGAGGCGGCGCGGGACAGCTCGTTCAGCCACCACTTGCGCGCCTCGTCCGGCCCTGCGCCGGCGGCGACGGTCGCGGCGACCAGCTCGATGGCGTCGGCGTTGACGAGGTCGCGCAGCTCCTCATCGGTGAGCGACCACTCGGCGCGCACCCGGGCGCGCTGGGCGGAGGGCAGCTCGGGCAGCCCGGCGCGCAGCTCCTCGACCCAGTCGGCGCTCGGCGCGACCGGCACCAGGTCGGGGTCGGGGAAGTAGCGGTAGTCCTGCGCCTCTTCCTTGCTCCGGCCGGACACCGAGGTACCGGTGTTCTCCTGGAAGTGGCGGGTCTCCTGCACCACGCGGCCGCCGGCGTCGAGCACGCCGGCCTGCCGCTCGATCTCGGAGCGCACGGCGCGGTCGACCGAGCGCAGCGAGTTGACGTTCTTGGTCTCCGAGCGGGTGCCCCACTCGTCGGAGCCCGCCGGCGACAGCGACACGTTCACGTCGCAGCGCAGCGAGCCCTCCTCCATGCGGACGTCGGAGATGCCCAGCGAGCGGGCGAGCGCGCGCAGTTCGGCGACGTAGGCGCGGGCCACCGCCGGGGCGAGGTCGCCGGCGCCCTCGATCGGGCGGGTGACGATCTCCAGCAGCGGGATGCCGGCCCGGTTGTAGTCGACGTTGGAGTGGTCGGCGCCGTGGATGCGGCCGGTGGAGCCGCCCACGTGGGCGCTCTTGCCGGTGTCCTCCTCCATGTGCACGCGCTCGATGGGCACCCGGACCTCGCGGGGGCCGTCCGGCGTGTCGACGGTGACGTCGAGGTGGCCGTCGCTGCACAGCGGCTCGTCGTACTGGGAGATCTGGTAGTTCTTCGGCATGTCCGGGTAGAAGTAGTTCTTCCGGGCGAACCGGCACCAGGACGCGATGGAGCAGTTCAGCGCCAGGCCGAGGCGGATCGCGCTCTCCACGGCGGTGGCGTTGACCACCGGCAGCGCACCGGGCAGGGCGAGGCAGACCGGGCACACCTGGGTGTTGGGGTCGCCGCCGAACGCGGTCGCGCACGCGCAGAACATCTTCGAGGCGGTGCCCAGCTCGATGTGTACTTCGAGGCCCAGCAGCGGCGCGTACCGCTGCACCGCGTCCTCGTACGCCACCGGCGCCGGAGCTCCGCTCGCGGCAGGGGCGTTCTTCACCGCGTCGACCATCGCCGCACAACCCGTTCTGTTCATCCGTGGACATCGGCCCGGGGCGCGCCGCGCGCGCCCCGACTGCACCGCTCCCCCTGCCGGCTGCACGCCGGCGCGGAAGCGGGGATCTGCCTGAAGCCTACCGATGCCGCGGACCTGCCCGAGCGGGCCGGGCGCAATGTCACAGAGCGCGCACGATCGGGATACGGGGGGCGGTTCCTCCCGACACGAGGGGGCCCGGCGGCTACGCTGGCAGCAACCACGTTCCGCGCGAAGGAGATCACGCACCGTGTCCCGTGCTGCTCTGCTCCGCCGCCGGACGGTCCTGCGCGCCCGTCGGGCGGCTGCCGCACCGGCCCGCTCCCGCTCGTTCCTGCGCCCCGTCCTGGCCGCCCTGCTGGCCGGCGCCTTCGCCGCCGCGGCAGCCGTCGCCGCTCCGGCCGCACCCGCTTCCGCGCAGGGCGGCGTGTCGCGGGTGGAGCGCGAGGCCGTCCCCGGCGCCCCCGTGGTCCTCTCCAACGGGCGCGAAGTGCCGACCGCCCTGTACCGGCTCCGCATCACCGACGACGCGAGCGCCGCCGCCTACGGCACGGCGCTCGCCACCGAGCCTGACCCGTCCGCCCCCTATGTCGAAGGCGGTTGGGACGACGCGGCCCCGGGCACCGGGGCCGACCGCGCCGCCGGCCCCGTCACCTGGATCGTGCGCAACGCCTACCCGGAGAACGGCCTGGACACGCTGGCCCGCCGGGCCGGGCTGTCCGAGCTCTCCGAGGCCCAGGCCATCGCGGCCGCCCAAGCCGCGATCTGGCACTACACCGACGGCGCGGAGCCCGCTCCGCCGCGCAGCGGCGCCAACGACCCCGGTGTCCTCCGCCTCTACCGGCACCTGGTGGACGGCGCGGAGGGCCAGGACGGCCCGCTCGCGGCGCCGGCGCTGCACCTCTCCCCCGAGCGGCTGGACGGCGGTGGCCCCGGCGGCCCGATGGGGCCGTTCACCGTGTCCACCACGGCCTCCGGCCCGGTCCGGGTCGACGTGCGCGGTGCGCAGGGCGCGGCGCTGACCGACGCCGACGGCACCGCGCTGCAGCGGGTGTCCGACGGCGGCGAGTTCTTCCTGCGCGCGCCCGACCCGGGCGCCGCGGGCGTGGCCACCGTGTATGCGGCGGTGGAGGATGCGGCGATCGAGCCCGGCCGCCCGTTCGTGGGCCGCGACGGCGTCGCCGCCGTGGCGATGGTGACGGCCGAGGCCGCCTCGGCGCCGCGCACCGACACCGTCAAGGCCGTGTGGGGCCCTGATGCCACCGCTCCGGCCGAGGCCGCTCCGACGGCTCCCCCGCCGGGGACGCCGGTGGCGCCGGACGCCGCGGGCCCGGTCCCCAGCGGGCAGCCCGACGCAGCTCCCGCGCCCTCACCGTCGCCGCAGCCCGGAGCGGATGAGCCCGCGGCGCTCGCCCGCACCGGCACCTGGCTGGGCAGTCTCCTGGCGGCCGGCGCGGTCCTCGCGCTGGCCGGGGCGGCGGCGATGGCCCTGGCGCGGCGGCGGCGCTGAAACCGGCGGCCCGATTGCGCACTCCGGCTGCCGCGCGGGCCGGCACCCCCATTGCGGCGCCGCCCCACCGCAATCAATGGTCCCGAATGCCCCAGGGGGCACGGAACACTGCGTAATCACGCGGCCTGAGACCGGAGTCACGCCGGCCGCGGCAGGGCGCAGAGTTCCGCAAACGGCCACGTCGGCAGGTAAACCACCGGGGTCCGAAAACGTCAGGGCAGCGGCACGAGAGCCCGTTGTCCACAGCCCCCGAACTCGCGGTTTTCGACATTTCCGCAGGTCGAGAATTGCGACATAGTGCCGCGAGCCCGACCTAGCTCATCGATTCTGACTAATTCCGCGAACCATGTTGGAAGACCGTAATCGGGTCGCTAAGATCAGGCGGTGCGGTAGTCCGGAAGCCCCACCACGCATCTCAATTCCCGAGAGCCACGGCCCGCGGCCGCCCTTCGAGCGCCCGCGTCCGCCGCGCCGTTCCGGACCCGCACCCTCGGGCCTGCGCCCACCCCGATTTCCACCGTGCCCTCCAGCACGGCGTGGGTGCGCCCGCCGCAATCCGGTTCCCTCAAATCCACCGGGACACAATTTGATCGAGACGACCATTCCGCACAGCGCACCGCGCCGCGGCCGGCGCGCGGCCGCCTTCGCGGCCGCCACCACCGCCGCCGCCCTGGCCTTCGGGTTCTCCGGGGCCCCCGCCCTGGCCTCCGGCGCCAAGGGCGTCTACGACGGCACCAGCACCGCTGGCCAGAAGGTCTCCGTCAACGGCAGCACGATCGGCACCAGCGTCTTCGACCTCACCCTCGAAGACGGCACCGTGCTGAAGACGTACTGCATCGACTACGAGACCAACATCCGCAAGGGCGCGGCCTACCAGGAGGACGCCTGGGCCAACTACCCGGGCAAGGGCTCCACTGAGGACGCCGGCAAGGTCCACTGGATCCTGCAGAACTCCTTCCCCAAGGTCGACGTGGCCACGCTGGCCGAGGCCACCAAGATCGAGGGCCTCACCCAGGAGCAGGCCATCGCGGGCACCCAGGCCGCGATCTGGCACTTCAGCAACGGTGTCGAGCTGGACAAGGGCAAGGACGGAAACGTCGATGCCCTGTACGACAGCCTGGTCGAGAACGCCCAGGACCAGGAGGTCGAGGAGCCGCAGGCTTCGCTGACCATCACCCCCGGGTCCGCCGAGGGCACCGCCGGCGAGACCATCGGCGAGTTCACGGTCGCCACCAGCGCCGACTCCGTGCCGCTGACCCTGGACGCGCCCGAGGGCGTGCAGCTGGTCGACCTTGAGTCGGGCGAGCCCGTCGAGGAGGTCGCCAACGGCGACACCTTCGGCTTCCAGGTCGCCGAGGACGCCGAGGCCGGCCAGGCCAGCGTCTCCGGCACCGTCTCGGCCACGGTCGAGGTCGGCCGCCTGTTCAAGGGCGCCGAGGGCGAGGAGGCCACCCAGACGCTGATCACCGCCGCCGGCAAGTCGACCGAGGTCACCGCCGGCGCGTCGGTCTCCTGGGCGGCGTCCGAGGGCGGCGAGACCCCGCCGCCGCCGGAGGAGACGGAGACCCCGGAGGAGCCGTCGCCGTCGCCCAGCGCTCCGGAGGAGACGGACAAGCCGGACGACAAGCCGGCCCCGGAGAAGGACGAGGACCAGGGCGGCCTGCCGGTCACCGGTAGCGCCCTGACCGCGCTCATCGGCGCGGCCGTCGCCGCCGTCGCGGGTGGCGGTGCGGCCATGTACCTGAGCCGCAAGCGCCGCAGCGCCGTCGACGAAGCCTGACCGGATCCCCGGTCCGGCCCGTCCGGAACTGCACACGGCCCCGCAGCCGCCCGGCTGCGGGGCCGTGGCGCGTCCGCGGGCACGGCAGGCGCCCGGCCCGGCACCGCTGCGGTGCGGCCGGGGGGCTCCGCCGGCACGGGTACAGCGCACGCGGCGCCCCCGGCCGGTGGCCGGGGGCGCCGAAAGGTGCCGAACTGCAGGCCTGCTTGCCCTAGACCGCGTAGGGGCTGCGGTCGAGGAACGCGGCGCCGTCGCGGTCGCGCAGCGCCGCCTCCAGGGCCGCGCCCACCCTGTAGGTGCGGTCGTCGGCCAGCGCCGGCGCCATCACCTGCAGGCCGACCGGGAGGCCGTCCTCCGGAGCGAGGCCGCACGGCACCGACAGGGCCGCGTTGCCCGCGAGGTTGGTCGGGATCGTGCACAGGTCGGCGAGGTACATGGCCATCGGGTCGCCGGTCCGCTCCCCCAGCGGGAACGCCGTGGTCGGCGCCGTCGGCGACACCAGCACGTCCACCTGGCCGAACGCCGCGTCGAAGTCCCGCTTGATGAGCGTGCGGACCTGCTGCGCCGAACCGTAGTAGGCGTCGTAGTAGCCGCTGGACAGCGCGTAGGTGCCGAGGATGATGCGGCGCTTCACCTCCGGGCCGAAGCCCTCGGCGCGGGTCAGCGCCATGACCTCTTCGGCGCCGCGCGAGCCGTCGTCGCCGACCCGCAGGCCGTAGCGCATCGCGTCGAAGCGGGCCAGGTTGGACGACGCCTCGCTCGGCGCGATGAGGTAGTAGGCGGCCAGGGCCGTGTCGAAGCTCGGGCAGGAGACCTCGACGACCTTCGCGCCGAGCGACTCCAGCAGCTCGACGCTCTCCTGGAACCGCTGCAGCACGCCGGCCTGGTATCCCTCGCCGCCGAACTCGCGCACCACGCCGATGGTCATCCCGAACACGTCGGCCCGGCGCGCCGCCTCGACGACCGGCGGCACCGGCGAGTCGATCGAGGTGGAGTCGCGCGGGTCGTGCCCGGAGAATGCCTCCTGCAGCAGCGCGGCGTCCTCCACGGTGCGGGCGAACGGGCCCGGCGTGTCCAGCGAGGACGCGAACGCGATCAGCCCGTAGCGGGACGAGCCGCCGTAGGTGGGCTTCGCGCCGACCAGGCCGCAGACCGCGGCCGGCTGGCGGATCGAGCCGCCGGTGTCGGTGCCGGTCGCCAGCGGCGCCTCGAACGCGGCCACCGCCGCAGAGGAGCCGCCGGAGGAGCCGCCGGGCACGCGGCCGGTGTCCCACGGGTTGCGGGTGGGGCCGAACGCGGAGTTCTCGGTGGAGGAGCCCATCGCGAACTCGTCCATGTTGGTCTTGCCGAGCACCACCATGCCGGCGGACTTCAGCCGCTCGGTGACGGTCGCGTCGTAGGGCGGTGTCCAGCCCTCGAGCATGCGCGAGGCCGCCGTGGTGGGCATGTCGGAGGTGGTGAACACGTCCTTGTGCGCGATCGGCACACCGGCCAGCGGGCCCAGCTCCTCACCCGCCGCGCGCCGCTCGTCCACCGCGCGCGCCTGCGCCAGCGTCGCCTCGCGGTCCACGTGCAGGAACGCGTTGATGCCGCCGTCGACCTCGCCGATACGGTCCAGGTAGGCGGTCGCCGCGTCGGCAGCCGACGCCTCGCCGCGCGCGATGGCCGCACCCAGCCCGGCCGCGCTCAGCCCGATCAGTTCGCTGCTCATCGCTACTCCTCCTCGCCCAGGATCTGCGGGACGCGGAACCGCTGGTCCTCCACCGCCGGGGCGCCGGCGAGCGCCTGCTCGGGGGTGAGGCCGGGCTGCGCCTCGTCGGGGCGGTAGACGTTGGTCAGCGGCAGCGCGTGCGAGCTCGGCGGGATGTCGCCCTCGGCGGCCTGCTGGACCTTCGCCACTGCGGAGATGATCTCGTCGAGCTGGGCGGCGAGGGGTTCGAGCTCGTCCTCGTTCAGTGCCAGCCGCGACAACCGGGCGAGGTGCGCGACCTCATCACGGGTGATGGCGGTCATGTAGATACGTACCGTTCTCTGCTCTGGGGCCGTCGAGTGCGCAGCCGGAGGGGACCCAACCGCCAGGCACACCCGACCACACGCGGTTCACGACAAGCCAATCCTATGGCCGCACAGCACTCCTCTGCCGAAGTCGACCGACAGCCGCCCGCCCACGACGCGCCCACCGCGGGCGATGGCGCAGTACCTCCGGACATGTACCGCTCTCTGCTCAGAGCCGTCGGGCGTGCGTTCACCACGCCCCGATCCTATGACCGCGCGGCAGTCCTGCGTCGGGGTCCGCCCCGAGTCCGGCCGCCCGGGTCCGCTCCGCGGCGCGGGCGGGTCGGGGGCCGCCGGCGTTCCCCGAATACGCCCGGGCGACGCGCAGCAGGACAGTTGCCCACCCAACACGCCCTAGAACTGCCCGATCCTGCGCTCGCCGGGGAGTCCGCCGGGATCGGGCGGGTACTCGGCGCGGAGCCGCGCGGTGACCGCCGCGGCTTCCAGGGGCGGCGCGAAGAAGCGGCCCTGCGCGGCGTCGCAGCCCATGGCGCGCAGGGCGTCGGCGGTGGCGGAGTCCTCCACGCCCTCGGCCACCGAGCGCATGCCGAGGGTGCGCACCAGGGCGACCGCCGACGCGACGATGGTGCGGCCGTCTCCGCCGTCCGCGATCCGGCGCACGAAGGAGGGGTCGACCTTGATCTCCTCCACGGGCAGGCCGTTGAGGCGGGCCAGGGTGAAGTAGCCGGTGCCGAAGTCGTCGAGGCTGAGCGGCACGCCGATGTCGGCCAGCGCCAGGATGACCGGAGTGACCGCGTCGGCCTCGGCGACCACGACGCGCTCGCTGATCTCCAGGCGCAGCGCCGCGGCGGGGACTCCGTGCCGGCGCAGGGCGGCCTCGACCACGCCGGGCAGCGTGGGATCGAGCAGTTCGCGGGCAGACAGGTTCACCGCGACCGGCACGGTGTGGCCGGCGGCCCGCCATTCGGCCAGCCGGGTGAGGGTCTGCTCCAGGACCTCGTGGGTGAAGCCGCGGATCAGGTAGGACTGCTCGATCAGCGGCACGAAGTCGTGCGGCTCCAGCACGCCGCGCTGCGGGTGCCGCCAGCGCACCAGCGCCTCCAGGCCCACCGTGCCGCGGGTGGACAGGTCGACGGTGGGCTGGAAGAACATCTCCAGCTCCTTTTCGACCAGGGCGCGGCGCAGCTCGCCGAAGAGGCTGAGCCGGGCGGTGGAGTGGCGGTCCTTCTGCGGCGTGTAGGACTCGGCGCCGGTGCGGCGCTCCTTGGCGACGTACATCGCGACGTCGGCGCGCTGCAGCAGCATCTCGAAGTCGGGCGCGTGCTCGGGGAACAGGGCGATGCCGACGCTGGCCTCCAGGTCGAAGTCCATCCCGTCGATCCGGGTGGGCTCGGCGAGCGAGACGCGCAGCCGGGCGGCGACCTCCCGGGCCGAGGCGGCATCGCGCACCTGCGGCAGCAGCACGGCGAACTCGTCCCCGCCCAGCCGCGCGACCAGGTCGCCCGGGCGGACGCTGTGGGTGAGGCGCAGCGCGACGATCTGCAGCAGCCGGTCACCGGTGGGGTGGCCCAGGGTGTCGTTGACCTCCTTGAACCGGTCCAGGTCGAGCAGGAGCAGCCCGACGCGGTGCCCGCGCTGACGGGCCTCGGTCAGCGCCTCCTCGGTGCGCAGGATGAGCAGCTTGCGGTTGGCCAGGCCGGTCAGCTCGTCGTGGTTGGCCTGGTGCTCGCGGGTGACCGAGAGGGTGGCGCTGACGTAGAGCGCGGCCAGGGGCAGCGCGAACAGCGGGACCAGCCAGATCGACTGCGCCATGGTGACGACGACCAGCGGAGCCAGGCCGAGCAGCACGCCGTTGACGAAGAGCCGCTGGCCGAAGTCCTTGCCCAGCACCGTGTGCAGCGGCGCCCGCTCGTGCATGGCGACCGCGCACTCGACCAGGACCAGGTTGGTCACAAAGTAGGCGGCGGCCGCCAGCGCGACGAGCAGCAGCTCGGCGCCGTCGGGCACCCACGGGTAGGCGGAGGCGGGCGCGTGGAAGAGCCGCAGGACGGCGTCTGCGACGCCGAGCGAGAGCACGTACTGGCCGGCGTTGAACGCGGTGCGGTGCAGCGAGTGCCGGCGCATCGTCCCCGCGACGAGGGTGGCCACCGCCTGCACCGCGGCGGCCGCGGGCAGCCCGACGAAGATGAGCAGCGCGAAGGAGAACGGCAGCGAGGTGGGCGCGCCTTCGTCGGTGGCCGACCCGGCGGTGGCGATGGGGCGCAGTTCGCCGAGGACCACCATGCACAGGACGACCCAGACCAGCGGCTGCTCGGCGAGGAGCAGCAGGTTGTCCCGCCCCGACCACGCCAGCGACCCGGCCAGCAGCGCCGCTCCCGCGGCCGTGCCGCCGGCCAGGTACCACCAGAGCGGGGTGCCGGCCCGCGGGCCGATGTCCCGCGTGTTGTTCGGGTCCCTCATCAGCTCGGTACCTGTCCCGGTATCCGTTGCGGCGGTTGTCGTCTCGGTACGTCCATGCGCGGTGCCGGTTCCCACCCTTTCCATCCGAGGCGGCAGCGGATGCGGCCGGTTCGGCGCCGCGAAACGACCGAATCGGTGCCCGCGACTCTGCCCAGCTTACGACTCTTCATCACCAGGTGTCGCCATACGGGGACGTTGCGTAAGACGTCGGCCGAAAGGTCGGGTATCGCGCGCCCGCCCCCAGAGTACTGCGACGGGTAGCGCCGCGGTCGCGCATGGTGGGCTGTTTCAGCGCACGGCGGTGCCGCGGGCGGGCACGCCGGGGAAGCTCCGGCCGCGCGGGAGGGAGCGGCCGGCGCTGGGCTGACGCGGAAGCGTGCGGCTGCCGCGGGGCAGCCGCCCGCTTCCGGCGCCGCGGTTTCAGACGCTTCGGCGCCGGCTCCCGGCGGTTGGCCGGTACCGGCTGCGGCGGGGCCCTGTCGCCCGGAGCACCACCTCCGGGCGCGCGCCCTCGGGGCGTGCCGGGCGGACGGCGTCTGCCGCGAGCGGTGCCGGCAGTGCACCCGCCGCACGGCCGACGAGGGGGTCAGGGCGGGCTTCTCCCGTCGAGGAGAGGAGATACGTCGCGAGGGGCGCGCCGGGGCGCCGCGCAGCAGGACAGGTGCCCGCCCGGCACGCCCTAGGCGTCGGCGGAGTCCCCGCCGGCGCCGTCCTCGCCGCCGGTGACGGCGACGGCCGCGGCCGCCTCCGGGCCCTGCCGGAGCAGGACTCCGAAGCCGTCCTCGTCGAGCACCGGGACACCGAGCTTCACGGCCTTGTCGTACTTGCTGCCCGGACTGTCGCCGGCCACCAGGAAGTGCGTCTTCTTCGACACCGAGCCGGAGGCGCGGCCGCCCTGCTCCGCGATGGCCTCCTTGGCGCCGTCCCGGGTGAAGCCCTCCAGCGATCCGGTCACGACGACGGTGGTGCCGTCGAGCGGGCGGGGCCCGCTGTCGGCGCCCTCGTCGGCCATGCGGACACCCGCGGCCCGCCATTTGGCGACGATGTCGCGGTGCCAGTCCTCGGCGAACCACTCGCGGATGGAGGCGGCGATGGTCGGTCCGATCCCCTCGACCGAGGCGAGCTCCTCCTCGGTTGCGGACTCGATCGCATCCATCGAGCGGAAGTGCCGGGCCAGGTCCTCGGCCGCGCGCGGGCCGACGTGCCGGATGGACAGCCCCACCAGCACCCGCCACAGCGGCCGCTCCTTGGCCGCCTCCAGCTCGGCGAAGAGCCGCTCGACGGTCTTCTTCGGCTCGCCGTCGGCGTTGGCGAAGAACGTGACGACCTTCGGCTCACCGGTCTTGGGGTCGGTCTTGGGCTCGGTCGTGTCGGGGTCGAGTACCAGGGTGCGGATCGGCAGCAGCTGCTCCACAGTGACGTCGAACAGGTCGCCCTCGTCGGCCAGCGGCGGCTCGGCCGGCTCCAGCGGCTGGGTGAGCGCTGTTGCGGCGACGTAGCCGAGCGTCTCGATGTCCAGCGCCTTGCGGCCGGCGACGTAGAACAGCCGCTCGCGCAGCTGGCCCGGGCAGCGCCGCGCGTTGGGGCAGCGCAGGTCGACGTCGCCCTCCTTCTGCTGGCCGAGCGGTGTGCCGCACTCCGGGCACGTCTCCGGCATCTGGAAGGGCCGCTCGGAGCCGTCCCGGCGCTCCGCGACCGGGCCGACGATCTCCGGGATCACGTCGCCGGCCTTGCGCAGGACGACCGTGTCGCCGATCAGGACGCCCTTGCGCGCGACCTCCTGCGCGTTGTGCAGGGTGGCGAACTCGACTTCCGAGCCGGCGACGCGCACCGGCTCCATCACCCCGTACGGCGTGACCCGCCCGGTGCGGCCGACGTTGACGCGGACGTCGGTCAGCTTGGTGGTGACCTCCTCCGGCGGGTACTTGTAGGCGATCGCCCAGCGCGGCGCACGGGAGGTGGAGCCGAGGCGGCGCTGCAGGGTGACGTCGTCGACCTTCACCACGACGCCGTCGATCTCGTAGGCCGGCTCGTGCCGGTGCTCGCCGTAGTAGTCGACGAAGGCGCGCACCTCGGCCAGGGAGCCGACCACCCGGTACCGGTCGCTGATCGGGATGCCCCAATCGCGGAGCAGGTCGTAGACGTGCGACTGGTGGGTGAACTCCACCCCGCGGTGCGCGCCGACGCCGTGCGCGATCATGGTGAGCGGCCGGGTGGCGGTGATCCGCGGGTCCTTCTGGCGCAGCGAGCCCGCCGCGCCGTTGCGCGGGTTGGCGAACTCCGGCTTTCCCTCGGCGAGCAGCCGGCGGTTGAGCGCGCCGAACTCCTCCACCGGCAGGAACACCTCGCCGCGTACTTCGAGCAGCTCGGGCGCCGGGCGGACCGACCCGTCGAGGTGGTCGGGGACGGCGGCGATGGTGCGCACGTTGAGCGTGATGTCCTCGCCGACGCGCCCGTCGCCGCGGGTGGCGGCGCTGGTCAGCCTGCCGTTCTCATAGACGAGGTCGACGGCGAGCCCGTCGATCTTCAGCTCGCAGAGGTACGCGTCGACCGGTGCCTCGCCGGCCACCCGGTCCGCCCAGGCGGACAGCTCGTCGGCGCTGAAGGCGTTGGCGAGGCTCTCCATCCGGCGCAGGTGCTCCACCGGCGCGAACTCGTTGCTGATCGGCGCGCCGACCTTCTGGGTGGGCGAGTCCTGGGTGACCAGCTCCGGATAGCGCTCCTCAAGGGCACGCAGCTCCTGCATGAGCCCGTCGTAC
This sequence comes from Nocardiopsis coralliicola, assembly GCF_054779695.1. Classification (NCBI taxonomy): domain Bacteria; kingdom Bacillati; phylum Actinomycetota; class Actinomycetes; order Streptosporangiales; family Nocardiopsidaceae; genus Nocardiopsis; species Nocardiopsis coralliicola. The sequence continues at coordinate 280 of NZ_BAAGXT010000027.1, read as the reverse complement.
TCCGCGTCGGAGATGATCGGGCTCTGCATGTAGTAGCGGTAGCTGTGGTCGTCGAGCTCCTGCGACAGTTCGGCGTGGCGCTCGCGCGCCTCAGCGGGGACGGGATCAACGGCGGCCGAGTCTTCCGCGCTCACCACGGCGTCCTTTCCTGTGTGCCGCCGCAGGGGCGGCGGCTCTCGGGCGCGCGGGCGCGCCCTGCGGTCTGCTGCGGCCGGCCCCGGGGCTGCGGGGCCGGCGCGGTCAACGGGTCGGTCGGCGCAGCCGGCGCGCCCCGGCCGCC
>NZ_BAAGXT010000026.1:0-85479 GCF_054779695.1 Nocardiopsis coralliicola | reverse complement strand
GGCGCGACCGGAACGGCGTGCTCCGTGCAGGCGCGGCCTGGCCGGGAGCGGCCGGCTGCGGTGGGGCGTGCTGCCGGCGGCCGCCGCCGGCTCTGGCCGGTGGCGTGCGGCCGTGGCAGCGCGCGCCCGGGTACCGGCGGCGGCCCTGCTCTCCGGAAGGGCGGTCGCGCGCTGCCGAGAGGCCCCGCCCGGCGCGGCCGGCCCGCGGACCCAGGCGGGCCCGCTCAGCCGGTCGCGGCCAGGGCGTCGGCGTACCAGCCGGGCCGGCCGGCGAGCTCGGCGTGGGTGCCGTGCTGGACGACCCGTCCGCCGACCACGACGGCGATCCGGTCGACCCGGTCGAGCCCGGCCAGGTCGTGCGTGATGAGCAGTGTGGTCCGGTCGGCCGCGGCGTCGAGCAGGTCGGCGGCGACGGCGTCGCGGGTCTCGGCGTCCAGGTGCGCGGTCGGCTCGTCGAGGACCAGCAGGCGGGGGTCGGCCAGCAGCGCCCGGGCCAGCGCCAGCCGCTGCCGCATGCCGCCGCTGAACCGCGTCCCGTGCACGCCGACCTCGGTGTCCAGCCCTTCCGGCAGCCGCCGCACCTCCGCAGCCAGCCGGGCGCGCTCCAGCGCCGCCCACAGGTCGTCCTCGGCCGCCTCGGGCCGGGCCAGCCGCAGGTTCTCCCGGACCGTGCTGGTGAAGATGTGCGGGTCCTGCGGCACACCGCTCACGATGCTGCGGGCGCCGTCCCGCTCCAGCGCGGTGATGTCGGTCCCGTCCAGCAGCACCGTGCCCGCGTCGGGGTCGCGGAACCGGAAGACCACCGACGCCAGCGTCGACTTGCCGGCGCCGCTCGGGCCGATCACCGCGACGGTCGCGCCGTCCGGTACGTCGAGGTCGAGCCCGCGCAGCGCCCACGGCTCCGCGGGGCCGTACCGGACCCGCAGGCCGCGCACCTGCAGCCGCATCGGAGAGCGCGCCGGCACCGGCGCCGGTTCGGCCGGCTCGGCCACCCGCGGCGGCGTGTCGAGCACGCCGAACAGCCGCTCGCCGGCCGCGCGCATCGCGCCGAGCCGGGCGGCGACCGCCGGCAGCGGCGCGGCGATCTCGAAGGCCGCCAGCACCGTCAGCACCACCACGGCCAGCGGTACCGCTTCGAGCGCGCCCCGCTCCACCGCTGCCACGCCGAGCAGCAGCGCACCCCAGACCGAGAGTCCGGTGACCAGGGCGGTCGCGCCAGCGCCCAGGCCGAGCAGCCCGGCGTCGCGGCGCGCCTGCCGGGTGAGCTCGGCATCGGCCTGCTCCACGCGGGCGACCGCGCGCTCCATCGCCCCGTAGGCGATCAGGTCCGGCGCGCCGTGCAGGGTGTCGACCAGCGCGGTGGACAGCTCGGCGCGCGCTGCCGCCTGCCGCCGGCCCGGACCGCGGCCCAGAGCCGCCGCGGCGAGCGGCACCGCGACGCCGGCCAGCAGGAGCCCGGCGGCGAGCACGGCACCGCCCGGCGCGAACAGAGCCGTGCACACCGCCACCGCGGCGCTGCCGGTCAGCAGCGCGGCCAGCGGCGGGGTGAGTCCGCGGATCAGCAGGTCCTGGGTCGACTCGGTGTCGTTGACCAGCCGGGACACCAGGTCGCCGGAGCGGAACCGGCGGACCGGCTCGGTTGCCGCCAGCCGCTCGTAGACCCGCACCCGCACGTCGGCCAGGGTGCGGAACGCGGCGTCGTGGGTGGTGATCCGCTCCAGGTAGCGGGTGAGGCCGCGGGAGACTCCGAGCGCGCGCGTGGCGACGATCGCCACGCTCAGCGCGGTGATCGGCGGGTGCTGTGCGGCCATCGCCAGCAGCCAGGCGGCCACGCTGAGCAGCGCGACGCCGGCCGCGGTGGCGGCGGCGCCCAGCACGATGCCGAGGGCGAACCGGGCACTGCGCGGCCGGGCCAGCAGGACCATCCGGGCCAGCGGATCCCGGCCGGGGCGCCCCTCCGGTCCGTAGGCGCCGCCGGCCGGCGGGGGCACGGGGCCCTCCGGGTGCGGGGCCGGTGCTGCGGACTCCGTCATCGGACCCCCTCCGCCGCGGGTGCGGGCAGTTCCACCACGTCGTCGACCACCGACGACCAGCCGGTGTCGTGCGCGGCGACCAGGGCGGTGCGGCCCTCCAGGAGCCGGGCGGCCGCGCGGCGCACCGCGGCGGCGCTCTCCGGGTCGAGGTGCGCGGTCGGCTCGTCCAGCAGAACCAGCGGCGCGTCCCGCAGGAGCGCGCGGGCCAGGGCGATCCGCTGCCGCTGGCCCGCCGAGAGCCGGGCGCCCCGCTCGCCGATCGGGGTCGCGTACCCCTGCGGCAGGTCGGCGATGAAGCCGTCCGCCTCGGCGCGCTGCGCTGCCCGGCGGACCGCGGCGTCGTCCGCGTCGGGCGCGCCGAGCCGGATGTTGCCGGCGACGGTGTCGTCGAACAGGTACGGGTGCTGGGAGACCCACGCGATCCGGCGCCGCCACACGTCGGGGTCGACCGCGTCCAGGTCGATGCTGTCCAGGTCCGCTGGGCCGCCGGAGCCGGCGTCCCCGCGCCGCGGAACGAGCGCGGCGATCCGGCCGCTGCTCGGCGCCTGGAAGCGCAGCAGCAGGTGCAGCAGCGACGACTTGCCCGAACCGCTCGGCCCGGAGAGCAGCACCGCCCGGCCGGGCGGCACGGCGAGGTCGATGCCGTCCAGCGCCGGCCGGTCGCGCCCCGGATAGGTGAGGCCCACTCCGGACAGCTCGATGCCGATCCGGCCGGCACTGCTGATGCGCTGCCCGGCCGCGTCCGGGCCGGCGGCGGCTGCACCGCCACCGGCAGAACCGGCGCCCCGGCTGTCCGGACCGGGAGCGGCGCCCGCGGCGCTGGCGGCGGCACCGGCTGCAGCGGCAGCGGCTGCAGCGGCGGCGCCGGACGCCTGCAGCGGATGCCGGTCGATCTCGGTGAACACCTGCTCGGCGGCTGCCACGCCCTCCATGCTCGCGTGGAACCGGGCGCCCACCTCGCGGAGCGGCAGGTAGGCCTCGGGCGCGAGGATGAGCACCAGCAGCGCCGTCCGGTAGTCGAGGTGGCCGTACATCAGCCGGATGCCGACCTCCACGGCGACCAGCGCGACGGCGAGCGTCGCCACCAGTTCCAGCACGAACGCCGAGAGGAACGCGATCCGCAGCGTCGCCATCGTGCTGCGCCGCTGCTCGTCGGTGACCCGGCGGATGATGGCGGCCTGGGCCTTGGCGCGGCGGAACACCGCCAGCGTCGGCAGGCCCTCGACGACGTCGAGGAAGTGCCCGCCGAGCCGGTTCAGCAGCCGCCACCGGCGCTGGGTGCGCGCCTGGGTGTGCATGCCGACGAGCGCCATGAAGACCGGGATGAGCGGCACCGTGACCCCGATGACCACGGCGGAGATCCAGTCCGCGCCCGCCACGACGGCGAGCACGGCGACGGGGACGAGCACGGCCAGCACGAGTTGCGGGAGATACCGGGCGAAGTAGTCATCCAGCGCGTCGAGGCCACGCGTGGCGAGTGTGGCCAGTTCGCCGGCCGTGCCCGTCGGGGCGGCTCCGCCGGGCCCTGACGCCCCGGCGGATCCGTCCGGGGGTGGCGAAGCCCCCGGTGCACCGCCCACCTGCGCTCCCGCCCCGGTGACGTGGGCGATGAGGCGGCGGCGGAGCTGTGACTTGGCGTTTGCCGCGGAGCGCAGCGCCATGGCTTCCGCGGCGTAGGAGAGGACTGCGCGGGCGAGCGCCACCGCGGCGACACCGCCGATGAGCCCCGCGACGGCGCCCGCTGCGGCGCCGCCGGCGGCGCCGGCGATCGCACCGGAGAGCAGCCAGGCCTGGAGCAGCACCAGGCCCGTCGTCGCCAGGCCTGCGGCGGCCGTGACGGCCAGGTGCACCCGGACGGCCTGCGCCGTCCGCACCAGGCGCGGATCGAGGGGACGCATCGCCAAGCCTGCGGTCCTTTCCTGTCGGGGCCGTCCGGGACATGCCGGGGCGGACGGCCGGGCTGCTGCGGGGGAGCAGCGCGTACCGGTCAGCCGCCGGCCGGGGCCGGCTCCTCCGGGCCGCTGCCGTAGTCGGGCTCGGGCTCGATCTGCTCCTGGGTCACCCGCTTGCGGAAGACCCAGTAGGTCCACGCCTGGTAGCCGAGCACCACCGGAAGGAAGACCACGGCGACCCAGGTCATGACGGTGAGGGTGTACGGCGCCGAGGAGGCGTTCTGCACGGTCAGGCTGAAGGCCGGGTCGATGGTCGAAGGCAGCACGTCGGGAAAGAGCACGGAGAAGAGCGCGACCGTGGCGGTGCCGATCGACACGGCGGTGGCCGCGAACGCCCATCCTTCCCGGTGCACCAGGGTGAGCAGTACCCCGGCGATGAGTGCGGCGGCGGCGATGGCCACGATCGGCCAGGTCCACGGCGCGCCGTGGGCGAGCTGCGTCCACAGCAGGAACGCGGCCCCGGCCGGCACGGCCACCGCGGCGGTCCACAGCGCGGCGGTGCGGGCGCGCTCGCGCACCGGTCCGCCCGTCTTCAGGCTCAGGAACACCGCACCGTGCAGGGTGAACAGGCTCAGCGTGGTCACCCCGCCGAGCAGCGCGTAGGGGTTGAGCAGGTGCAGCAGCCCGGCGTGCAGGATCTCGTCTCCGTCGACCGGAACGCCGCGCACGATGTTGGCGAACGCCACGCCCCAGAGGAACGCCGGGACCACGCTGCCCCAGAACAGCGCCCGGTCCCACCAGGCGCGCCACCGGTCGGTGTCGCCCTTGGCGCGGTACTCGAAGGCGACGCCGCGCACGATGAGCGCCAGCAGGATCAGCAGCAGCGGCAGGTAGAACCCGCTGAAGACGGTGGCGTACCAGGCGGGGAACGCGGCGAACATCGCGCCGCCCGCGGTGATCAGCCACACCTCGTTGCCGTCCCAGACCGGGCCGATGGAGTTGATCATGACGCGGCGGTCGACGTTGCGCCGCCCGATCACCGGGAGCAGTGCGCCGACGCCGAAGTCGAAGCCCTCCAGGATGAAGTAGCCGGTCCACAGGACCGCGATGGCGATGAACCAGACGGTTGCGAGATCCATGGGTGCGGCGGCCTCTCAAGACGATGCGGACGGGGCGGGCGGGGCGGCGGGCTCAGTAGGCGAACGAGGGGACCGGGCTGTCGGAGCCGTCGCCGCCGTCGTCCGGCTCGGGGACCACGTGCGCGGGTCCGGCCTTGATGTAGCGCCAGAGCAGGCCCGCCTCGACCACCGCCAGTACGCCGTAGATGAGCGTGAACATGGCGAGGGAGAAGGCGACGTGCCCCAGGCTCACCCCGGGCGAGACGCTGTGCGCGGTGAGCAGTTCGCCGTGCACGGTCCACGGCTGGCGGCCCATCTCGGTGAGGAGCCAGCCGCAGATGTTCGCCGCGAGCGCCGCCGGCAGGGACACGATCGCGGCGTAGTAGAACCAGCGCGTCCGCGGCAGCCGCTGCTTGCGGGTCAGCAGCAGCCCGAGCGCGGAGACGGCGACGCCGAACAGGCCCAGGCCGATCATCAGGCGGAACGACCAGTACAGGACGAAGACGTTGGGGATGTAGTCGACCGCGCCGTACTCGGAGTAGGTCTGCTCGTACTCCGCCTGGAGGTCGTTCATCCCCTCCACGGTCCCGTCGATGGTGCCGGTCGCCAGGAAGCTCAGCACCCGCGGGATGGTGAAGTCGACGACGTTGGTCCGGTTCTCGGTGTCGCCCACCGCGAAGGTGGAGAAGTCGGCCCCGTCCTCGGTGTTCCACAGCGCCTCGGCGGCGGCGAGCTTCATCGGCTCGTACTGCGCGGCGAGCTTGGCCTGGTGGTCGCCGGAGACGATCACCACGAGGCCGGAGATGAGCGTGACGATCAGGCCGGCCCGCAGCGTCTTGCGGAACAGCTCGCGGTCGCCGGGAGGCGGGGCCGCTCCCCGCGTGCCGGTGTCGCCGTGGTGCTGGTTGCGCCAGAGCTTGAAGGCGCTCACCGCGACCACGAAGAGCCCGGCGGTGATGAACGCGGCGGAGACCACGTGCAGGAAGGTCGACCACGCCTGCACGTTCGAGAGCACGGCCCAGATGCTGGTCAGCTCGGTGCGCCCGGACTCGGGGTTGACCTCGAAGCCGACCGGGTTCCGCATCCAGGCGTTCGCCGCGAGGATGAAGTAGGCGGAGAGGTTGGTGCCGATCGCGGCCAGCCAGATGCAGGCCAGGTGCACCAGGCGCGGCAGCTTGTCCCAGCCGAAGATCCACAGCCCGATGAAGGTCGACTCCAGGAAGAACGCGAGCAGCGCCTCCATGGCCAGCGGTGCGCCGAAGACGTCGCCGACGAAGCGCGAGTACTCGCTCCAGTTCATGCCGAACTGGAACTCCTGCACGATCCCGGTCACCACGCCCATGGCGAAGTTGATCAGGAACAGCTTCCCGAAGAACTTGGTCGCCCGCAGGTACTCGTGCTTGCCGGTCCGGTACCAGGCGGTCTGCAGGGCGGCGACGATGACCGACAGGCCGATGGTGAGGGGGACGAACAGGAAGTGGTAGACGGTCGTGATGCCGAACTGCCACCGCGCCAGGTCTAGTGCTTCCATGTGTCCTCCCCGGGTGCCGAACGGACCGCAATGAGCCGACGATCCGTAGTACTACGAACTGTAGTGCTACGCCCTGTCGTTGATCCACCGGGTGGGGGCGTGTGCTGCGTCGCCGGTGCCGCCGGGTGGTTGCGCCTTCGGGGGAGGCTACGCCGCCCGCACGCGCCGCCATGTAGCGACGCGCAAAGCTTTCACCAGGAGGGATGTCGGCATTGGGGGCGGCGGTGGCGGCCGGCGGGGCGTCCGGACGGGCGGTGCCGGACGGGCCTGCCGGGCGCCGCGGTGTGAGGGGGAACACGGCCGCGGCGGCGGGCGGACCGCCCGGCCGGGGGAGGGGCGCGCGGTGCCGGGAGCGGTGCCCGGCGTCAGAACTCGCCGTCGGGCAGCGGCTCCAGGGTGGCGGTGATGGCCTCGCTCACCGCGTTCAGCCCCTGGGCGGGCGGAGTGTAGGACGGCGGGATGGACAGCTCGACGTAGGCCTGATAGCCCATCGCCGTGTACATCGTGGGGTCGTCGGCGGGCTCGGGGAGCCACGCAACCTCGTCCACCACGGTCAGCTGGGAGTCCGGCTGGTAGGCGTCCGGGCGCTCCACCCCGCAGCGCAGCGCCACTGCGGGGTCGCCCCAGGCGGCGGTGAGCGGCGAATCGGGGCGGGTTTCGGCGCGCTCCTCGTCGAACAGCGTCTCCGGAAGGGCGCCGGCGAGCTTCTCGCAGGCCGCCGCGACCGATTCGTCCGGCTCGGGCACGGGCACCTCGACGCCGCCGGTGCAGCCCGCAGCCGCCAGGGCCAGCGCTGCCAGCGCGGCGGCGGGTGCGGCGGCCGCTGGACGGTGCATACGCCCTCGCTCAGATCTGCACGATCGGACAGGTCAGCGTGCGCGCGACGCCGTCCAGCTGCTGGATGGTGGCGACCACGAGGCGGCCCAGCGCATCGATGTCGGCCGCCTCGGCGTGCACGATCACATCGTAGGGTCCGGTGACGTCGTCGGCGCGGGTGACACCGTCGATCGACCGGACCCGGCCGAGGAGGTCGCCCGCCCGACCCGCATCGGTCTGCACCAGAACATAGGCCTGTACCACTGGGAACCTCCCGGAGAGCGTCGGAGCCGGAGCGGCGGTGCCGCGGCGGCCGGGACCGCGATCCTCCCCGCGAGGAGGTCTGGACCACTGCGTCGGAGAGGTAACCGTACCCTGGACCCCGTGGGAAGCACCATTGGGGACCTCGGTGAATTCGGCCTGATCGCGCGCATCGCGGCGGGCGCCCCGTCGACCGCTGACGTCTTGCTCGGGCCCGGCGACGACGCGGCGCTCGTTGCCGCGGCCGACGGGCGCGTGGTGGCGACCGTGGACGTGCTCGTCGAGGACGTGCACTTCCGCCGCGACTGGTCCGGGCCCGGCGACGTCGGCCGCAAGGCCGTCGCGCAGAACTGCGCCGACATCGCCGCCATGGGGGCGCGCCCCACCGGCCTGCTGATCGGCCTCTCCGTGCCGGCGGACCTGCCCGCCGCCTGGGTGGAGGACTTCACCGCCGGGCTGCGCACCGAGTGCGCCCGGGCCGGTGCCGGTGTCGCCGGCGGCGACACCGTGCGCGCGGAGAAGATCGCGATCGCGGTGACCGCGCTGGGCACGCTGGACGGCGGTACCGAGGTGCGCCGGGACGGCGCCCGCCCCGGGGACACCGTGGCCGTCGCCGGCCCGCTGGGCCTCTCCGCCGCCGGATACGCCCTGCTCCGGGCCGGCGCCACCGGAGCCCAGGCTGCCGCCGCCGGTGCGTCGGCGGCGCTCGCCGAGCACCGCTGCCCCTCGCCGCCCTACGCGGCCGGGCCCGCCGCCGCCCGCGCCGGGGCGCGCGCCATGCTCGACGTCAGCGACGGCCTGCTGCAGGACCTCGGCCACATCGCCGCGGCCTCCGGAGTCGCCCTCGACCTCGACCCCGGCGCCCTCATCCCCCCGGACGGGCTGGCCGCGGCGGTGGACCTGCTGGCCGCCGTGGACGCGGACCCGGATCCCGGGCCCGCGCGCAGCCCGCGCGACTACATGCTGTCCGGCGGCGAAGACCACGCCCTGGCCGCCGTCTTCCCGCCCGGTGCGGCGCTGCCCGGCGGCTGGACCCCGATCGGAACGGCCCGCCCCGGGTCCGGCGTCACGGTCGCCGGCCGCCCGCCCGCCGCGGCCGGATGGAACCACTTCGGCTGACGCCGTCCCGCCGCCTCCGGCCGGCCGCGGGACGCGTGCGGGAGGAGGGGCGCACGGGGTGCGTGCCCCGGCCGCTGCGGCTGTGTCCACCGAAGGCTTGCGGGAGTCGGGCCAACGGGGTAAACCACGCTAAGCTGTCGCCCCGTACCGCATCTGCACGCCGACGGTGCGGGCGGTCCGCGAGCGGCGACGGAAGGCGTTCTATGGGGCACTCCGAGCGAGCCGGCAAGGCTCGGCGCGGTGCGCACCGGTCCGAGCCCGAGCATTCCGGCCCCCTCGCCACCGTGGGCCACATGCTGGAGAGCACCGTTCCCAAGCGGGTGCAGCCGCCGCGCCTGCTCAACGTGTTCATGATCTCCGCCGTGACGCTCACCGCAGTCCTCTTCGGCTACAGCACCACGCAGATCTACCTGCGCTTCAGCGAGCCGCCGGTGGAGCACGGCAGCGCGCCCCCGCCCAGCGCCTCCAGCGAGCCCGGCGCGGCACCCGACGGCGCCACCGGCGAGGCCGATCCCGGAGTGGACTCGCCCCGCGCCGGCGCAGAGGGCGCCGGCGCAGCGCGGATCAACTACTCCACCGTCGAGGAGTCCACGGCGGGCTTCACCGGCGAGATCACGCTCACCAACACCAGCGGCGAAGAGATGGCCGGCTGGGAGCTCGTGCTCGGGTTCAGCGGCGCGACGGTCACCGCCGTGTGGGACGTGGACTGGGAGGCGACCGAGAACGGCGTCGTCGCCCGCCAGCCGGCCGATACCGAGGGCATCCCCCCCGGCGACTCGGTCATCGTCGGTTTCACCGCGGAAGGCGCGCCGCAGGAGCCCGAGACGTGCACGCTCAACGGAGCGCCCTGCACGCTGTAGCCGGCCGCGGGCCCGCTCCGGCCGGATCCTTCACGCGGAAAACAGCAGCGCCGCGCGGCCCGTCGGGGCTGCGCGGCGCTCGGTGCGGCCGGGCGGTGCGGCTCAGTGGTCGACCTTGCCCGCCTTGATGCACGAGGTGCACACGTTCAGGCGCTTGGGCGTGCCGCCCTGCTTGGTGCGCACGGTCTGGATGTTGGGGTTCCAGCGGCGGCGGGTGCGGCGGTGCGAGTGGGAGACACTGTTACCGAACCCTGGGCCCTTGCCGCAGACGTCGCAGACGGAAGCCACGGTAACTCCATTCAAGCGCTCGGGCCCGCGGGCAGGTGTGTGCCGGACGCGTGCAGCGTCGACCCGAGAGAGGTCTGATGATCAGGCAGGTCGGCGCTGGGCGCCAACCGTGGAAGCGTACCGGAACCCCGGGCCATCCGCTAAACGGAGCTGACGGGCAAACGGCAACGCTCCGACAAGTATAACCGCGTCCCCGACTGCCGGTGCCGTTGCTGCTGGAAGGTCCGGGGTGTGGGGTGGCGGGGGCGCCAACCGTGCGGTGTTGCATGCCGGAACCCCGGGCCATCCGCTAAACGGAGCTGACGGGCAAACGGCAACGCTCCGACAAGTATGACCGCGTCCCCGACTGCCGGTGCCGTTGCTGCTGGAAGGTCCGGGGTGTGGGGTGGCGGGGGCGCCAACCGTGCGGTGTTGCATGCCGGAACCCCGGGCCATCCGCTAAACGGAGCTGACGGCGGCGGCATGGCGAGTGGAGCCGGGTGCTCGGCTGCCGGTGCCGTTGCTGCTGGAAGGTCCGGGTTGCGGGGTGGCGGGGAGCCGCGTCCCTGACTGCCGGTGCCGGTGCCGGTGCCGCTGGAGGCGGGGGGCGGAGGCACCGGCCGCAGGGGAGGGCGGAAGATTCGCCGCGTGCTGCCCGGATGCTGCGGCGGGCGCGCGCTGGTCGGCGGGGCGCTCTACGGTGGACAGCGCGGCGGCCCGCCGGGCCGGCGCGGCCGGCCGGTGCACGAGGAGGGGTCAGCAGTGCTCAGGTGGGACGAACCGCTGCGCACGTCGCAGGGCGGGGCGGCGGCCAAGAAGCTCGCCGCCGAGCTGGATCTGCACACCGCCGGCGACCTGCTGCGGTATTACCCGCGGCGGTACGCCCAGCGCGGCGAGCTGACCGACCTCGCCGCGCTCGCCGAGGGCGAGCAGGCGACCATGCTCGCCGAGGTGCTCAGCGCCAACCGGCGCGAGCTCCGCGGCGGCCGCGGGCGGCCGCGCAGCCTCCTCGAGGTCGTCATCACCGACGGGACCGGGCGGCTCACGCTGGCGTTCTTCCACAACACCGGCTACCACCTCAAGGAGCTCCGGCCCGGCCGCCGCGGAATGTTCGCCGGCAAGGTCTCCGCCTACCGCGGCAAGAAGCAGCTCGCCCATCCCGTCTACGAGATGCTGCCCGACGACCCCGGCGACGGCGGCGCCGAGCAGCGCGCCCAGACCTTCGCCGACCGGCCCATCCCCATCTATCCGGCCACCAAGGGCCTGTCCTCGATGGACATCGCGCGCTGCGTCGGCACCCTGCTCGGCCCGCGCGGCACCGGGCCCGACGTCGCCGAGCCGCTCCCCGCCGAGCTGCGCGAGCGGCACCGGCTGACCGGGCTCGGCGCGGCCCTGGAGAAGATCCACCGGCCCGACGAGGCCGCCGAGATCGGGCCGGCCCGGCGGCGGCTCAAGTGGGATGAGGCGTTCGTCCTGCAGCTCGCGCTCGCCCAGCGCCGCCGGTCCGCCGAGGAGCTCCCCGCCCGCCCGCGGCCGGCCGTGCAGGGCGGCCTGCTCGACGCGTTCGACGCCCGCCTGCCGTTCCCGCTCACCGACGGGCAGCGCGACGTCGGCGCCGACCTCGCCGCCGGCCTGGACTCCCGGCATCCGATGCACCGGCTGCTCCAGGGCGACGTCGGCGCGGGGAAGACCGTCGTCGCCCTGCGCGCCATGCTGCAGACCGCCGACGCCGGCGGCCAGGCGGTCCTGCTCGCGCCCACCGAGGTCCTCGCCCAGCAGCACCACCGGTCCATCACCGCGCTGCTGGGCCCGCTCGCCGAGGAGGGCAGGATCGGCGCCGCCGAGCACGCCACCCGCGTCGCCCTGCTCACCGGCTCCCAGGGGGCGGCCGCGCGCCGCGAGGCGCTGCTGGAGGCGGCCTCCGGCCAGGCCGGCATCGTGGTGGGCACCCACGCCCTGCTGCAGGAGCACGTGTCATTCGCCGACCTGGGCCTGGTGGTCGTCGACGAGCAGCACCGGTTCGGTGTCGAGCAGCGCGACGCCCTGCGCGAGAAGGCCGCCGACGGGCGGCCGCACGTGCTGGTGATGACCGCCACGCCCATCCCGCGGACCGTCGCCATGACCGTCTACGGCGACCTCGACGTCGTCGCGCTGCGCCAGCTGCCCACCGGCCGCGCGCCCATCGCCACCCACGTCGTGCCCGCCCTGGAGAAGCCGCACTACCTCAGCCGGGCTTGGGAGCGGGTCCGCGAAGAGGTGGAGCAGGGCCGCCGCGCCTACGTGGTCTGCCCGCGGATCGGCGGGGACGGCGGGGACGCCGCCGACGACGAGGCCCCCGCCGGCGGCGGGGACCCGGACGGCGCCGCCGCCCCGCGCCCGCCGCTGGCGGTGCTCGACGTCGCCGCCGAACTCGCCGAGGGCCCGCTGGCCGGGCTGAGGATGGCCGCGCTGCACGGCCGGATGCCCGCCGAGGAGAAGGAGGCCGTGATGCGCCGCTTCGCCGACGGCGAGGTCGACGTGCTCGTCGCCACCACGGTGATCGAGGTCGGCGTCGACGTGCCGGAGGCCTCGGTGATGGCGGTGCTGGACGCCGACCGGTTCGGTGTCTCCCAGCTCCACCAGCTCCGCGGCCGGGTCGGCCGGGGGTCCCTGCCCGGCCTGTGCTTCCTGGTGACCGAGGCCGATCCGGGCACGCCGGCCCGCGAGCGGCTGGACGCCGTCGCCGCCACCACCGACGGCTTCGAGCTCTCCCGGGTCGACCTGGAGCAGCGCCGCGAGGGCGACGTGCTCGGCGGCGCCCAGTCCGGCCGCCGCTCCTCGCTGCGGCTGCTCCAGCTGCTGCGCGACGAGGACCTGATCAGCCAGGCGCGCGACGAGGCCACCGCGCTCGTCAGCACCGACCCCGGCCTCGACGGCCACCCCGGACTGGCCGCGGAGCTCGCCGCGCTCGTCGCCCAGGACCAGGCCGAATACCTCGACAAGGCCTGACGCGGCCCGTGGCGCCCACCGCCGGACACCCGGCTGACCCCGCTGACCCGCCGCAGCGGCGGGCCGGCGGGCCTGCGCCGCGGGGCCGGTAGCGTTTGGGCCCATGAGCCGCATCATCGCCGGAACCGCTGGGGGCCGCCGGATCTCGGCCCCCGGCGGCCGCACCACGCGCCCTACCAGCGACCGCGCCCGCGAGGCCCTGTTCGCCTCCGTCGTCAGCGCGCTGGGCGGCCTGGACGGTGCGCGGGTGCTCGACCTGTTCGCCGGCTCCGGTGCGATCGGCCTGGAGGCGCTGTCCCGTGGCGCCGCCCACGCGCTGCTGGTGGAGAGCGACCGCTCCGCCGCCGCCGTCATCCGCCGCAACATCGCCGCGCTGGGGCTGGACGGCGCGGAGCTCGCCGCGGCCCGCGCCGAGCGCATCGTCGAGCGCGGCCCCCAGGGCGGCCGCTACGACCTCGCCGTCGCCGATCCGCCCTACGCGCTTGCCGACGGCGCCGTGCGCGCCCTGCTCGAAGGGCTGCGCGACCGGGGCTGGCTCGCCCCCGGCGCCCTGGTGGTGGTGGAGCGCGCCGCGCGCGGCGGCGACCACGTGTGGCCCGCCGGGTTCACCGGGGAGAGGGTGCGCAAGTACGGCGAAGCGGCCCTTTGGTACGGTCGCGCCGATTAGCCTGTGCGCCGCCCGGGCCCGCCGCGCAGTCCGGTCCGAAGGCGCCGCCGCGCAGTCCGCGGACGCCGCCGGAGCGTGAACGGCGCGGGCCGGGGCACAGGGCCAGTAGGGGCACCGCGCCGCAGCCCGCGGCGCGCGGGCCAGCACGCACGGGCGGCGCCTGAGCCGCCCGCGCCGGGGAAAGGAGCGCGGCCGTGCGCCGAGTCGTCTGCTCCGGGTCCTTCGACCCGGTCACCAACGGGCACATCGACATCATCGGGCGCGCCGCGCGCCAGTACGACGAGGTCGTTGTCGCGGTGCTGAACAACGTCAACAAGAAGGGCCTGTTCAGCGTCGACGAGAAGCTGGAGATGCTCACCGAGTGCACCGGCGGCATCGGCAACGTGTCGGTCGCGACCTTCGACGGCCTGCTGGTCGACTTCTGCCGCGCCAACGGCGTCGACATGATCGTGCGCAGCCTCCGCTCGGTCAGCGACTTCGACTACGAGCTGCAGATCGCCCAGATGAACTACCGGCTGTCCGGCGTCGAGACGATGTTCATGACCGCCAACCCGCAGTACTCCTTCCTCAGCTCCAGCCTGGTGAAGGAGGTCGCCCAGTACGGCGGCGACGTGAGCAGCCTCGTCGCGCCGTACGTGGAGGAGCGCCTGCGGGAGAAGTACGGCACATCCGGCGGCTGACCGGGCAGCGGCGGCCCAGCCGCCCGGGCCCGCGCCGGGGCGCCGCGGTGGCGCCTGATTTGGGGATGACCTGCCGTGATCGGTAGGATCGCCGTTCGGCGGTGTGCGCGCTCGCGCGCCCGCCTCTGCAGACGCACCCCGGCCCGTCGGGCCGCAGCACGGAAAGCGCGATCACTCTGACTCGTCTCGACCCCCGCTCCCCGTTCGTGGTGGACACACGTGCGCTGGGGCGCCAGCCCGGCTCCATGCGGACCGCCCAGCGCGTGGTCCCCGCGCCGTCCGCGCTCGCGGTCGGCACCGCCAGCGTGCCCGAGGGGTCCGAGCTCTCCCTCGACTTCCGGATGGAGGCCGTGATGGAGGGCGTCCTGGTGACCGGGACCGTCGAGGCCGTCTACCAGGGCGAGTGCGCGCGCTGCCTGGACGCCGTCGCGCACGCCTTCGACGCCGGCTTCCAGGAGCTCTTCCGCTACCCCGACGAGGACTTCCGCGGCCGCCCCGAGGAGCCCGCGGACGACGGGGACGGCGAAGAGGACTACTATCTTGAGGGAGACCTGCTCGATCTCGAGCAGGTCGTCCGCGACGCGACCGTGCTCGCGTTGCCGCTCTCGCCGCTGTGCCAGGACGACTGCCCTGGCCTGTGCGCCGAGTGCGGAGTGAAACTCGCCGAGGCCGGTGCGGACCACGGCCACGGCGAGCGCGTCGATCCCCGGTGGGAGGCGCTGCGGAAGCTGGGCGGCCCGTCCGGCGACGCTTGAGTTCGCGCCCGGTGGTTCCTGCCTTTCGCCCGCGGTGGGCGGAGCGCCGCCGTCGGAGCATGGTCCCCGTGCCAGCGGGGGCGACCCGGTAACCGATCTCCCGCGCCCGCGGGGGTGACCCCAGGAGGATTGAAGTGGCCGTCCCGAAGCGGAAGATGTCGCGGAGCAACACCCGCATGCGCCGTTCGCAGTGGAAGGCGTCGCGCCCGTCGCTGGTGAACTGCCCGCGCTGCCGCGACCCGAAGCTCCCGCACACCGCGTGCCCGACCTGCGGCACCTACAACAACCGCCAGGTCGTCAACCCGGCCTGAGCCGCAGCGGCTGACAGCAGAGCGGTGCGCGCCGCCCGGTACGGGCGGCACCGTGTGCGCGGAGGGCCCTGTATTCGGATCACACCGAGTGCAGGGCCCTCCGGCGTACCCGGGCCGGCCTGCGGCCGCATCCCGGGAGCCGGACCTCCCGCGGGCCGGCCGGGCCGATCCCGCATATGCTGGAGCCGAGCCGATCCCGGATCGTCCCGAGGCCGCGGTGGCCGCCGGTGGCGGAGGACCCGACCACGTCTCTCTGCTCGGCAGCAGCGACGGCCACCACGTCTTCGACGGACACCGGTCGGCCGGCCGTGGCGTCCGCGCGCTCCCCGCCGGGGAGGCCGCGCGTCCGCCTCAGACCAGGGAGTGCGACCAGTGGCCTTTCAGATCAGTGCGGCGGAGGCGAAGGAGTTCCACCGGGCGGTCGGCGTCGAGATCAGCGCCGACGTGCTCGCGCGGGCGCTGACCCACCGCTCCTACGCCTACGAGAAGGGCGGCCTGCCCACCAACGAGCGCCTGGAGTTCCTCGGCGACTCGGTGCTCGGCCTCATCGTCACCGACACCCTCTTCCGCAAGCATCCCGACCTGCCCGAGGGCCAGCTGGCGAAGCTGCGCGCCGCGGTGGTCAACATGCGAGCGCTCGCCGATGTCGCCCGCGGCCTCGGCATCGGCCGGTTCATCCGGCTGGGCCGCGGCGAGGAGGGCACCGGAGGCCGGGACAAGTCCTCCATCCTCGCCGACACCCTGGAAGCGGTCATCGGCGCGGTCTACCTGGACCGCGGCCTGGACACCGCCTCCGACATGGTGCACCGGCTGTTCGACCCGCTCATCGCCACCGCCTCCGGCCTCGGCGCCGGCCTCGACTGGAAGACGTCGCTGCAGGAGCTCACCGCCTCCGAGCTGCTCGGGGTTCCCGAGTACCACGTGGACGAGAGCGGCCCCGACCACCAGAAGACGTTCCGGGCCACGGTCCGGGTCGCCGACACCGACTACGGAGCCGGCGAGGGGCGCAGCAAGAAGGAGGCCGAGCAGCAGGCCGCCGAATCCGCATGGAAGGCGATCTCGGCCCGCGCCGAGGGGCGGGCCGCCGCGGGCGGCGGGCCCGGCGCCGGCGCACCGAAGGGCGGCTGAGCCGTGCCCGAGCTTCCCGAGGTGGAGGTCGTACGGGGCGGGCTGGAGCGGTGGATCGTGGGCCGCCCGTTCGGCGCCGCCGAAGTGCTGCACCCCCGGTCGATCCGCCGCTACGCCCCCGGCGCCGCCGACTTCGCCGCCCGGATCTCCGGACGCACCGCATCCGGCGCGGACCGGCGCGGCAAGTACCTGTGGCTCACCCTCGACTCCGGCGACGCGCTCCTGGCGCACCTGGGGATGAGCGGCCAGCTCCTGGTCCAGCCCGCGGAGCGCGCTGCTGAGCGCCACCTGCGGGTGCGGATCGGCGTGCCCGGCGACGGCAGCGAGCTCCGCTTCGTCGACCAGCGCACCTTCGGCCACCTCATGGTCGCGCCGCTGGTACCCGGCAGGGGCGGCGGCACCGTGCCCGAACCGGTGGCGCACATCGCGCCCGACCCGCTCGACCCGGTCTTCGACGACGCCGGGTTCGCGGCGGCGCTGCGGCGGCGCCGCACCGAGGTCAAGCGGGCGCTGCTCGACCAGTCGCTGATCAGCGGGATCGGCAACATCTACGCCGACGAGGCGCTGTGGCGCGCACGGCTGCACGGCACCCGGAGCGCGTCGGGGCTGGGCGCCGGGCAGGTCGCCGACCTGCTCGGGCACGTCCGCGCCGTGCTGCGGGCGTCCCTCGCCGAGGGCGGCACCACCTTCGACGGCCTCTATGTCAACGTCAACGGGGAGAGCGGCTACTTCGCGCGCGGCCTGGACGCCTACGGCCGCGCCGACGAGCCGTGCGGCCGGTGCGGTACGCCGATCCGCCGGGAGTCCTTCATGAACCGCTCGTCGTTCAGCTGCCCGCGCTGCCAGCCGCGCCCGCGCACCCGCTCCGCCCCGCCGCCCGTGCGGCGGGTGTGACGCAGGGGGAGCCCGGGAACAAGGGCACCGCGGCCGGGGCCAGTGCGGCGCGGGCGAGGGCCCACTGCGGTAGAGAGCGGGCCGCGGCCGGAAGGAGAGCAGTGCAGGAACGTGCGGAACAGCAGCAGGAGCGCGGCGGCGTGCGGCTGAACGCCTGGGTCCGCGGGCGCGTGCAGGGGGTCGGCTTCCGCTGGTGGACGCGGGCCCGGGCGCTGGAGCTCGGCCTCACCGGCGCGGCGACCAACCTCGCCGACGGCCGCGTCGAGGTGGTGGCCGAAGGCCCTGCCGACGCCTGCGCGGAACTGGTCGGCCTGCTGCGCGGCGGCACCGCGCCCGGCCGGGTCGACTCGGTGGTGGAGCGCTGGGGCGACGACCGCGGCGCCTTTGCCACCTTCTCGGAGCGGTGAACGGGCGCTGATCCGCGCGGCGCCCGGCACTGCGGCCGGCGCGCCGTCTCCGCGCGCGGTGCCGCGACGCGCGGAGGGGAGATTTTGCAGGTCAGTGCGGTCTTCCGTGGTCCGGCTCCGCTTCCCGTGCCGGTCCGGCAGTGTGCCGCCGCCCACCGAACCCACCCTAGAGCGCCGGCGGGCGGGTACTCTGGAACGGTGACGCGGCACGGACCGCGCACCGCCCCGACCGGACACCGGCGGGGGAGGGTGGCGCATCCCGTTCCGTGCGCAGTGTCCTGTCCAGGTCACTGTGCGATCACCGACAGTATCTACCAACCTTGACCGGTGGCGTCCGCGGTGAGACTCTGGTAAGCAGACCGCGCTCTTCTTGCCCCACGGGCCGGGCCCAGTTCCCGCCGGTGGCTCACGCGCGTGTGAACCTCATCTGGTCACTCACTGTGGAGGACCCACATCATGGCGAAGGCTCTGTTCGGCCACGTCGGCGGTCCTGACCCTCGAATGGTTCAGGAGATGCGGCGGCTGCAGAAGCGAGTACGCGACCTTGAGGCGGAAGTCGGCCGCCTGCAGGACAGCAACGACCGCCTCTCCGAGGCCGTCGCCGAGGTCGCCGTCGGCACCGCCGACCGCGAACCCGCTCTGGCCTGACCGCGGCGGCCGCGGGCGCCGGCGGATGCACACGCCGGCGCAGGCCGCCCGCCCAGCAGGCTCCGCCGGGGCAGAAGCCGCGGCGATCCGCACACACCGCGGGCCCGCACCGGTCCCGCGCAGCCGCTGTCCGGCACTCGGAGTGAGCGGGCCCCCGTCTGCAGCAGCCGCACGGCTGCGCGCTGCCGGCGTGCCCGCTGCGGTGCGGCTCGCCCGCCGGCTGCCGCGTCCCGACCGGCCCCTACCCGCACACCCCCCGATCTGAAACCCCCCGTTCCGCCCCCCTGCTGACCGGACCGCGCGGCCGGGCACCCGTGCCGCCGCAGGTCCGCGGCTGGCGCGCCGCGCCCGTTCGGGCTGCCGGGGTGCCCAGACCATGGCACCCTTGTCCCGTCGGACGCACCGAGAAGGGGGCCGGGCGTGTACCTGAAGAACCTCACGCTGCGCGGATTCAAGTCCTTCGCGTCGGCCACCACGCTCCGCCTCGAGCCGGGCATCACCTGCGTCGTCGGGCCCAACGGGTCCGGCAAGTCCAACGTGGTGGACGCCCTGGCCTGGGTGATGGGCGAGCAGGGCGCGAAGAGCCTGCGCGGCGGCAAGATGGAGGACGTGATCTTCGCGGGCACGTCCTCCCGCGCCGCGCTGGGCCGGGCCGAGGTGTCGCTCACCATCGACAACTCCGACGGTGCCCTGCCGATCGACTACACCGAGGTCACCATCCGGCGGACCATGTTCCGCAACGGCGGCTCGGAGTACGCCATCAACGGCGATACCTGCCGGCTCCTCGACATCCAGGACCTGCTCAGCGACTCCGGAATCGGCCGCGAGATGCACGTCATCGTCGGCCAGGGCCAGTTGGACACCGTCCTGCACGCCGGCCCCGAGGAGCGGCGCGCCCTCATCGAGGAGGCCGCCGGCATCCTCAAGCACCGCAAGCGCAAGGAGAAGGCGCTGCGCAAGCTGGACGCGATGCAGGGCAACCTCGACCGCGTCACCGACCTCACCTCCGAGCTGCGCCGCCAGCTCAAGCCGCTGGGCCGCCAGGCCGAGCTGGCGCGGCGCGCCGCGGTGATCCAGGCCGACCTGCGGGACGCGCGGCTGCGGCTGCTCGCCGACGACATCGCCACCCTCACCGAGGAGCTCGGCAAGGAGGAGGCCGACGAGGCCGACGTCCGCCGCCGCCGGGAGGCGGCGGAGCGCTCCCTGGCCGAGGCCCAGCAGCGGGAGAGCGCCCTGGAGGAGGCCGCCGCGGCCACCGCGCCCGCCCTTGCCCGGGCGCAGGACGCCTACCACGCGCTGTCCCGGCTCAAGGAGCGCTTCGACGGTGTCGCCGGGCTCGCCGCCGAGCGGCACCGCAATCTCGCGGCCGATCCCGGGGAGCAGAGCCGCGGCCGCGACCCCGAAGCTCTGGAGGCGGAGGCCGAGGAGGCCGCTGCCCAGGAGGAGGAGCTCGGGCTCCGCCTCGACGAGGCCCGCAGCGGCCTGGAGGAGTCGGTCGCCGCGCGGCGCGCCGCCGAGTCCGCCCTGGAGGGGGAGGAGCGCCGGATCTCCGCGGCGGCCCGCGCCGCCGCCGACCGGCGCGAGGGCCTGGTCAAACTGCAGGGCTCGGTGGAGAGCCTGCGCAGCCGGCTGTCGGCCAGCGAGGCTGAGGTGGAGCGGCTGGAGCAGGCCGCCGCCGAGGCGCGCGAGCGCGCCGAGGCCGCTGCGGCCGAGCACGAGGAGGCTGCGGCCGCCGCCGACGGGCTGGAGAGCGGCGACGCCGAGCTCGGGGCCGCCGCGGAGGACGCCCGCGCCGAGCTGGAGGCGGTCGAGGCCGAACTGGGCCGGATCCGCGACGCCGAGCGCACCGCCGAGCGGGAGCGCGCCTCGCACGCCGCCCGCAAGGAGGCCCTGGAGCTGGGACTGGAGCGCCGCGACGGGGCCGCCGCCCTGCTGGACGGCGGTGCGGCCGGCGTCCTCGGCTCGATGACCGACCTGCTCGCCGTCGAGTCCGGATACGAGACCGCGGTCGCCGCGGCGCTCGGTGCGGCGGCCGACGCGGTCGCCGTCACCGGCCAGGACAGCGCGGCCGCCGCGCTGCAGGCGCTCAAGGAGACCGGCGCCGGCAAGGCCGGCCTGGTCGTCGCCGCCGAGGCGGCCGCCACCGGGACCGGGCCGCGCGAGAGCTGGCCCGCGCCGCCCGGCGGTCTGCGGTACCTGCGCGACACCGTCACCGCGCCGGACTCCCTCGGGCCGGCGGTGACCGCGCTGCTGCACCGGGTCGTGCTCGTCTCCGGCGCCGCGGAGGCGCGCCGCGCCATCGACGCCGACCCAGCGCTGCGCTGTGTCGGCGCCGACGGCGACCTCTTCGGCCCGGTGCTGGTGTACGGCGGCTCCGCGTCCGCCCCGAGTCGGCTCGAGGTGCAGGCCGAGGTCGACGCGGCCGCCCAGCGCCTCGCCGAGGCCGAGGAGGCCGGGGCCCGCGCCGCCGAGGAGCTCGCGGCCGCGCAGGAGCGGCGCACTGCGGCCCGCGCCGCAGCCGACGAGCTGGACGCCCGCCGCCGCCAGGCCGACCGGGCCCGTCGGGAGGCCGCCCAGCGGCTCGGCGGCATCGCCGGGCAGTCGCGCGCCGCGTCCGCCGAGGCTGAGCGCTACGCCGCCGCGGCCGCCAAGGCCGCCGCCGGCCGCACCGCCGACCTGGAGAAGCTCTCCGGGCTGGAGGAGCGGCTCGCCGCAGCCGAGTCCGAGCCGGTCGAGGAGGAGCCCGACACCGGCATCCGCGACGAACTCGCGCGCGAGGCGGCCGAATCCCGCCAGGCCGAGACCGAGGCGCGGCTGGCCGTGCGCACCGCCGAGGAGCGGGCGCGCTCCGTCGCCGGACGCGCCGATGCGCTGCTGCGCGAAGCGGAGGAGGAGCGTGCGGCGCGCCGCCGGGCCGAGGAGGCCCGGCTGCGCCGCGCCGAGCAGTCCCGCACCGCCGCCGAGGTCGCCCGTGCCGCGCACGCCGCCCTCGACCGCATCGGCGCCTCCCTGGCCGATGCCGACGCGCGCCGCGCTGCGGCCGAGCAGCAGCGCGCCGAGCAGGACGCCGAGCTCAAGACGGTACGGGCGCGGGTCCGTGAACTCTCCGCCGACCTGGAGAAGCTGGTCAGCGTCGTGCACGGCAGCGAGGTCGCGCGGGCCGAGCGGAAGCTGCGCCTGGAGCAGATGCACACGCGCGCCACCGAGGAACTGGGCGTCGAGGTGCCGGTGCTGATCGCCGAGTACGGACCGCGGGTGCCGGTACCGCCGCCGGCCGGGGCGGAGGGCGAGGACGCCGTCCCGCTGCCCTACGTCCGCGAGGTGCAGCTCAAGCGCTTCAAGGAGGCAGAGAAGCAGCTCAACCGGCTCGGCAAGATCAATCCGCTGGCGCTGGAGGAGTTCGCCGCCCTGGAGGAGCGGCACTCTTTCCTCAACGCGCAGCTGGAGGACCTCAAGAAGACCCGCCGCGACCTGCTCACCGTCGTCAAGGAGGTCGACGACCGGGTGCAGGAGGTGTTCGGCGCCGCCTTCGCCGACGTGCAGCGCGAGTTCGAGCAGATCTTCGGCCGGCTGTTCCCCGGCGGCGAGGGACGGCTGGTGCTCACCGAGCCCGGCGACATGCTCGCCACCGGGGTCGAGGTGGAGGCGCGGCCGCCGGGCAAGAAGGTGAAGCGGCTGTCGCTGCTCTCCGGCGGCGAGCGCTCCCTCACGGCGGTGGCGTTCCTCGCCGCGATCTTCAAGGCCCGGCCGTCGCCGTTCTACGTGATGGACGAGGTCGAGGCCGCGCTCGACGACACCAACCTGCAGCGGCTGCTGCTGATCTTCGAGGAGCTGCGGGAGTCGTCCCAGCTCATCGTGATCACCCACCAGAAGCGGACGATGGAGGCCGGCGACGCGCTGTACGGCGTGACGATGCAGGGCGACGGCATCTCCCAGGTGATCAGCCAGAAGCTGGAGCGCGCCGCGAGCTGACCCGGCCGGCGCCGCCCGGCCGGCCCGGCCTGCCCGGAGCGCCGCCGACCTGCACAGCGGCGGTCCGGGTGAGCAGGGGAGCAGCGGTTCGGGCACGGGCGGCTAAAGTGGACATCAGGCCCGGACCGGCAATGCGCGGACCGGGCGCGGCACCGAGTGAGCGAAGTCCGGCGGGCGGCCCTGCCGCCCGGAGATCCGGCGCTGTCCCGCAACTGTGACGCCCTCCGCGGAGGGACGAGCCAGGCCGCCTCACCGGAGCCGGCGTCAGCTGTCCTCGTGGAAAGGGCGGTCCGCACCCGCGCGGTTCGGCCTTCCACCGGTGTGAAGGAGACCCGTGCACATCCCTCGAACGGCCCCGGCGAAGGCGGCCGTGCTGCTGCTCCCCACCGCCCTGGTCCTCACCGCGTGCGGCGGCGACGGCAGCGGCGGAGACGCCGCCGCCGGCGGCGCCGGGTTCCCGGTCACCGTCACCGACTCCCGCGGCGAGGCCACCATCGACGCCGCTCCGGAGCGCATCGTGTCGCTCTCGCCGACCGCCACCGAGATGCTCTTCGCGGTCGGCGCCGGCGAGGAGGTGGTCGCCGCCGACGAGTTCTCCGACTACCCCGAGGACGCGCCCGCCACCGACCTGTCGGGTATCACGCCCAGCGTCGAAGCGGTCAGCGAGCACGACCCCGACCTGGTGGTGCTCTCCAGCGACGCCGCGGACGCCGCCGAGCAGCTGGAGGCCATCGAGGTCGACGTGCTCGTGCTTGACGCGGCGCAGACCTTCGACGACACCTACGCCCAGCTGCGGCTGCTCGGCGAGGCGACCGGAAACGCCGAGGGGGGCGAGAAGGCCGCCACCGACACCCAGGCCGCCGTGGACGACACCATCGCCGAGACCCGCGAGGCGCTCGGCGACACCGGCCTGAGCGTCTACCACGAGGTGGACGCGGGCATGTACTCCGCCACCTCCGACACCTTCATCGGCCAGGTCTACGCCGAGCTGGGCCTGGAGAACATCGCCGACTCCGCCGAGGACGCCGCCGAGACCGGCGGCTACCCGCAGTTGTCGCCGGAGTTCGTCGTCGAGGCAGACCCCGACCTGGCGTTCGTGGCCTATCCGGGGGAGGGCGCGGTCGGCGACTTCGCCGCGCGCGACGCCTTCGACACCATCACCGCCGTCGAAGAGGACGCCGTCGTGCAGCTCGACGAGGACCTCTCGTCCCGCTGGGGCCCGCGCGTCGCCGACCTGGTTGCCGAGGTGTCCGACGCGGTGACCGCCGCGGCCGGCGAGGAGTCCTGATCCCGGTGGCCCGCCGGAGGTCCGCCGCGGCCTGGACGGCGGGCGGCGCTGCGCTGCTGGCGGTGTGCGCCGTCCTCGGCACCGCCGCCGGCGCGGCCGCCATCGGCCCCGGCCAGATCGCCGCGGCGCTGGCCGCGCAGGTGGTGCCGGGCGTCGAGTCGCCGCTCAACGAGCGCCAGATCGCCGTGCTCGTCGAGCTGCGGCTGCCGCGCGTCGTGCTGGGTGCCCTGGTCGGGGCGCTGCTGGCCGGCGCCGGCGCCGCTTACCAGGGCGTCTTCCGCAATCCGCTGGCCGACCCCTACCTGCTGGGCGCGGCCGCCGGCGCCGGCCTCGGCGCGACCCTCGTGCTGGCCACCGCGCCCGACTGGCTGGCCAGTCCGCGCGCCGCCGTGCCGGCCGCCGCGTTCGCCGGTGCGCTGATCGGCGTCGCGGCCGCCTACCTGCTGGGCCGCACCGCGGGCCGCGGCGGCACCGCGCAGCTGGTGCTGGCCGGCGTGGCCGTGTCGTCCTTCCTCTCCGCGGTGCAGACGCTGGTACAGCAGACGCACATCGACGAGCTGCAGCGCATCTACGCCTGGATCCTCGGCGGACTCGGCCGCGGCGGCTGGTCCGACGTCGCCTCCATCGCGCCGTACGCGGCGCTGTCCATCGCGGTGCTGCTGGTCTGCGCGCCCCTCCTCGACCTGCTCGCGCTCGGCGAGGAGAAGGCGGCCAGCCTCGGCCTGAACACCGCCGCGGTGCGGCTCACCGTCATCGCCGCCGCGTCGCTGGCGACCGCGGCCGCCGTCTCGGTCAGCGGGCTGATCGGGTTCGTCGGCATCGTCGTACCGCACATCGTGCGCCGCCTCGTGGGCGCCGGCTACCGGCTGATCCTGCCGGTGTCCCTGCTCGGCGGCGGCGCGTTCCTGGTGCTCGTCGACATCCTGGCGCGCACCGCCGTCGCGCCCGCCGAACTGCCGCTGGGCGTGGTCACCGCATTCCTCGGCGCGCCGTTCTTCCTGCTGATCCTGCGCACCACGCGCAACCGCGCGACCTGACCCCGGGGCCCGGAGCGCGCGGCGGCGCGCTCGGGGGGTGACCGGAGCCGGGCCCGTGGTCTGCGAAACTGGGGCGGCCGCCCCTCCCGTACCGCGATGGCGGCGCCGGCCCTCGAGCTCCGCCGGCACGGCCCGACGCAGGCCGGGCCGGATCACCCAGGACGGCAGGCGCCCCTTCGGTCCGAGCGCGGGCCGGGAGACCTCGCAAGGAGACCAATGGACTATACGATCTTCGCCGTCGCCGTATTCGTCATCGCGCTGCTGGTGTTCGGCGGCGTCTTCCTGATCCGGCCCCGCAAACCGGGCGGGGAGCGGCCCGCCGGAGAGCAGGGGGAGACGCAGGCGCCGGCGGCGACCGCGGTCCCGGACGAGGAGCGCGAGGCCGAGCCGGGCGAGCGGACCGACGCGACCGCCGGCGCGGAGCATGCGCCGCCCGCCGAGCCGGCCGCGCCCGCGATCGAGACCCCGCCGCCGTCGGCCGGCCGGCTGGTCCGGCTGCGCGCCCGCCTCGCCCGCTCGCAGAACGCGTTCGGCCAGAGCCTGCTCGGCCTGCTCTCGTCCGACAAGCTGGACGACGACGTCTGGGACGAGATCGAGGACACCCTGATCACCGCCGACATCGGGGTCACCTCCGCCACCGAGGTCGTCGGCGACCTGCGCACCAAGGTCAAGGTGCTGGGCAGCCGCACCCCCGCCGAGGTCCGCGGCCTGCTCCGGGAGGAGCTGCTGCGCCAGATCGGCACCGGCACCGACCGCACCGTGCAGACCGGGCCGCACGCCGGCCGCCCCGGCGTCGTCCTCGTCGTGGGAGTGAACGGCACCGGCAAAACGACCACCTCCGGCAAGCTCGCCCGCGTCCTCGTCGGCGACGGCCGCAGCGTGGTCCTCGGCGCCGCGGACACCTTCCGCGCCGCGGCCGCCGACCAGCTGCAGACCTGGGGTGAGCGGGTGGGCGCCCCCGTCGTCCGCAAGGACGAGGGCGCCGACCCCGCCAGCGTCGCCTTCGACGCCGTCGACCGCGGCATCGCCGACGGAGCCGACACCGTCATCGTCGACACCGCCGGCCGGCTGCACACCAAGGCGGGCCTGATGGACGAGCTCGGCAAGGTGAAGCGGGTGGTGGAGAAGCGCTCGCAGGTCGACGAGGTGCTGCTCGTCCTCGACGCCACGACCGGCCAGAACGGCCTCCGCCAGGCGCGCGTCTTCGCCGAGGTGGTCAACATCACCGGCATCGTGCTGACCAAGCTCGACGGCACCGCCAAGGGCGGCATCGTGGTGCAGGTCCAGCGTGAGCTGGGCGTTCCGGTGAAGCTGGTCGGCCTCGGCGAGGGCCCCGACGACCTCGCGCCGTTCGACCCGGAGGGCTTCGTCGACGCGATCCTGGGCGACGCGACCGGCGCCGCCTCCGCGGACGCCGACGGCGCCGACGGTGCAGCGGGCGGCGGCGCGGCCGGCAGCTCCAGCGCGCAGTAGCTACCGGGTCCCAGCCCGGAGAAGGCACAGCGGCGCGGGGCGCCCCTCCCATCGGAGAGGGGCGCCCCGCGCCGCTTTTCTGCGCCCACCCGCCAAGGCCCGCCCGCCGCGCCCGGCCCGGTAACCCCGCCGTAACCGGTCCGCCCGGCGTTTTACGGCCGCGCAACACCACTTCCCACGCCGGGAAACACGCGCCGACCAGGGTGAAACCCGAGGCGGACCCGCGGTGCCCGACGGTGTGCTCGCGCCTGCGCCGACGGATCACCCATCCCCCGAACCCGAATTGGGAGGCGACTGATGGAAGGGCTCGACACGGGCACCACCGCGTGGCTGCTCATCAGCGCGGCGCTGGTCATGCTCATGACCCCCGGGCTGGCGTTCTTCTACGGCGGCATGTCGCGCGCCAAGAGCGTGCTCAACATGATGCTCATGAGCTTCGCGAGCATCGCGATCGTCAGCGTCCTGTGGGTCCTCGTCGGCCACACGCTGACCTACGGCGGCGGCTCCGGACCGCTCGCGCCGTTCATCGGCGGCCTGGACGACGCCGGCCTGTCCACCCTCATCGGCGAGGTCGACCCCGAGGGCGGCTACCCGCTGCTGGTCGACGCCGGCTTCCAGATGATGTTCGCCATCATCACCGTGGCCCTGATCAGCGGCGCCATCGCCGACCGCGCCAAATTCGGCGCCTGGGTCTCCTTCGTGCCCGTCTGGGCGCTGCTCGTCTACTTCCCGGTGGCGCACTGGGTGTGGGGCGGCGGCCTCGTGCAGCTGCTCGACATCGGCGGCGCCGAGGTCATCGACTTCGCCGGCGGCACCGCGGTGCACATCAACGCCGGTGCCGCGGCGCTCGCGCTCACCTTCGTCCTCGGCCGCCGCAAGGGCTTCGGCTCGGGTTCGATGCGCCCGCACAACCTGCCCTTCGTGCTGCTGGGCGCGGCACTGCTCTGGTTCGGCTGGTTCGGCTTCAACGGCGGATCGGCCTACGCGGCCGACGCATCGGCCGGCCTCGCCCTGGTCAACACCCAGGTTGCGACCGCCGCCGCCACCGGCGCGTGGATGCTCGTCGAGCGGCTGCGCTACGGCAAGGTCACCGCACTCGGCTTCGCCTCCGGCGCCATCGCCGGCCTCGTCGCGATCACCCCGGCGGCCGCCGACCTCACGCCGGTCGGCGCGATCATCCTCGGCCTGCTCTCCGGCGCCATCTGCGCCTACGCGATCAGCTGGAAGTACAAGTTCAAGTACGACGACGCGCTCGACGTGGTCGGCATCCACATGGTCGGCGGCATCATCGGCTCGGTCGGGCTCGGCTTCCTCGCCTCCGAGCTCGCCGGGGGCAACGCCGACGGGCTCTTCTACGGCGGCAGCGCGAACCTGCTCCTGGTCCAGGTCATCGCAGTGGCCGGCGTCGCGCTCTACTCCTTCGCCGCCACCTGGATCATCGCCAAGGCCATCGACCTGGCCATCGGTTTCCGCATCCCGGTGCACGTGGAGACCAACGGGCTCGACCACGAGCTGCACGCGGAGACGGCCTACGCCTTCGACGAGCTCGACGACGAGCAGGAAGAGCTCTCCTCGCCGACGCCTCCGGGCGAGGAGGTGGCCGCGCGGTAGGTCCGCCGCCCGCCCGCTCAGCGCCGAGCGGGCGGGCGCGGTCCGGTGACGCCGCGAGGCATGCCGGCGGGCCGGTCAGAGGGGTTCCCTCGGGCCGGCCCGCCGGTCATTGCGGGTGTTTCCCGGACGCGGCGGCGGCCTTGGCGAGGAGTGCGGGAAGGATTCGGTACTCTGGCTCCCACGTCGGGCCCGACGACGCGCGCGAACGCACGCGACCGGCCCGCACCCGCCCCTCCCGGGGCGGTTTGTCCGCGCCCGGAGCCCGCTGAGGCTCCCGCGCATCCCATGACCGACGGACGAAAGCCCGGCTGCGCCCGGGCGGCGCAGACGCGCCGCGGCCGCGCACGGGCCTGGAGGCACAATGGCGCCGGTGGACACCCGCACACGAAGGCCGAGCCGACCGCTCGCCTACGCCGCGGCAGCGGCGGCGGTCGCGCTCGGCGCGGCCGGCTGCTCCCTGGGCGGCGGGTCGGGCGAGGAGCCCTCCGCCACTGAGGCCGCGCCGGTCGACGCGGCCCCGATCTTCGAGGCCGCGCTGGACGACCTGCGGGCCGCCCCGGCACTCGCGGTTCAGGGCAAGGTGGCTGCGGGCGGCGGAGACGGCGAGGGAGAGGGCGTCAATGACGCCGCGCTCACCGTGACCGGAACCGGTGCCACGCAGGGCACCTACAAGGAGGGGGAGAACGAGGCGGAGGTCCTCGAGGCCGAGGGCCGGCTGTTCCTCAACGCCGCCGACGAGTTCTGGCTCGACCAGAGCGTGGCCAACCCCGACTCCGACTCCTACGCCGGCAGCTGGGTCCGCATCGCTCCCTCGCTCATCGGCATCGACCCCGGCACGGTCCTCGCGCCCGGCGCGCTCGCCGACACCCTCGAGGAGATGGGCACCGCGAACGCGCGCGCCTCGCTCGAAGACCTGGACGGCACCCCCGGCTACCGGATCGACCTCGAGGGCGGCGAGAAGAACCGCATCTGGGTCAGCGAGGAGGAGCCGCACCGCATCCTCCGGATGGAGATCGAGAACCTCGCGCCGGCCGGTGACGGCGGCGACTCCGAGGCCGAGGGCGCCCGGGTCCAGTTCGACGTCACCCAGCCGGAGGCGGCCGACGTCGACGAGCTCTACACCTCCCTGATCGGCACTGCCAAGGAGGACCTCACCTCCTCCCGGGACGCGCGGATCGCGCTGCAGTGGGACGGCCAGCTGGAGCTGGACTGCAAGACGGGCGGCGCCTGCACGGTCTCCGGCACGGCCAAGGACGTGTCCGAGGGGGCGGGGGAGGGCAAGGTGATCGTCCGCCTCGACGCCACCTTCGACAACGAAGAGCTCGGCGAGAAGAAGTGCGACTCCACCGAGGTGCTCGAGGCCGGCGGCAGCGCCAGCATCTCGTGCGGCGTGGACTACGCGCTGGAGCCCAGCGCCGACCCGCAGGAGTACGAGATCAACGCCGGCGGCCTGCTCTCCACCCGCGGCCTGAGCAAATCCGCGAGCGAGAAGATCACCACCGAGCTGCAGACCGCGCAGAAGGAGCTCGCCGAGGGCGGTGGCCAGACCGAGGAGAGCCAGGGCGAAGGCCAGGGCGGCAGCGAAGGCGGCGGCCAGGGCGAGGGCCAGGGCGGCGGTGAAGGCGGAGGCGGCGGCGAATAGCCGCGCTCCGCACCGCCCGCACTGCCCGCATTGCCCGCACCGCTGCGTGCGCCGCAGTACCGGCACCGGAACGCCGCCGGCCGCGCCTGCCGGGCACCGCTCCCGGCGGGCGCTGCCGGCGCGCTGGGGGCGGCGCGCCGCGGCGCAGGGGCCGAGCAGCAGGGGCGCCGGCGGAGGCTCGGCCGCAACCGGACGGCGCGCACCGGCGCCGGGCGGTTTCCCCCGGCCTGCGACCCGGCCCGGGCCGGTAGGCTGGGGAGGCAAACCCGAGACGAAGGACTGGCCACACTCGTGTTCGAGACGCTTTCCGACCGGCTGACATCGGTCTTCACCTCGCTGCGCGGCAAGGGCAAGCTGTCCGAGGAGGACATCGACGCGACCGCGCGCGAGATCCGTCTCGCTCTGCTGGAAGCGGACGTCGCCCTCCCGGTGGTGCGCGCGTTCATCGCGCGGGTCAAGGAGCGCGCCCGCGGCGCGGAGGTCTCCAAGGCCCTCAACCCCGCCCAGCAGGTCATCAAGATCGTCAACGAGGAACTCATCGAGATCCTCGGCGGGGAGACCCGCGAGATCCGGTTCGCCAAGAACCCGCCGACCGTCATCATGCTCGCCGGCCTCCAGGGCGCCGGTAAGACCACGCTTGCGGGCAAGCTCGCCAAGTGGCTCTCCGACCAGCGGAACACGCCGCTCCTGGTCGCCGCTGACCTGCAGCGCCCCAACGCCGTCACCCAGCTCCAGGTCGTCGGCGAGCGCGCCGCGACGCCGGTGTTCGCGCCGGAGCCGGGCAACGGGGTCGGCGACCCGGTCGCCGTCGCCCGCGACGCGGTCGAGCACGCCAAGCGCACCAACCACAACATCGTCATCGTCGACACCGCGGGCCGCCTCGGTGTGGACGCCGAGATGATGCAGCAGGCCGCGGACATCCGCGACGCCGTGCAGCCGGACGAGATCCTCTTCGTCGTCGACGCGATGATCGGCCAGGACGCCGTGAACACGGCGCAGGCGTTCCTCGACGGCGTCGGCTACGACGCGGTCGCCCTCACCAAGCTCGACGGCGACGCGCGCGGTGGTGCCGCGCTGTCCATCCGGCACATCACCGGCCGGCCGATCATGTTCGCCTCCACCGGGGAGAAGCTCGAGGACTTCGACCTCTTCCACCCGGACCGGATGGCCTCGCGCATCCTCGACATGGGCGACGTGCTCACCCTGATCGAGCAGGCGCAGCGCACGTTCGAAGAGGACGAAGTCCAGAAGATGGCCAGCAAGCTGGCCTCCGAGGAGGACTTCACCCTCGACGACTTCCTCGAGCAGATCTCGATGGTCCGCAAGCTCGGGCCGATCGGGAACCTCCTCGGCATGATGCCCGGCATGGGCCAGATGAAGGACCAGCTGGACAACGTCGGCGACAAGGACCTGGACCGCATCACCGCGATCATCAACTCGATGACGCCGTTCGAGCGGTCCAACCCCAAGTCGATCAACGGATCGCGCCGGCTGCGCATCGCCAACGGCTCCGGCACCCAGGTGGGCGACGTCTCCGGGCTCGTCACCCGCTTCTTCGAGGCGCAGAAGATGATGCGCCAGATGAAGAACGGCGGCGGGATGCCCGGGATGCCGGGCATGCCCGGCATGGGCGGCGGCAACCGCAAGAAGGCCAAGGCCCAGCAGAAGAAGGCGAAGAAGGGCCGCAAGGTCAGCGGCAACCCGCTCAAGGCCAAGCAGCAGGAGGTCGAGCGCGAGGAGGCCCGCAAGCGCCGCCGCGAAGAGGGCGGCAGCGCCCCGCAGACGCCGGACCTCCCGCCCGGTCTGGGCGGCGGGCAGCTTCCGCCCGCCCTGGGCGGCGGAAAGATGCCCGACCTCTCGTCCTTCAAGCTCGGCGACAAGTAGCCGGTCCCGCGGCGGTCCGGCCGCTGCGGCGGGCGCGCCGGTGTCCTGCCCCCGCACCTGCTGTGCGGAAGGACACCGGCGCGCGCTGTTCGGGGCCGGTCGGCGCTGCGGGGCCGCGCAGCGCGCGGAGCCGGGCCGGCGGGATCCGACCCGCCCGGCGCAGACGGCCGCGCCGCAGGGTGCGCTCTGGCATAATCGTTGCAGCGACTCACGGTGCGCGGGCCGGCCCTCTACTTGCCCGCGCTCCCACGTCCGGTCCGGGAGGCCACCGCAACCCCACGCGGAGCGGTGTCCCGGCGTTCACACCATCATCAGGAGAACCACTCCGTGGCTGTCAAGATCAAGCTCAAGCGTATGGGGAAGATCCGTACGCCGCAGTACCGCATCGTCGTCGCCGACGCCCGCACCAAGCGCGACGGCAAGGCGATCGAGGAGATCGGCAAGTACCACCCGAAGGAGCACCCCTCCTTCATCGAGGTCAAGTCCGACCGCGCCAAGTACTGGCTGTCGCAGGGGGCCCAGCCCACCGACGCGGTCAAGACGCTCCTCAAGCGGACCGGCGACTGGCAGGAGTTCAAGGGCCTGCCGAAGCCGCAGAAGCCCCTCCAGGTCGCCGAGCCGCGCGACACCGAGGCCGAAGAGGCCGCCTTCCAGGCGGTCCTGAAGGAGCTCGTCCTCCCGGACAGCGAGGGCAAGGGCAAGAAGAAGAAGTCCGACTCCAAGGCCGAGGCCAAGGCCGACGCCCAGTCCAAGACCCAGGCCGAGGCGCCGGCGGAGAAGCCGGCGGAGGCCGAGCAGAAGCCCGAGGGCGAGGCCTGACGTGCTGGAAGAGGCGCTGGAGCACCTGGTCAAGGGCATCGTCGCCAATGGTGACGATGTCCAGGTGAGGGGCCGTCGGCTCCGCAAGGGCAAGGTGCTCGAGGTCCGGGTGCACCCCGACGACCTCGGCAAGGTCATCGGCCGCAACGGCCGGACCGCCAAGGCGCTGCGGACCGTGGTCGGTTCGCTCGCCGGCGGCAAGTACGTCCGAGTGGACCTGCTGGACCTGAACGAGGTGCGCTGACGCCGCGCACCGGGGCGCCGACCGGAGACCGGTCGGCGCCCCGGTGTCATGCCCGCACCCGGTGCGGGCACCGGATGGCGCCCGCACCGGCGCCCTGACGGCCCGCAGCCCGTCCGCGGCTCCCGCGGCCCGGTGCGCCGCGCCCCGCCGTCCCCGCGACGGCCCCGCAGCACTGCCCCTCCCCCCTGCCCCCTTGCTCCCGCGGCGCCTCGGCACCGCTCACCCGGGAGCCTGACCGAGGAGAAGGATGCGTCTCGTAGTCGGCCGGATCGGCCGCGCCCACGGGATCCGCGGCGACGTCGCGGTCGAGGTGCGCACGGACGACCCGGACGCGCGTTTCGCCGCCGGCGCCGTCCTGCAGACCGATCCCGCCGCCGCCGGACCGCTCACCGTGCGCACCGCGCGCCGGCACTCCGGCCGGCTCGTCGTGCGGTTCACCGGAGTCAGCGGCCGCGACGCCGCCGAAGCGCTGCGCGGAACCCTCCTCCTCGTCGACTCGGCCGACATCGGCCCCACCGGAGACCCCGACGAGTTCCACGACCACGAGCTGATCGGCCTGGAGGCGGCGACGGCCGCCGGCGACAGCGTCGGCACCGTGTCCGATGTGCTGCACAACGCCCAGGACGTCCTCGTCATCGACACCGGGGAGCGCGAGGTCCTGGTGCCGTTCGTGCGTGCGATCGTGCCGGACGTCGACGTCGCCGCCGGCCGCATCACCCTCGACCCGCCGCCCGGCCTGCTCGGCCTGGGCGCCGGCGGAGAGTCCCCCGAGGAGGTGCAGTGAGCCCGGCGGCACCGATGCGCATCGACGTCATCTCGATCTTTCCCGAGTACTTCGCACCGCTCGAGCTGTCCCTGATCGGCAAGGCCCGCCGTGCCGGGATCCTCGACGTCCACCTGCACGACCTGCGGGACTGGGCCCACGACCGGCACAACACGGTCGACGACACCCCCTACGGGGGCGGGCCCGGCATGGTGATGAAGCCCGAGCCGTGGGGCGAAGCGCTGGATGCCGTGCTCGCGGCCGGCGCCGCCGACCCCGGCCGCGCCGGAA
Organism: Nocardiopsis coralliicola; assembly: GCF_054779695.1. Taxonomy (NCBI): domain Bacteria; kingdom Bacillati; phylum Actinomycetota; class Actinomycetes; order Streptosporangiales; family Nocardiopsidaceae; genus Nocardiopsis; species Nocardiopsis coralliicola. Next base: position 52,080 of record NZ_BAAGXT010000026.1, on the reverse strand, counting down.
CCGTGCCGACCCTGGTGCTGCCCTCGCCCAGCGGCCGGCGGTTCACCCAGGAGCGGGCCGGCGGCCTCGCAGCGGAGCCCTGGCTGGTCTTCGCGTGCGGCCGCTACGAGGGGATCGACTCCCGGGTCGCCGAGGAGGCCGCCGAGCGCATGCCGGTGACCGCGCTCAGCATCGGCGACTACGTCCTGGCGGGCGGCGAATCGGCGACGCTGGTGATGGTCGAGACCGTGTCCCGGCTGCTGCCGGGGGTCCTGGGCAACACCGACTCCGTTGACCAGGACTCCTTCGCGCCGGGTGAGATGGAGAACCTTCTCGAGGGGCCCGTCTACACCAAGCCCGCCGTGTGGCGCGGCCGCGAAGTGCCGCCGGTGCTGCTCTCCGGCGACCACGGCAGAGTGGACCGGTGGCGGCGCGACCAGGCGCTGCGCACCACCGCGCAGAACCGGCCGGAGCTGCTCGAGCGCGGCCCCGCGGACCGGTTCGACCGCCGCGACCAGGAGGTCCTCGAACAGCACCGGGTACAGGCCGGTCCCGAACCTATGGCAGACTAGGACAGTCGCCCCGCCGCAGACGCATGCCCCGAACCCTGTCGGGACGCCTCGGCGGCCCGCGGAGTTGGTGCTCTGCGATACGGCGCACATCGACCCGGCAGCAGAATCCGCCCGCGCGAACCGCAATGTCCGTCGCCGCGGCGCGCAACCGATGAGGAATCGCTGAGATGCACACCGCAATTCAGGAGCTGGAGAAGAACCAGCTGCGTTCCGACGTCCCCGAGTTCCGGCCGGGCGACACGCTGAACGTCCACGTTCGCGTCACCGAGGGCAACCGCTCCCGGATCCAGGTCTTCACGGGCGTCGTGATCCGCCGCCAGGGCGCCGGCAACCGCGAGACCTTCACGGTCCGCAAGATCAGCTACGGCGTCGGCGTGGAGCGCACCTTCCCGGTGCACACCCCCGCCATCGAGAAGATGGAGGTGGCCGCTCGCGGCCGCGTCCGCCGCGCCAAGCTGTACTACCTGCGCTCGCTGCGCGGCAAGGCTGCGCGCATCCCCGAGCGCCGCTAGCCGCCCTCGGCGGTCCGCTGCCGCATCCGTACGCTGCGGCGCCGCGCCGGCAGCCCGTCGGCTGCGCCCCTTCCCGAGGGCGCGCCGGGCAGGCCCCGGGCGGCGCCGCACGGCTGTGAGCAGCAGCGGCACAGGCCTCCGCCTCCGGTGCCCGGCAGTGCCGCTCCGGGGGCAGTACCGGCGCCGATCCGCAGTCGGCGCCCCGGCCCCGCCGCAGCTGGGCTAAGCTTCGTTCCCGATGAGCAACGACGGCTCCGGCCCGAAGACCACTGGCTCCCCCGTGCCCGCGCGCGGGGGAGCCTGCTGTGTCCCGGCGGAGCGGGCCCGCGGAGCGCGCGGGCCGGGGGGATCGCGGAGGAGCCGATGAACGCCAGGAAGCAGGACGCCGAGGCCCGGCAGGGCTCCTTCTGGAAGGAGCTGCCGCTCCTTATCGTCATCGCGCTGGTCCTGGCGTTCGTGATCAAGACCTGGGTGGTCCAGCCCTTCTACATCCCGTCCAAGTCGATGGAGGACACCCTCCAAATCGGCGACCGGGTGCTCGTCAACAAGCTCGTCTACCAGGTGCGCGAGATCGAGCGCGGCGACATCGTCGTGTTCAACGGCGCCGGCACCTGGGACGAGGAGGGCGTGCAGCCGGAGGAGTCCGGCAACCCGGTGAACCGCCTGTTCACCTGGGTGGGCCAGCAGCTGGGGGTGCAGCCCACCGGCAAGGACTACATCAAGCGGGTCATCGGCGTCGGCGGCGACACCGTGGAGTGCTGCGACAGCGAGGGCCGGGTGCTCGTCAACGGGGAGCCGATCGACGAGCCCTACCTCTACCCGGGCAGCCAGGACACGCACAGCGACTTCGGCCCCGTGGAGGTGCCCGAGGGCCGGCTGTGGCTGATGGGCGACCACCGGCAGATCTCCTACGACTCCCGCCTCCACCAGAACGACCCCGGCGAGGGCAGCATTGCCGAGGAGGATGTGGTCGGCCGGGCGTTCGTCCTGGTCTGGCCGTTCGACCGGATCACCACCCTGCCCATCCCGGACACCTTCACGCCGCTCAACGAGGGCGACGGAGAGTCCTGACCGGTCTGCTCCGCCCTGCTTCGCCGGCCGCGGTGCCGCGCGCCTCCGGTGGGAAATCACCCCGCGCGGTTGACATATGGCGCATGATGGATCTGTAGCGGAGGACGTCCGCTTCCGGCCCGGGCAGGCCGGGGCGGCGCCGATCTGGGCGAAGGGGGCCGGGCCGGCAGACCGGGGAGTGCACGACGGAAGCGAGTGCGAGATGAGTTCAGAGGACCTGGAGAAGTACGAGGCGGAGATGGAGCTGCAGCTCTATCGGGAGTACCGCGACGTGGTCGGACTCTTCGGCTACGTGGTGGAGACTGAGCGCCGCTTCTACCTCACCAACAACGTCGACCTGCAGCCGCGCAGCACCGACAACGGCGAGATGTACTTCGAGGTCACCATGGAAGACGCCTGGGTGTGGGACATGTACCGCCCGGCGCGCTTCGTCCGCAACGTCCGCGTGGTCACCTTCAAGGACGTCAACGTCGAAGAGATCACCAAGTCTGACCTCGAACCCCCCTCCCGTCCCTAGCCCCCGACCGCTCGGCCTCCCGTACACCGGGGGGCCTTTTTCGTGCCCGGACCGAAATCCCCGCCCGTGTCCCGCAGCCCGAGGTGCGTGCGGTGGCTGGCACCCCGCGGCCCGTGCGCTGTGCCGAGGCCGCCGCGGGCCGGGGCCCGCCCCCCACCTCCGCCCCCGCCTCCGTTGGCCGCGCCGGTGACGGCTGCTGTCCCGGGCGGCGCGGAGGCCGCCGGGTGTCCAGTGCGGCCGGTTGTCCACAGTCTTGGAGACCGGGGGTGACGGGGCGGATCCGGGCGGCCACTGTTGACCGCGGAGGTGGTGGTCATGGATGCGAGGCCGGGACGGTGGCCGTCCGGGGCGGGATGTGCCGCCCGGGGCCGGGCGCGGCAGGCGGCACGGGGGAGGAGCGGGAGCGGACCGCCGGGGCGGGCCGGAACGCGGCCGGGCGCGCCCCGGGCGGCCGAGTCCGGCGGGCCGGAACGGTCGCGCGCGGCGCTCGGCCGCTACGGCGAGGACCTTGCGGCCGCGCACCTGGCCCGGGCCGGGCTGCGGATCCTCGACCGCAACTGGCGGTGCGCCGGCGGCGAGATCGACATCCTCGCCCGCTCGGGCGGCACCCTCGTCGTGGTCGAGGTGAAGACGCGCACCGGCCGCGCGTACGGCACCCCGCTGGAGGCGGTGGACCGGCGCAAGCGCCGCCGGCTGCGCCGGCTGGCCCGTGCCTGGAGGGACGCCCAGTGCGGCCCCGTCCCGCCGCGCACCCGGGTCGATGTCGTCGGCGTGCTGGTGCGGCGGGACGGCCGCGCGTTCCTCCGCCACGACCGGGGGGTGGGCTGAGTGTCCCTCGCCCGGACGCGATCGGTGGCCCTCGTCGGCGTCGAAGGCCACCCGGTCGAGGTCGAGGCGCACATCGGCGGCGGCCCGAGCTCGGTCACCCTCGTCGGGCTGCCCGACACCGCTCTGCGCGAAGCGCGGGAGCGGATCCGCGCCGCGGTCCTCAATTCGGGCGAGAACTGGCCCGACGCCGCCATCACCATCAGCCTGTCGCCGGCCAGCCTGCCCAAGCGCGGCAGCGCCTTCGACCTCGCCGTGGCGATCGCCGTGCTCGGCGCCGACGGCGCGCTGCCGGCCGAGACGCTGAGCGGCGCCATCGTCATCGCCGAACTCGGCCTGGACGGCCGCACCCGGCCGGTCAAGGGCGTCCTGCCGGCGCTGCTCGCCGGTGTGCGCGCCGGGCACGGCAAGGCGGTGGTGGCGCGGGCCAACGCAGCGGAGGCGCGGCTGGTGCCCGGTGCCGATGTCCTGGACGTCTCCTGTCTGGCCGAGCTCGCCGCCCACCTGCGCGGGGTGCCGTTCGCGGCGGTCCTGCCCGAACCGCCCAGCGCCCCCGGGCCGCCCGCGCCCCGGGCGCCCCGCCCCGATCTCGCCGACGTCGTCGGCCAGCCGCTCGCCCGGCACGCCCTCGAGATCGCCGCATCCGGCGGCCACCACCTGCTGATGGTGGGGCCGCCCGGCACCGGAAAGAGCCTGCTCGCCGAGCGGCTGCCGTCCATCCTGCCGCCGCTGGACTCCGACGCCGCCGTGGAGGTCACCGCGGTGCACTCGGTGGCCGGCACGCTCGCCGACGGCGAGCCGCTCATCACCCGGCCGCCGTTCAGCGCGCCGCACCACTCGGCCACCCGCGCCGCCATGGTCGGCGGCGGCAGCTCCGCGATCAGACCGGGGTGTGCGTCCATCGCCCACCGGGGCGTCCTCTTCCTCGACGAGGCGCCCGAATTCCAGCGCGGCGTGCTCGACTCGCTGCGCCAGCCCCTGGAGTCGGGGGAGGTCACGGTGTCGCGGGCGGCCGGCTCGGTGCGCTTTCCCGCCCGCTTCCAGCTCCTCATGGCCGCCAACCCGTGTCCGTGCGCGCGGCCCGGCGCGTCCTGCATCTGCCCCGGTGCCGTGCGCCGCCGGTACCTGTCGGTGCTCTCCGGGCCGCTGCTGGACCGGGTCGACCTGAAGCTCGAACTCCAGCCGGTCACCCGGAGCGAGCTCCTCGCCGACCAGTCCTTCGCCGAGGATTCCGCCACCGTGGCCGACCGCGTCGCCGAGGCGCGCTCCCGGACCGCCCACCGCCTCCGCGGCACCCCGTGGCGGTGCAACGCCGATGTGCCAGGGGCCGAGCTGCGCCGCCGCTTCCCGGTCAGCGATGCCGCCCGCGCCGTCCTGGCCGGCGCGATGGAGCGCGGTGAGGTGAGCGCCCGCGGCGTCGACCGCAGCCTCCGCCTGGCCTGGACCCTCGCCGACCTTGCCGGCGCCGACATCCCCAGGGGCGACCACGCCGTGCTCGCCTACAGCCTCTGGGTCGGCGCGTCGGCCGAAACGGGGATCGCCGGATGAGCGCCCGGCGGCCCGCCGGCACCGGTAGGGCTCCTCCGCCCCCGGGGCCGCCCCCCCCGCGGCTGGCGGGCGCCGCCGGCGCCGCTGGTGGCCCGGTTGCGGTTGCGCTTGCGAGGGCGTGCCGCCGGTGTCCCAGCGCGAGCCGCGCAGCGGGAGCTCGGCGTTCGCCGACGGGGCAGGCGGCTGCCCGCGGTGCGCCGACGCGCGGGCTCGCTCGCGGAGGCCGCAGCGAGCGTGCGGGCCGGTGGGGGAGCGGACCCCACTCGGCGCCCGGGTGGACGCGGCTGCCCGTGGCGCACACGAGCGGGCCCCGGTTCGGCGCGCCGGTCGGCCGGGCGAGGACGGCGCGTGGACGGGGGCGCGGAGCCCGGGGCCGCTGCTCGCTCCGGGTGGGTGCCGGGTGCCGCGGTGGGGGGGCGGGAGCCCGGCGTCCTGCGCCTCCGCGGGCCGCCTGCGGTGCCCACCCGGGCGGGAAGGCGCGCACAGCGGAAGGGAGCGGGGAGTGGGCTCTGCTGCACAGGCCTCGGCGCGCTGCGCAGGAGGCGAAGACGACGCGCGGGCGCGGGCGGGGCTCAGCGCGTCGGTGGACGCGGGGCACGCCGCGCTCGGCACTCTCGTCGGCGAGCACGGAGCCCCCGCGGTCTGGGCCGCGCTGCGCGGCGGAAGGCTGCCGCGGATGCTCGCCGGAATCGGGGCGCGCGGCGGCGGGGACGCTGCGGACCGCTGGGCGGCGGCGGCCCGCTCCGCGGAGCCCGACCGGATCATCGCCGGCGCCGCCGAGGCCGGCGCCCGGCTCGTCGTCCCCGGCGACCCGGAATGGCCCGGCCGCCTCGACCAGCTCGGTCCGCGCCGGCCGGTTGCCCTGTGGATCCGCGGCAGCGCGGACCTCCGGCACGCTGCGCTGCGGTCGGTGGCGGTCGTCGGGGCCCGCGCCGCCACCCGCTACGGGGAGCGTGTCGCCGGCAGTGTCGGCTGCGCGCTGGCCGAAGCCGCCTGGACGGTCGTGTCCGGCGGAGCCCACGGCATCGACACCGCAGCGCACCGCGGCGCCCTCGCCGGCGGCGGGCCCACCATCGCCGTGCTGGCCTGCGGCGCCGACCGGATCCACCCCCGCGGCAACGCCGACCTCTTCGCCGCGGTCACCGGCAACGGCGCCCTGGTCTGCGAACACGCGCCGGGCGCTGCCCCCACGCGGCACGGGTTCCTGGTGCGCAACCGGCTCATCGCGGCACTCACCCCCGGCACCGTGGTGGTCGAGGCCGGCCTGCGCAGCGGCGCGCTGAACACCGCCCGGCACGCCCACGAGCTGCACCGCACCCTGATGGCGGTCCCCGGCCCGGTCAGCTCGGCGCTGTCGGCCGGCTGCCACCGGCTCCTCCGCGACTGGCAGGCGGTCTGCGTCACCGGTGCCGCCGACATCGCCGAGCAGCTCGGCGCGATCGGCCCGGAGCTGGCCACCGGCGGCACCGTCCTCGCTCGCGACGCCCTCGGCGCCGACGCCCGCCGCATCCTCGACGCCGTCCCCCGCTCCGGCGCGGGTCCGGCCGCCATCGCCGCAGCGGCCGGCGCCGACCTCTCCGCCGCTCTGCGCCACCTGGGCCTCCTCACCGCCGGAGGATTCCTGGAACGCACCCCCTCCGGCTGGCGCCCCCGCCCGGGCTCCGGGCGGTGAACCCGCCCGGCGGGTTCCGCGGCGGCCCGCCCGTCCGTGCGGCGGCGGCCCCCTCCCGCCGGCGCGCCCGTGCAGGTCCGCTCCGCGGTCCGGCGCGGCGGATCCGTGCGCAACGAGGAGGAATCCAGCGGGGTGCGCGAGGGGCCTCCCCAGGGGAGCCGGGGCGGCCTAAGGTGGGGATATGGCGCAGAACTACAGCGACGCGGTGGTCGCGCACGGCCCGCTGGTCTTCGTCTCCGGCCAGCTGCCGGAAGCGCCCGACGGCAGTGTTGCGGAGGGGGACGCGGCCGGGCAGACCCGCCAGGTGCTCCGCAACCTGGAGGCCGTGCTCGAGGCGCACGGCAGCGGCCTCGACCGGGTCGTCAAGTTCACCTACTACCTCCGCCACATCGCCGACCTGCAGCCGGTCCGCCAGGTGCTGGCCGAGGTCCTCGTGCAGCGGCCGCGGCCCGCCGCGACGCTCGTCGAAGTCACCGGGCTCGCCGACTCGCGGTACCTGCTGGCCGTCGACGCCGTGGCCACGCTGGCGAGCGGCGGGGGCGACCAGCAGTGAGCGGCGCGGACGACGGGGCGCACGCCCTCCTCGACGACTATGCCCGGCACCTCCAGGCCGAGCGCGGGCGCTCGCCGCACACCGTGCGCGCCTACCTCACCGACGCCCGCTCCCTGCTGGACCACGCTGCGGAGGAGGGCGCCGGCTCCGACGGCATCGATGTGCCGCTGCTGCGCTCGTGGCTGGCCTCAGCCGCGGACCGCGGTGCCAGCCGCGCCACGCTCTCCCGCCGCGTGGCCGCCGCCCGCTCGCTCACCGCCTTCCTCCACCGCACCGGCCGCCTCGACCGCGACCCCGGGCCGCTGCTGTCGTCACCGGTCCGGAGGCGGCGGCTGCCGCGGGTTCTCGGCGCCCAGGAGGCGGCCGACGCGCTGTCCCGCTCGATCGCCGACGCCCGCAGCGCCGCCGACGCCGAGGACGACGGCGGCTCGGCGCCGCTCCAGCTCCGGCGGGCGGCCGTGGTCGAGCTGCTGTACGCGACCGGCATCCGCGTCGCCGAACTGTGCGGGCTCGACGTCGGCGACGTCGACCGCGAGCGGTCCACGGTGCGGGTCATCGGCAAGGGGGACAAGGAGCGCGCGGTACCGGTGGGCGCGCCCGCCCTGGACGCCGTTGACGCCTGGTTGGCGGGCGGGCGGCCGGACTTCGCGGCGCCGGCGTCGGGCAGCGCGCTGTTCCTCGGGGCGCGCGGTGCCCGCCTCGGCACCCGGACCGCGCGCCGCGACGTCCACGCCCGCATGGACTCCGACGGCGCCGCCCCGGTCGGCCCGCACGCCCTGCGGCACAGCGCGGCCACCCACATGCTCGACGGCGGTGCCGACCTCCGGTCGGTGCAGGAGTACCTCGGCCACTCCTCCCTGGACAGCACGCAGATCTACACCCACGTCTCCATCGACCGCCTCACCGAGGTCTACAACCGCGCCCACCCGCGCGCCTGAGCGGCCGCCGGGTCCCCGCGGCGGCCGCGCCCGGAAGCCCGTCGAGCGGCAGCAGGCGGACCGGCGCCATCCCCAGGAGCGCCAGCGGGTCGAGGTAGGTGCGGCCGCGGCGCAGGCCCCAGTGGAGGCAGGGGCCGCTGCGGCAGTGCGGCGGCTGTGCGGCGAGGGTGCCGAGGACGCCGCCGCGGTGCACGGCGTCCCCGGAGGCGACCGCCGCGTCCACCGGCAGATAGGTGGTGCGCAGGGCGCCGTGGTCGACCGAGACGGCGGGGGTGCCCGCAACGGTGCCCGCGAACGCGACCCGGCCGGCGCCGGCGGCGCGGACCGCCGCGCCGCGGGGCGCAGCGAGGTCGACACCGCGGTGGCCGGGCAGCCACCGCTCGGCGGGCGGTGCGAACGGCCGGACCACCCGGACCCCCTCCGCCAGCGGCGCCGACCACTGGGCGGCGGCAGCGGGCGGCGCTGCGGCAGCAGGCAGCGGGCCGGCCGCTGCCGCCCCGCTCGCCAGAGCGAGCACGGCCGCCGCAGCCGCGGCCAGGGCCCTCACCCCGGTCTCCCCGCCGCGGCGGCCGGCACCCGGCGCGGCACGGCCGGCGGGCTTCCGGCGGGTCCCGGCGGAGCGCGGCGGGCGGATCCGGCGCACCATCCGGGCGCGGGCGGCGGCGGAGGTGCGGCACTCGGAGCAGGGGAGCGGCGGAGGCGGGTGAGCGGCATGGCGCCAGAGTGGGCGTCCGAGGCGGCTGCTGCCACCGCCCGAACGCGATCTGTGGACAACCGGAGCCCGGTCGGCGGGGCGCGGCGGCGCCCGAGTGAACCCTGTGTGCACTGTGGCGCATGGGGCGGGTGGGGCGAATGCCCGGTTGAATGCACCGGTTTTCCATCGCAAAGGCGTCACGCATTCGTCACAGAAGCAAATCGTCGGGCGGGTCGTCCGGGGTGTCTCCCCGGTTCAGCGCGGCCGAGTCCGCTGCCGTGCGGCGGCCGCGGAGCGGCGCGCGATGGCGCAGGAGCGGGGAAGCGGCGCGCAGCCCGGGCTCCGCAGCCGCGCGCGCCCGGCGGGGCCGGGGCCGCCGGGCGGCCGCGCGCGCGAGGTGACCTCGGTCGCGAAGGGTGTGCAGGGCCTGCGGGAGCGGACGCGGCGCCGGCCGGGGGCGGCTAGAATTGCGGGCGGCTCACTGTGAGCCGAACACTACGCGCGCCCACGCGCCTCCCCAGGGAGGGGCCGGGACCTACGGTCCGCGCCGCAGCTCGCGGCGCGGCGGACCGGCCGGGGCGTCAGGGACAACCGAGGCGGGGGTACGCCCCGCCGCACAGGGAGGAAGTCATGGCCACCGTCGTGACCATCCGTCAGCTGCTCGAGAGCGGCGTCCACTTCGGGCACCAGACCCGCCGCTGGAACCCGAAGATGAAGCGCTTCATCTTCACCGAGCGCAACGGCATCTACATCATCGACCTGCAGAAGTCGCTGGCCTACATCGACCGGGCCTACGAGTTCGTCAAGGAGACGGTCGCCCACGGCGGCACCATCCTCTTCGTCGGCACCAAGAAGCAGGCGCAGGAAGCCATCGACGAGCAGGCCCGCCGCGTGGGCATGCCCTTCGTCAACCAGCGCTGGCTGGGCGGCATGCTCACCAACTTCTCCACCGTGCACAAGCGGCTCCAGCGCCTCAAGGAGCTGGAGGAGATCGACTTCGACGACGTCGCCGCCTCCGGCCTCACCAAGAAGGAGCTCCTGGGGCTGCGCCGCGAGAAGGAGAAGCTCGAGCGCACCCTCGGCGGTATCCGCGACATGGCCCGCGTGCCCAGCGCGGTCTGGATCGTGGACACCAAGAAGGAGCACATCGCGATCAGCGAGGCCCGGAAGCTCAACATCCCGGTCGTCGCGATCCTCGACACCAACTGCGACCCCGACGAGGTCGACTACCCGATCCCGGGTAACGACGACGCGATCCGCAGCGTCAGTCTGCTGACCCGCGTGGTCGCCGACGCGGTCGCCGACGGCCTGATGGCCCGCTCCGGTGCCTCCGCCGCCTCCGCCGAGAAGAAGCCCGCCGACGAGCCGATGCCCGAGTGGGAGCGCGAGATCCTCGCCGGCGCCGGCCAGGAGGGCGACGAGAAGGCGGACGCGGCCAAGGCCGACGCTGCTCCCGCCGAGCAGACCGCCGAGGTCGCCGCTGCGGCGGAGGACGCCGAGGCCGTCTCCGGTGCCGCTGCGGCCGAGGCTCCGGCCGAGGGCGCGGCCCAGGCCCCCGTGGACGAGGCAGCCAAGGAGGGCTGACCCCCTCCGGCCCGCCCGCCGCACGGCGGGCGGGCCACCCGCCGTCCACGCCGACCACGTCAAGGGAAACTGAGAAAGCCATGGCGAACTTCACCGCCGCCGACGTCAAGAAGCTGCGCGACCTGACCGGCGCCGGCATGATGGACAGCAAGAAGGCCCTGCAGGAGAACGACGGCGACTTCGACAAGGCCGTCGAGTTCCTCCGCATCAAGGGTGCGAAGTCCGTCAACAAGCGCGCGGACCGCACCGCCGCCAACGGCCTCGTCGCCCTGAAGCAGGACGACGACTCCGCCGCGGTGCTCGTTGAGCTCAACTGCGAGACCGACTTCGTCGCCAAGAACGAGAGCTTCGTCGAACTCGCCGACAAGATCGCCGCGTTCGCCTCCGCCGGCGACTTCGCCGACACCGCCGCGCTGCTCGCCGCCGACTTCGGCGACGGCAAGACCGTGCAGCAGGTTATCGAGGAGTCCAGCGCCGTCATCGGCGAGAAGATCCAGCTCAGCCGCTACGCCAAGCTCCAGGGCGGCTACGTCGCCAGCTACATGCACAAGTCCGACCCGGACCTGCCGCCCACCATGGGTGTGCTCGTGGAGCTGGACAAGGCCGACGAGCAGATCGGCAAGGACGTCGCCCAGCAGATCGCCGCGCTCGCGCCGAAGTACGTGGGCAAGGACGAGGTGCCCGAGGAGATCGTCGCCAAGGAGCGCGAGATCGCCGAAGCCACCGCCCGCGAGGAGGGCAAGCCCGAGCAGGCGCTGCCCAAGATCATCGAGGGCCGCGTGAACGGGTACTTCAAGGAGGCGACGCTGCTCGGGCAGCCGTTCGTCAAGGACAACAAGAAGACCGTGCAGAAGGTCGTCGACGAGGCCGGTGTGACCGTGCAGCGCTTCGTGCGCTTCAAGGTCGGCCAGTCCTAGTCACGAGCCGCGCGAAGGTGCCGGGGAGCGTTGGTTCCCCGGCACCTTCGGCGGATCAGGCGGGGACACGGTCCACCCGGTGCCCCCGCGCCGCGAACCACCCGGGGGAACCGAGAAGGAGGCCGAGCGCCGTGCCGGAGAACGAGGGTGCCGCCGAGGCGCCGGAGATGCACGATGCGGGATGGCGCCGCGTTGTCCTGAAGCTGTCCGGCGAGGCGTTCGCCGGCGGTGAGCAGCTCGGCATCGACGCCGGCGTCGTGCAGTACGTCGCCGAGTCGATCGCCCGCGCCGTCGGCGAGGGCATGCAGGTCGCGGTCGTCGTGGGCGGCGGCAACATGATGCGCGGCGCCGAGCTCTCCGCGAGCGGCGTCGAGCGCGGCCGCGCCGACTACATGGGCATGCTCGGCACCGTCATCAACTGCCTGGCCCTGCAGGACTTCCTGGAGCGCCAGGGCGTGGAGACGCGGGTGCAGACCGCGATCCACATGAGCCAGGTCGCCGAGGCCTACATTCCGCGCCGCGCGGTCCGCCATCTGGAGAAGGGCCGGGTCGTCATCTTCGGCGCCGGGCTGGGCGCGCCGTTCTTCTCCACCGACACCACCGCGGCCCAGCGCGCCCTGGAGATCGGCGCGCAGGCCGTGCTCAAGGGCACCCAGGTCGACGGGGTCTACGACTCCGACCCGCACCGCAACGCCGACGCGGTCAAGTTCGAGCGCCTCAACTACAACGAGGTGCTCACCCGCGGGCTCAAGGTCATGGACGCCACCGCGGTGAGCCTGTGCATGGACAACGGGCTGCCCATCGTCGTCTTCGACCTCATGGCTTCCGGAAACATCGTCCGCGCCGTGCGCGGGGAGAAGATCGGTACCATCGTCTGCCCGCCCGACGCCTGACGGCGCCCGACCCCACGCACCCCATCGACAGCGAGTTACGGGAGTCAGAATGATCGATGAGACGCTCCTCGAGGCCGAGGAGAAGATGGAGAAGGCCGTGGGCGTGGCGCGGGAGGACTTCGCCTCCATCCGCACCGGCCGTCCGGGCCCGGCCACCTTCAACAAGATCACGGCCGAGTACTACGGCACCCAGACGCCGATCAACCAGCTCGCGTCGTTCTCCGTGCCGGAGCCGCGCATGGTCGTCGTCTCCCCGTTCGACAAGTCCTCGCTCGGCCAGATCGAGCGCGCGATCCGGGAGAGCGACCTGGGGGTGAACCCGGCCAACGACGGCGCGATCATCCGCGTGGTCTTCCCGGACCTGTCCGAGGAGCGCCGCAAGGAGTACGTGAAGGTCGTGCGCGCCAAGGCCGAGGACGGCAAGGTGTCGATCCGCAACGTGCGCCGCCGCGCCAAGGACGCCCTCGACAAGGCCGTCAAGGACGGCGAGATCGGCGAGGACGAGGGGCACCGCGCCCAGGCCGACCTCGACGAGGCGACCCAGAAGCACATCGCCGAGATCGACGAGATGCTGAAGACGAAGGAAGCCGAGCTCCTCGAGGTCTAGGGCCCGCTCGGTGGGTAACTGCCCTACTGCACGTCGCCCGGGCACCCCTCCCGCCGCGTTCTCCCCGGCTACCGGCCGGGCAGGAGGCGGCCCCGCCCTGGCCCCCGCCGGGCCGGGGCACCTCCGGCACCGCTCGCTACGGACGCCGCCCACCGAACACGCCCTGGGAGACGACGAGCACCCCGGACGCGAAGAAAGACCAGCGTGGCCACATCTGACCCGGGTTCTGGGCCGGACCGCAGACCCTCCGAAGGCGATCCCGCAGCGCCGCCTGACGGCGCCGGGGGGTCCTCCGCGGACCAGCGATTCCGCCTGAACAAGCCGAACGGCGAGCCGGTGCGCACCGGGCGCAACCTCCCGGTGGCGATCGCCAGCGGCGTCGCCCTCGGCGCACTCGTCCTCCTGTCGCTGTTCCCCTGGCCGCAGCTGTTCGTCGGGATCACCTCGGCGGCGGTGCTGATCGGACTGCGCGAACTCAACCGCGCACTCGCCATGCAGGGCGCCCGCATACCGCTGGTGCCGCTGGCGGCCGGCGGTGTCGCCATGCAGGTCAGTGCGCATTTCGGTGGTCCGGTCTGGCTGGTCGGCGCCACCGCGCTGACCGGGATCGCCGCACTGGGGTGGCGGCTGCGCGGCGGGGCTGACGGCTACGTCCGCGACACCGCGGCCGGCCTGTTCACCCTGCTCTACTTGCCGTTCCTGCTCGGTACCTGGCAGCTGCTGGTGGCGGCGCCGGACGACGGCCGGGCCCGCCTGATCGCCTTCATCATCGTCACCATCAGCAGCGACATCGGCGGCTACTTCGCCGGGATCCTGCTCGGCCGGCACAAGATGGCGCCGGTGATCAGCCCGAACAAGACGTGGGAGGGCTTCGGCGGGTCGGTACTGGCCTGCACGGTCGCCGGCGGCGCGACGGTCGCGCTGATGCTGGACGGCCCGGTCTGGGTGGGCGTTCTGCTCGGCCTCGCCGTGGTCTGCGCCGCGATCCTCGGCGACCTCATCGAGTCGCTCGTCAAGCGCGACCTCGGCATGAAGGACATGGGCCGCTTCATGCCCGGCCACGGCGGCCTGATGGACCGCATCGACTCCCTCCTGATCGCCGGCCCGGTCGCCTGGGTCGTTCTGGCCCTGTTCCTCTGACCCCACCCCACCAGCGATACCAGCCACCGGCGCCGCGGCCTCCCGGGGAGGCCGCAGCGGCGCGGTCAGGGTGGGGCGGTGGTGCGGTGCTGTTCGAGGCGGCGGACGGAGGGGTCGCAGAGGGTGGCGGCGGTGGCGGCGATGACGAGGGCGGACATGCCGACCAGAACGGCTCCGGGGCCCGCGGCGGCGGCGAGGGGGCCGGCTGCGGCCTGGCCGAACGGGGCGGCGAGGAAGGAGCCGAGGGCGTCGTAGGAGTAGACGCGGGCGAGGCGTTCCTGCGGGATGTTCTCCTGCAGGGACACCTCCCAGGCCACCGTGAACTGCTCGACCGCGATGCCGGCGCAGAAGAACAGCGCGAACAGCAGCGGCACCGCAGCGCCGAAGCCCAGGGCGATGGCGGGGACGGTCTCCACGAACGTGAGGGCGACGCCGAAGGCGAGCGCCCGCCTCGGCTGCCAGCGGGCGGCGAGCAGGCCGCCGAGGATCATGCCGGCGCTGTTCAGGGTGAGCATGGCGCCCCACGCTGCGCGGCCGAAGGAAGCGTCGGCGATGGCCGGGCCGAGTACGGTCACCATCGCCGTCCAGGCCACATTGACCAGCATGAACTGGGCGACCACCGCCCACACCCAGCGGCGCCGGATGAACTCCGACCAGCCCTCGGCGAGCTCGCGCAGCGGGTTGGACGGCGGGCGGGACGCGGCCGCCCGCGGCGCGGGGACCCGGACGAACGCGAAGCATGCCCCGCCCAGTACGAACGCCGCTGCGTCGACCGCGATCGCCCCACTGGCGCCGACGAAGGCCACCAGTAGCGTTCCGACCGACATGCCGGTCAGCCGGCCGCCCTCCATACCGATGCGGGCGAGCGCGTTCGCCTGCCGCAGCATCCCGGCGGGCACCGTCTGCGGGACGAGGGCGGCCGCGGCCGGCAGGTTCGCGGCGGCCGCGGCCCCGTTGACCATGGCCAGCACCAGCATGAGCGGAAGCGTGGCGGTCCCGGTGAGCAGGAGCGCCGCGAGCAGCCCCTGGGCGAGCGCGGCGAGGCCGCTGGCACCGCAGAGCAGGAGGCCGCGCGGCATCCGGTCGGCGAGGACCCCGCCGGCGAGCAGCAGCACGACGTTGGCGAGCGTGCGGGCGGCGACGACCAGGCCGAGCTGGGCCAGCGATCCGGTGGCGTCGAGTACGGCGAAGGCGAGGGCGACCGTGGCCAGGCCGTTGCCGAAATAGAGCAGGGTGCGCCCCGCGGCCAGGGCCCGGAACGCGCCGTGCCGCAGCGGAGCGAGCAGCCCCGGCCCGCTGCGCCCCGGGCCGTCGGGCGCGTCTGCGGAGTCAGGCGGTGCCATCGCCGGCCTCCGGTCCGTCTCCGGGGTCGGCGGATGGGGCTTCGGCGCCCTCGGGCCCGGCCGCTCCGGCGTGCCCGGCGGGCGGGCCGGGATCGGCCATGCCGAAGAAGAGCATGCTGGCGCTGACGCGGACCGCGCCCGGTGCGCGGGGCGGGCGCGCCGCTGCGTGCAGCTCGGCACCGAGTTCGCCGGCCCGGTCGGTCAGCCGCCGCCATTCGGCCGGGTCCATCCACACTTCGAGGTCGGTGAAGTGCCGGGCTCCGCCGGCCGGATCGCGCAGCGCGCCGCGGCGCACGATCTCCTCGGCCAGGGCGGCGTCCACCATCCGCCGGTCGGTGTCGGTGCCCGAGGTGCGCGGGCCGCTCTCCGGATCGTGCCGGTACCGGCGGGCGCGGCCGCCGCGCACCGCCACCTCCTCGGCCACCTGCACGAGCCCTGCCGCGTGCAGGCGGCGCAGGTGGTAGCTGACGTTGGCCTGCGTCTCGCCGGTCTCGCGGGCCGCCTCGGCGGCGCTCATCGCCGCGCCGGTGAGCAGCGACAGCAGCCGCAGGCGCAGCGGGTGCGCGAACGCCCGCAGCGAACGCGCCGCCTCGGCGTCCGCGCCGCCGGACGTGCTGCCGGAAGGGCCGCCGGACGGGCCGCCGGACCCCGGCACACCGCCGGCGCCACCGGTGCCCGGAGCCTCCGCCCGGCGTTCGCCCGAGTCGGTACCCTGCGCGCTGGAGTGCCCGTCAGGGGAGCGGCCCCCGGGCGAATCGCTGCTGTTCACGCCTTCAGCATCGGCACCGGGGCGGTAACTGTCAAAGAGTTATTTGGGGCTAGTGCGCGCCCGCACGGCTCCGTAGGAACGGCTGCGGCGGCGCTCAGCCGGGCCGGAACGACAGCAGCAGCACCAGGGCGGCGCCGAATACGCAGAAGAGCAGCGTGTAGCGGATCCGCCGCAGGTTGAACGCGATCCGGCTCGGCTCGACCGCGTCGGGGTCGCGGTACTGCCACTTGGTGAGCGTCCACGCCAGGCGCGGGTGCACGGCCAGCACCAGGTTGGCGGCCGCGGCAACCGCCGCCGCGGCGGTGAGGACCGCGTGGGCCGCGGCGAACTCCGGCAGGGAGCCGATCAGGAGGGCTCCGAGGGCCGGTGCGGCGGGCGCCAGCACGGCGACGGACACGGTGACCTCCGCGCGGGTCGTGGGGGGGGCAGGGGCGGGGCCGTCAGCCGAGGATCCAGCTGCGGCCCTCCGCGGTGAGCTTGTCCAGCAGCGTCGACGCGTCGTGCTCCTTGGCGAACTGGTGCTCAGGGCGGGTCAGCGGGACCAGCCACAGCCAGCGCACCGGGTCCCCGTGGAACGCCAGCCCCGAGGGGTCCGGCGGGGCTGCGCCCTCCGGAGCCAGCGGCGACGGGTCGGCGACCAGCAGCACGGCGGAGCTGTCCCCGCGCACGATCCGGTCCTCGGGGTTGTCCAGCCACTTCACGCTGTGCCCGGGCCCGAACCAGGTGACTGCCCGCCACGGGAACGCGCCGATCCACCGGAACACCCGGGCAGCCGCGTGCGCCGGCAGCGTGGTGGCCAGAGCCAGTTCGATGCGGGCGTAGGCGGAGGTGTCGGCCATGTACCGGTCCAGCGTCGGCATCCGCTGGCCGCACATGCCGACCGTGCTCAGCACGGTGAACGGCCGCTCCTCGGTGGGCGGCCGCTCGGTCACCCGGATCAGCGGCTCGTGGCCGTCGGACACGTCCCAGTAGTGGCCCGGGGGACCGACAGTGCGGTTCAGGTGGTTGAACACCGTGCGCTGCACGCTGCGCCACGCGTTCGGGGCGGCGCGCCAGTCCCAGTACGCCTCGGCGTGCACCACGCGCGGCCACAACTGGTCGCGGACCGGCTCCAGTGCCCAGGCGTAGGGGCTGCGGCCGATCGCCTCGCGGGCGTAGCCGGGCAGCCCGCTGTCGGCCTCCGCCCAGCCCGGGATGATCGCCAGCAGGCCCTCGCCGTCCAGCAGCGCCACGCCGTCGCCCTCCTCGAACCAGACGGCGCGCAGTGCGGCGGGGTCGAACGGCGCGCGGCCCTGCGGGTGGCGCGTGTTGGCGGCCGGCATCAGCGGGGCGCTGCCGCGGTAGAGGCCGGACGGGTCGCTGGTCTCCGGTGCCAGGGTGTGGTTGGCCAGCCACACCGGGACCCGGATGCGGTCGCGCGCGTCCATCAGGTAGGCGGCCGTGGTGGTGGAGTCCGCCTCCACGACGACGCGGCGGCTGTGGTAGGGGCTGAACTGGTCGAGCAGCACTCGCGCTCCGGCCACTGGACTCCCTTCCGCTCCGTTCGGCGTGCCGCCCTCCCGCGGCGGCGCATAGTATGAACCGTAGTGCCCGCCCGCGCGCCGCACCATCCCGAGCGGACACCCTGGCGCGCAGGGTCTGCGGCCGCCGTCTCTCCGCCCCGTCGCACTGGACTCCCATGCCTGCCGAGCTCACCTTTGCCGCCCCGCGCCGCGCCAAGCCGCCGCGGCACCTCGCCGACCTCACCCCCGAGGAGCGGCGCAGCGCTGTCACCGACCTCGGCGAGAAGCCGTTCCGGGCCAAGCAGCTCGCCCAGCACTACTTCGGCCACCACGAATCCGACACCGCGGCAATGACCGACCTGCCGGAGTCCTCCCGCGCCGCGCTCGGCGAGGCGCTCCTGCCCACCCTGCTCACCCCGGTGCGGCACATCACCACCGACAAGGGCATGACCCGCAAGACGCTGTGGAAGGCGTTCGACGGCGTCCTCTTCGAGTCGGTCCTGATGCGCTACCCCGACCGGGCCACGCTGTGCGTCTCCTCGCAGGCCGGCTGCGGCATGAACTGCCCCTTCTGCGCCACCGGGCAGAACGGCCTCACCCGCAACCTGTCCACCGCCGAGATCGTCGACCAGGTCGTGGCCACCGCCCGCGACCTGGAGCGCGGCGAGGTCGCCGGCGGGCCGGGCCGGATCAGCAACATCGTCTTCATGGGGATGGGCGAGCCGCTCGCCAACTACAAGCGGGTGCTGCAGGCCGTGCGCCGCATGACCGACCCGGTCCCCAGCGGCCTGGGCATCTCCCAGCGCGGCGTCACCGTGTCGACGGTCGGCCTGGTGCCGGCCATCGAGCGGCTGATCGAGGAGCGGATGCAGACCCGCCTCGCGATCTCGCTGCACGCACCCGACGACGAGCTCCGGGACGAGCTGGTGCCGGTCAACACCCGCTGGAAGGTGCAGGAGGTGCTCGACACCGCCTGGCGCTACGCCGCCCTGACCGGGCGCCGCGTCTCCATCGAGTACGCGCTCATCCGCGACATCAACGACCAGGCGTGGCGCGCGGACCTGCTGGGCCGGCTCATCAAGGGCAACCTGGTGCACGTGAACCTCATCCCGCTCAACCCCACGCCGGGCTCCAAGTGGACGGCGTCCCGCCCGGAGGACGAGCGCGAGTTCGTCCGCGTGCTGGAGTCGCACGGCGTGCCGGTGACCGTCCGGGACACCCGCGGCCAGGAGATCGACGGCGCCTGCGGCCAGCTCGCCGCGGCGGAGAACTGACCGCCGGGCCGGGGGCTGACGTGGGCGAGATCCTGCTCGCCTTCGCCGCGGGGGCGGTCTCCGGCCTCGTCCCGGTCCTCAACATCGAGGTCTACCTGCTCGGCGCCGCCGTCATCACCGACGACGCCGCCCTCGTCGCCACTGCGCTGTCGGCGGCCGCCGGCCAGACCGCCGGCAAGCTCGCCTACTACGCTGTCGGCCGCGGGGCGCTGGACGTGTCGTGGCTGCGCCGCCAGAGCGAGCGGCCCGCCGGCAAATGGCGGGAGCGCGCCGCCCGCTGGCGCGAGCAGGGCGAGGCGCGCCCGGTCTGGTCCGCCGGGCTGCTCGCCTCGTCGTCGCTGATCAGCATTCCGCCGCTGATGGTGGTGTGCGTACTGGCCGGTGCGGTGCGGATGCCCGTCTGGGTGTTCACCGCGGTGACCGCGGCAACCCGCTTCCTGCGCTTCCTCGCCATCGTCTACCTGCCCGGCCTCGCCGCGGCCCTGGGCGGCACGCTGCCCGGATAGCGCCGGCGGCCGCTGAGGCAGGGGTCAGCCCAGTGCGCCCGCGGCGGGGCCGCGCTCGGCCGGATCGCTGCCGGCGGGCTCCAGCCGGCCCCGGACCGCGTCCAGCGCCAGCAGCGCCACGTGCAGCGACAGGCACGTCTCGACGTCGTCCAGGTCGGCGGCGAGGATCCGCGCGATCCGCCGCAGCCGCTCGTAGAACGCCGGACGGGACAGGTGCGCGCGGGACGCCGCGAGCGCCTTGTTCCGCCCCGCGTCCAGGTAGTGGCGGAGCATCGCGGACAGGTCGCTGCCGTGCCGGTCGTCGTAGGCGAGCAGCGCCCCCAGCTCCCGTTCGGCGTAGGTCTGCAGCCGCTCGTCGTCGCGGAAGAGGTGCAGCAGGCCGCGCAGGTGCAGGTCGGGCAGCCGGTAGAGGGCCCGGCCGGGCGTGTGCAGGGCGACATCGCCCACTTGCCGCGCCTCCAGGAAGGAGCGGCGCACCTCGCGGATGTCGTCGGTGGCCGATCCCACCGCCAGCACCGGTCCGGGGCCGACCAGCTCGGCGACGCGCTCGGCGAGCCGGTGCAGCACCGGATCGGGGGCGCGGCCGCGCGGAAGTGCGAGGAGGATGCCGACCCGCACGTCGTCGAGCGTGCCGACCAGCGCCGGCAGCCGCACCTCGCGGCAGGCGCGGGCGACGGACTCGGCCGAGTCGGCCAGCTGCGCCTCGGCGCTGAGCCCGGTAGCGCCGTCCGGAAGCCGGAGCACCAGCCCGCTGAGCGACCGCTCCTCCAGCGGAACGCCGACGGCGCGCGCCCGCACCAGCGCCTCCTGCGGGTCGGCGTAGGAGCGGTCGACGATGCCGCCGATGATCGTCCGGTGCGTCTGCCGCTCCAGGCTCTCCCGGTGCCGCTCCAGCAGCCGGCCCAGCGCCAGCGTGGTGGCCGCCCGCTCCACCAGCATCGTGTGCCGGGGCGACGGCGCGGCGCCGCAGACCAGGATCAGCCGCCCCCAGTCCTGGCCGCGCGCGCCGACGGCGGTGGTGAGCCAGCCGGTGGAGACGTCGTGCGCGGTGCGCGTCGAGCCCACCACCGACCGGGACCGCGGCTCCCACGCCGCGAGCACCGCCTCCGGGTCCTCTCCGGCGAGTTCGCAGAGCAGCACCTGGTGGCTCAGGTTCTCCAGCACCACGGGGCAGCCGGACAGCCGCGCCACCTCGTGCAGCACCCGCTCGGGGCGGGCGCCCTCCACCGAGAGCCGGGTGAACACCTCGTGCAGCCGCTCCGACTCGCGCGACTCGGCGAGCTGCTCGTTGACCACCCGGACGTGCACCGCCTCGGTGATCTCCACGAAGCGGGTCTCCCGGTCCAGCGCCACCACCGGGATACCGGTGCTGCGGGCCTCCGCCAGCAGGGCGTGCGGCAGCTCCGACTCGGCGCCGTACTTCCGGCCCAGCTCCACCGCGATCCCGCTGACGCCCACCGATGCGAGGTCGCGGACGTAGGTGCGCAGCGCGTCCGGCTCGTCGGGCATGGCGATCCCGGTCGTGAGCACCAGTTCGCCGCCGCGCAGCAGGTGCGCCAGGTCGGTCACCTCGGCGATGTGCACCCAGCGCACGTGCACGTCGAGCAGGTCCTCGCCGACCACCACCCGCGGCCGGGCGCGCAGCATGACCGGCATGCGGAGGATCTCGGCGAGGGTGGGGAGCATGCGGCGATTCTACGGTCTTCGCGCCACCGCGACCGGACAGTCTGTTGTCGCCGTCGGCACGAATTATTACAGAGTGTCGGGTTGGGGCGGCGAATCCGCCTGACGGCCTGTCAGACCCCCGGGGGCGGAATTGACACGGTGGGGCTGGCGGCGGCGCCGCCGCGGAGTGAGACTGAGACCATGTCGGAACTGCACGAGCGCCACCGCGCTGTCCTGCCTTCGTGGCTGTCCCTGTACTACGACGAACCGATCGAGATCACCGGCGGCAAGGGGAACCGGGTCACCGACGCCAACGGCGACACCTACCTCGACTTCTTCGCCGGCATCCTCACCAACATGCTCGGCTACGACGTCGCCGAGGTCCGCGAAGCGGTCGAGCGCCAGCTCGCCCGGGGCGTCGTGCACACCTCCACCCTCTACCTGCTCCGCGGGCAGGTCGAACTGGCCGAGAAGATCGCCCGGCTGTCCGGGATCCCCGGCGCCAAGGTCTTCTTCACCAACTCCGGGACCGAGGCGAACGAGACCGCGCTCCTGCTGGCCACCGCCGCGCGCAGCTCCGACGAGGTCCTCGCCCTGCGCGGCAGCTACCACGGGCGCTCGTTCGGCACCGTCGCGGTCACCGGCAACCGCGGCTGGAAGAACTCGTCGCTGTCCCCGCTCAACGTGCACTACCTGCACGGCACCGACCGCGACCTGCCGGCCTTCCGCGGCCTCAGCGACGCCGCCTACATCGACGCCTGCGTCGCCGACCTGCACGACGTGCTGGCCACCGCCGCGCACCGCCCCGCCGCGCTGATCGCCGAGCCGGTGCAGGGCGTCGGCGGGTTCACCATGCCGCCGGACGGCCTGCTCGCCGCCTACAAGGAGGTCCTCGACGCCCACGGCATCCTGCTGGTCTCGGACGAGGTGCAGACCGGGTGGGGCCGCACTGGCACCTCGTTCTGGGGCATCGGCAACCACGGCGTGGTGCCCGACGCGCTGACCTTCGCCAAGGGCCTCGGCAACGGCTTCGCCGTCGGCGGCGTCGTCGCCCGCGGCGACCTGATGGACGGACTGGACGCCAACGGCGTCTCCACCTTCGGCGGCAACCCGGTCGCCACCGCCGCCGCCAACGCCACCCTCGACTACGTGCTCGACCACGACCTGCAGGCCAACGCCGACCGGCAGGGCCGGCTGGTGCTCGACGGCCTGTCCCCGCTGACCGGGCTCGCCTCGGTCGGCGGCGTGCGCGGCAAGGGCCTGATGTTCGCGATCGACATGGTCGACCCGGAATCCGGCGCGCCGTCGCCCGCGCTCGCCGCGCGGGTGCTGGAGGAGACGCGCCGCCGCGGGCTGCTCGTCGGCAAGGGCGGACTGGCCGGAAACACGCTGCGGATCGCGCCGCCGCTGACCGTCACCGCCGACGAGGCGGCCGAAGCCCGGACCATCCTCGTCGACTCCGTGCGCGCCGTCGACGCCGCGCCTGCGGGCTGACACCCGCGAGAGGCGCTGTCCCGCGGAGGGGCGGCCGCCGCCTGCCGCGGGTGCGGTGGCGCTGCCCGCGCTGTACCGGGCAAGGGGCGCGCCGCAGCCCGGCGCCGACCGCACCCGCGCTGTCCGCAGCGCCGCTCCTCCGTCCGCTTCGACACCGAGAGGCACCCCGTGACCCAGCACGTGACCCACTGGATCGGCGGCAAGCCCGCCGGCGGCCCCGCCGAGCGGCGGGGCGACATCTACAACCCGGCGACCGGGCAGGTCTCCGGCACCGTCGACTTCGCCTCGGCCGCCGACGTGGACGCCGCCGTCGCCGCCGCCCGCGACGCGTTCCCCGGGTGGCGGGACACGCCGCTCTCCCGCCGGATGGCGATCCTGTTCCGCTTCCGGGAGCTGCTCGCGGCGAATTCCGGCGAGCTCGCCGAGATCGTCAGCGCCGAGCACGGCAAGGTCCGCTCCGATGCGGCCGGGGAGGTCGCCCGCGGCCTGGAGGTCGTCGAGTTCGCCTGCGGCATCCCGCACCTGCTCAAGGGCGGCCATTCGGAGAACGTCTCCACCGGCGTCGACGCCTATTCGGTGCTGCAGCCGGTCGGCGTCGCCGCCGGCATCACCCCCTTCAACTTCCCGGCCATGGTGCCGATGTGGATGTTCCCCATCGCCATCGCCTGCGGGAACACGTTCGTGCTCAAGCCCAGCGAGAAGGACCCCTCGGCCGCGGTGCGCATCGCCGAGCTGTGGGCCGAGGCCGGCCTCCCCGAGGGCGTCTTCAACGTGGTGCACGGCGACCGGGAGTCCGTCGACGCGCTGCTGGAGCACCCCGGCGTGGACGCGGTGAGCTTCGTCGGCTCCACGCCGATCGCCCGCTCGATCTACACCAAGGCCGCGGCGAGCGGCAAGCGCGTGCAGGCCCTCGGCGGGGCGAAGAACCACATGCTGGTGCTCCCCGACGCCGACCTCGACCTCGCTGCGGACGCCGCCGTCTCGGCCGGCTTCGGCTCGGCCGGGGAGCGGTGCATGGCGATCTCCGCGGTGGTGGCGGTCGAGCCGGTCGCCGACGCCCTGGTGGAGAAGATCACCGAGCGCGTCGCGCGGCTGCGGGTCGGCCCCGGCGACGACCCGGAATCGGAGATGGGGCCGCTGGTCACCCGGGAGCACCGCGACCGCGTCGCGTCCTACCTGGAGTCCGGCGTGCGCCAGGGCGCCACGCTCGCGATCGACGGGCGCGTCCACCCGGTCCTGGGCGGCGGAGCGGACGGCTTCTGGCTGGGGCCCTCGCTGCTCGACCGGGTCACCACCGGGATGGACTGCTACACCGACGAGATCTTCGGGCCGGTGCTCAGCGTGCTGCGGGTGTCCTCCTACGCGGAGGGGCTCGGTGTCATCAACGGCAGCCCCTACGGCAACGGCACGGCCGTGTTCACCAACGACGGCGGAGCCGCGCGGCGGTTCCAGAACGAGGTGCAGGTGGGCATGGTCGGGATCAACGTGCCGATCCCGGTCCCGATGGCCTACTACTCCTTCGGCGGGTGGAAGGACTCGCTGTTCGGTGACTCGCACGCGCACGGCACCGAGGGCGTGCACTTCTATACCCGCACCAAGGCGGTGACCGCGCGCTGGCTCGACCCGTCGCACGGCGGCGTCAACCTCGGTTTCCCCACGAACGGCTGACCGCCGGCCGAGCCGTGCCCCCCCGGGGTGCGGCGGGCCGCGACCGGATCGCCGGGGGAGCGGAGCGGCGGCATCCGCCGCGCTGATGCTCCTCCGGTGCGAAATTGCCTACTCGCGGTCAGATGGCCGGAACACGCAGTAGTCTGTCCGCCGGGGATGGGGCACGCTCTGCGGGCGGTGCTGCACCGTGCCCGCCCCGCTGCGCCAACCGGGAGAATGCGCTCAATTCCCCTCCTCCCCATGGAAGCGGGCGCATCGCGGGCGCTCCGGGTCCGGTCTCCCCCCGGACCCGGAGTGTCCCGCGCACCTCGCGAACGCCCCGGCCGCGCATGTCCCGCGGGGTGCGCCAGAGGTGTGGAAGCCCTGTTCACCGCGGTCCTGTCGGCGGGCGAAAGCGCCGGTCCGGCCGGCCGCGCCTGCCCCCGGCAGCCCCGCTGCGTCCCGATCGGCCGGATCCGGAGCGGGCCGCTGCATCCCGTCCCGCCTCCCGGTCCGCGGGCCGGTGAACCGCGGCGGGCGCCGATCGCCGCGCCGGTCCGCGCCCCCCGGGACGCGGTCCGGCACGCCGTTCGGCGCCCGCCTCTCGCCGCCTGCACCGGTGCGCGGTGCGGACGGCTGCCTCAGCGCGCGGCGAGCTCCGGTTGCTTCGTGCGCGCCTCGTGCGCGGCGATGATCCCCGCGCATTCCGCGCACCCGAAGACCAGGCCGCCGCCGGCCAGCTCGCCCAGCGCGTGGCGCGGGCGCGGCCAGCGCGCATGGCAGATCGCGCACGCGTCCCCCATGCACTGCGCGCTGCTCAACAGCTTCGGACTGTAGATGTCATATTCGGTCGAATCGGAATCGATGTCGACGTAGGGCACAATGCTCAGACCGCTCAACGTCCCTGCTCCCCCCGTGGTTTAGGACAGTCTGGCGGACCTATAGAGATCGGCTCTTATTGAACCAGAAACGGTCTGCGACGGGAATGGCTCAGGCCGTTTCATGTGACTCTAAGCCCATGAAGGTTAACTGTTGGTAGTCATCCGAGGAATGACTTGGTCAAGTCGAACGGAGGGTTGCGTACTTTGTCTTATTTTGTGGCGTTCCAAATGTGCGCGGAGTCGCGCAAGATCCGGCTGCCCAGATGTATCTGGGCCTGATTCCGGGCAATGCCCTCGACGTCGGAGTGCGCCTGGCGGGGACGAGCCGGATCCCGGCCGGTGGTGCAGGTGGGGCCGATCCATGCCGAACGGAGGCGGCCCATTGGCCGCACAGCCCGGTGGAACGTGCAGGGGACAGGAAGGCTCCCGCGGGAATCGCGCCGGCGCCCCGCGGTGCGGAGGGGGCTGCTCCGCGGAGCGCCCGCCGGAATGGCAGCGGGAGAACGGCGGTCAGGGTCTCGGGGCGACGGTGAACCGCCGCAGCGCCAGCGAAGGGTTCACCTTTCGGACTTCGTCGATGCGCTCGGGGCGAATTCGGGCGAGGGCCACTCCGGTCTCCTCGCCGAGGGCGGCAACCGCGGTCCCCAGCGGGTCGACCACCATGCTCCGCCCGGACCCGCGCGGCGTGTTCTGCCCGGCGGCCGCCACGTAGAGGGTGTTCTCGATCGCCCGGGCCCGCAGCAGCGTCGTCCAGTGGTCCTCCTTGAGCGGACCGGGAACCCACTGGGCGGCGAGGAGCAGAACCTGCGCACCGGCGTCCGCGATGCGTCGGGAGACCTCGGGGAAGCGCAGGTCGTAGCAGGTCTGAACGCCGAAGGTGACGCCGTCGGCGGTGAACGTCTCCGGCTCCTCGATCGGCCCGGCCACCAGGGTGTCGGACTCGGTCGCGCCGAACGCGTCATAGAGGTGGAGCTTGCGGTAGCTCGCCGCCAGCTGCCCCTCCGGGCTGAACGCGGCGAGCGTGTTCGAGATCCGGTCGGGCGTGTCCGCCAGCGCCACCACGAGGCCGACTACCGCGTAGACGCCGTGCTCGGCCGCCGCCGCGGCGATCCCGGCCGCGAACGGCCCGTCCAGCGGCTCCGCGGCGTCGACGTAGCGCGCGTCCATGCGCGGTGCGGTGAACATGGCGTACTCGGGGAGCAGCACCACCCGGGCGCCGCGGCCTGCGGCCTCGGCGATGAAGCCGCGCGCCGCCTCCAGGTTGCGCGCCTTGTCCTCGCCGGGCGCGAACTGCGCCACCGCCACCTCGACCATGCCGACCTCCTCGCTGCGCCCCGGGCGGAACGCGGTGTGTGCACTGGCTGCGCAGGCGGATGCGCCGGCCGCTTCGTCCGCGCTGCTGCCGCCGCACCTGATGAGGGGCGGCACACCCATCATCGCGCGCCCGCCGTCCGCGGAACAGGCCGGGCCCGCACCCCGCGGGGGTGCGGGCCCGCAGCGCGCGGCCGGACCGGCTCAGCCGAGCTGGGCGAACGCCTCGTCCAGCAGGTCGAGCCCTTCGTCGAGCAGCGCGTCGTCGATGACCAGCGGCGGCAGCATCCGGATCACGTTGCCGTAGGTGCCCGCGGTGAGCAGGATGAGGCCCCGCTCGTGGCAGTACCGGACCACCGCGCCGAGGTCGCCGGTGTTGGGCGTGGTGTCGCCGGCGCCGGCGACCAGCTCGATGGCCACCATGGCGCCGCGGCCGCGGACGTCGCCGATGATGTCGTACTTGGCGGCCAGCGCGTTCAGCCGGCCGAGCATGCGCTCGCCGATCTGCCGCGCCCGCTCGACCAGGCCGTCGGACTCGATCGCCGCAATGGTGGCGAGCGCCGCCGCGCACGCGGCCGGGTTGCCGCCGTAGGTGCCGCCCAGGCCGCCGCCGTGCACGGAGTCCATCAGCTCGGCGCGGCCGGTCACCGCGGCCAGCGGCAGCCCGCCGGCGATGCCCTTGGCGGTGGCGATGAGGTCGGGCACGATCTGCTCGTGCTCGCTGGCGAACAGGTCGCCGGTGCGGCCGAAGCCGGTCTGCACCTCGTCCGCGATGAACACGATGCCGTTCTCCCGGCAGAACTCCGCGAGCGCGGGGAGGAAGCCGGCGCCGGGCTCGATGAAGCCGCCCTCGCCCTGGATCGGCTCGATCACCACGGCGGCGACGCGGTCCGCGCCGACCTGCTTGGCGATCTGCTCGGCCACCTGCGCGGCCGCCTCCGGGCCGCAGTTCTCCGGGCCGGTGGGCCAGCGGTAGGGGTAGGCCATCGGCATCCGGTAGACCTCGCCGGCGAACGGGCCGAAGCCGTCCTTGTAGGGCTGGTTCTTCGCGGTCAGCGCCATGGTCAGGTTGGTGCGGCCGTGGTAGGCGTGGTCGAAGGCGACGACGGCGGAGCGGCCGGTCGCGCGGCGGGCGATCTTCACCGCGTTCTCGACCGCCTCAGCGCCGGAGTTGAACAGCACCGAGCGCTTCTCGCGGGTGCCCGGGGTGAGCCGGTTGAGCGCCTCGCACACCTCGACGTAGCTGTCGTAGGGGTTGACCATGAAGCAGGTGTGGGTGAACCGGGAGACCTGCTCGCTCACCGCCGCGGCCACGCGCTCGTCGGCATTGCCGACGTTGGTGACGGCGATGCCCGAGCCGAAGTCGATGAAGGAGTTGCCGTCGACGTCGACGGCGATGCCGCCGCCGGCGCGCTCGACGTAGACCGGCAGGGCGCTGCCGACCCCCTGCGCGACCGCGCTCGCCCGGCGCTCCTGCAGGGCGCGCGACTTCGGGCCGGGAATCTCCGTCACGATGCGCCGCGCCTGGGCGATCTCGCTCGACGTCATACCTGTCTCCTTCCACGTCTCGCGGGCGCCGCAGCGCCCCCGGCGGAGCCCGCTGCGCCGCCCGACGCAGCGACTGTACGGCCGCGGCCGCCGCCCACCCAGCGCCGTTCCGGATAAACTCGCGGTATCGTTCCGCCGTTTCGGAGCACGCACGCGGGGCTGTCCGGCCGCTACCGCCCCGGCGGAGGCTGAGCCGCCCCGGGGTTCCGCCGGCACCGCTGCGCTGCAGCGGGGAGGGCGCCGCCGGCCGGCGGCGCAGCGACGGGTGCGCGGGCCTCCGCGCACCGGAGAGGAGGGGCTGTGCCGCCCACCCTGGGTGCCGTGCTGCGGACGCCGAAGCTGGGCCTGCGCCTGCGCGGCGGCGTGCCGGGCGCCGAGTCCCGCCCGGTCCGCTGGGTCGCCACCAGCGAGCTCACCGACCCCACCCCCTACCTGGAAGGCGACGAACTGCTGCTCACCACCGGCGTGCGCTGGCCGCCGGAGCTCGGCGCCGATGAGGCATCCGCCTACGTCGGCCGGCTCGCCGACCGGGGGATCGCGGCGCTCGGCTTCGGCGTCGGTGTGGCCCACGCCGACGTGCCGGCGGCAGTGGAGTCCGCAGCCGCCGAGCAGGGCCTTCCGCTCGTCGAGGTGCCCATCCCGACGCCCTTCATGGCGGTCGGCAAGGCGGTCTCCCGGCTGCTCGCCGAAGCCGAGTACGAGGGCCTGACCCGCGCCTTCGCCGCGCAGCGCCGGCTCACCCAGGCCGCGCCGCGCGGCGAGCGCGCCGTCGTCGAGCGGCTCGCCACCGAACTGCGCAGCGTGGGCGGTGCCCCGGCCCGGGTGCTGCTGCTGGGGCCGGAGGGCGGCGTCCGCCACGCGGTGCCGGACGGCGCAGCGGAGCTCGCCGCCGACCTCGCCGACCAGCTGCACCGCCTTGCCGCGTCGGGCCGGCCCGCGTCGGCGTCGCTGGTCGCGGCGGGGGACCGGGTGGCGCTGCAGGTGCTGGGCGTCGCCGGCCGGGTGCGCGGATTCCTGGCCGTGGGTACCGCGCACGCGCTCGGCGCCGATGAGCGGACGCTGGTGAGCGGCGCTGCCTCGCTGCTCTCGCTGGAGCTGGAGCACGTCGACCCGGTCGGCGGCGACCTGGTGGGCGGCCTCGTCGCGGGGCTGCTGGACGGGACGTTGCCGGTGGCAGATGCGCGGCGGCTGCGTGCGGCGCTGCCCGCCGAGCCGCTGGAGGTGGCGCTGTCGGACGCGCCGGAGGAGGCGCTGCCCGCCGCAGTCGGCGACCGGCTGCTGGCGCTGCTGGACGGCACCGGCCTGGTGGCGGCCCTCGGGCCGGCCGGATCGGATCCGGGCGGACTGCTCGTGCGGCTGGGCGGCGCGGCCGTGGGAGTGGGGCGCGCCGACCGCTACCCGGCGCTGCCCGCGGCCCGGTCCGAGGCCGAGCGGGCCCTGGAA
This sequence comes from Nocardiopsis coralliicola, assembly GCF_054779695.1. Taxonomy (NCBI): domain Bacteria; kingdom Bacillati; phylum Actinomycetota; class Actinomycetes; order Streptosporangiales; family Nocardiopsidaceae; genus Nocardiopsis; species Nocardiopsis coralliicola. Next base: position 22,675 of record NZ_BAAGXT010000026.1, on the reverse strand, counting down.
GCGGCGCGCGCGCGGGCGTCCGCGGGCGCGGGAAGCCCCGGGACACCGCCGGTGGTGCGCGCCGAGGACCTGCCCGGCGGATTCGCCGGACTGGTCGCCGGACCCGCGGCCGACCGCGTCGCCGACGAGGTGCTGGCGCCGGTGGCCGGCCGCCGGTCCGCCGGGGTCCTCCTCGCTTCGCTCCGCGCCTACCTGGCCGCCGCCGGCCGCTGGGACGCGGCCGCCGAAGCCCTCGGCGTCCACCGGCACACCCTGCGGTACCGCATCAACCGCATCCGCGAGCTTCTCCCGGGCGACCTCGACGATCCCGACTACCGCACCGAGCTCTGGCTCGCCCTCCGCACCCGCGACCGCCGGCCCTGAACCGGTCGGAGGGCGGATTTCCGCATTGCCTGCTCATGGCGCGGTACGCGTCGGCAGGAGGGCGTCTGCGAGGGCGGCGACCCTGCCCGCCTGGTAGCGGGCCAGGGCCAGGACATCCTTGTTGGGCGGGCCGTCGCCGACGATCGCACTGACTCCGTAGGGGTTGCCTCCGGCGGAATGGGAGAGGTCGTAGTCCACGTATCCGGTGGGCACGACGATCGATCCCCAGTGGAACAGCGTGTGGTACATCGCCAGGAGTGTGGCCTCCTGCCCTCCGTGGCGTTCGTCGCTGCTGGTGAACCCGGTTGCGGGCTTGCACGCGAGATGCCCTTCGCCCCAGGCGCCGCTGGTGGTGTCCATGAACTGCTTCATCTGCGCAGCGGGCTGACCGAACCGGGTCGGAGCGCCGATGGCGAACCCGTCGGCCCAGACGAGGTCATCGGGCGTGGCGGTCTCGATGTGCTCGGTCGCCTTCAGGTGCGCAGACCACTCGGGGTTCCGTTCGATGACTTCTGCGGGCGCGAGTTCTGCGACGCGGCGCAGCCGCACCTCGGCCCCGGCCTCGGATGCTCCGGCGGCGAAGGCCTCAGCGATCGTGTGGTTCGCCCCGGTGGACGAGTAGTAGACGACGGTGATGCGTGCCATGGACAGTCTCCCTTATTAGTAGAACGCCATTGCACTATATCATGGTGTAAAGTCGTGTTGTCGAGACAGGGGGAGGTGGCCGCTGGTGGCAGCGAAGGGCAGGCCCAGGGACGAGGCGGCGCGGGAGCGCATCGTGACTGCGGCGACGGAGCTGTTCGTGCGCGACGGGTACGTGGCGACCACGATCGGCTCGATTGCAGAGCAGGCGCAGGTCGCGGTCAAGACGATCTACGCTGCCTACGGCAGCAAGCTCGGCGTGCTCTCCGCCTCCCACGACCGTGCCGTCCTGGGCGGCAGTGAGCCGATCCCGTTGCTCGAACGCCCCTGGGTTCGAGCACTCACCGACGCGGAATCAGCGCAGGAGGCCTGGGCCGGGGCGGCGAGCAGACTGGCCGAGTCCACCGCTCGCGTCGCGCCCATCCTGACCGTGATCCACCAAGCGGCAGCCGACCCTGGCATCGCCGACCTGTTGACGGATCTCCGGCGGCAGCGCCACCTGTTCAGCCGTGGTCTCGCCCGCATCCTGCTCGACCTGCCCGGAGCCGACCGCGAGGCGGCCGGCCGCGTCGCCGATGTCATCTACGCGACCATGACGGTCGAGTCCTACACGCTGTTCGTCACCGAACGGGGATGGACACTCGACCAATGGCGCAGCTGGGCATATGACGCCGTGGCCCGAGAACTCTCCGGTAGCCGCGCAGTGAGCCGATGACGGCCTGATGTCGAAGCGCCAGCCGGCCGGCCCGGCACTCGCGTCGCCCCCGCGGTCCACGCAGCCGCTCTCCCGACCGGTCCGCTGGCCGGCCGCGCCGCACTCTCCCGCCGAGAGAAGCGGTGCACGGATGCCGCCGCTGGCGGGGTGTGCTCCGCTCTCCTGAGACGACTCATCAGAGCGGCGGCGGAAGGCGGGAAAGGCGGCGCGATCCTGTTCCGCGGCTCCGGTGCCGCCGCCCGCCGGTGCGCCGAGGCCGGCCGCTCTGGCGCGGAGGGGCGCCACCTCGGCGCGGACGGCACTGCAGCCGGGTGCGCCGTGCTCGACGGCAGGGGTGAGGTCACCGCTGTGCGGTCGCCCGCTTGATGTGCATCCGGCCCGCCGCCGGCGGTGGGTGCTCCAGAGGGCGACGAGCAGCCACGCCGAGCCGGCCGGGCAGGTGCTCGGGCTGGTGCCGCGCCGGCGTTCTCCATCGTCGACAGGGAAAACCCGACTTGACTCCCTCGCCGGCCGTGCGATGGGTGCACCGGGGCGCCGCTCGCGACCGACGCCACCCACCCAAAACGCCCGTGGGCGCTTCCGCTGCCCTGTACCCGCCGGGCCGGCCGCCGGTGTCCCGGATCGGGGGGTCCGGGTGGGAAATCACGGAAGTCCTGCGCGGAGGGCGGGTGGCACGCAGAATGGGCACCACCCCTGAGTGACGCTCTGAACGCGGAGCGGAGCGATGGGGTGCGTCTGCCGGCGTCCGAAGACCGTGAGGTGCCCCGTGGCCGTCCAGCGATCCCGACCGCGTATCCGCCCGCCCGCCGAGGCGGACCGCCCCGCCGGGGGCGGCGCCGGCGGGGCCCCTGAACCGGTGGTCTCCGCGCCGGCGCCCGAGGCGGCGGGCTCGGCGGATCTGCCGGCCGGGGAGCCCGCGCTGGTGGCCGATGCCGTCCGGCGCAACGTCGCCCGCAGCCCGCAGGCCCTCGCCGACGACCGGCTGCGCGACCTGCTCGCGCGCCACCGCGGCCGCCTCGAACGGCGCGACACCCTGCTCAGCGGGGTCGACCTCGCCGGTACGGCGGCGCCGTGGGCCGCCCTGCCGGCCGGGCCCGAGCCGCTGTTCAGCGCCGACCGGCCGGGCGGTGCAGCCGCCTCCGCGCCGATCAGCACCGCCGCAGCGCTCCGCGAAGGCAGCGGCCCGCTGCGCTACGGCTACCCGCTCGTCGTCCTCGACTGCGGCGGCGCGCCGTTCGCGGCGCCGCTGTTCGCCGCTGACGCCGAACTCCTGCCCGGCAGCGGCGGCGCGGCGCCCCGGGTGCGGCTCACCGGACCGCCTGACGTCCACCCCGGCCTGCTCCGCCTGCTCGGTGCCGACACCGCCGAGGAGCGGGCCGCCCTGCGCGCCTGGCTGCGGGAGGGTCCGGAAGACGGGCCGAGCACGCCCGCCGCGCGCACCGCGCCCGCCGTCGCCGCCCTCGCCCAGAAGGCGCACGCGCTGCTGGCGCGGCTGCAGATCCCCCGCGCCGACACCGTCGCGCCCGCCGCGCTGCGCGGAGCGCCTCCGCTCCCGCCCGGCGAGGGCGCCTACAACGTGGCGCTCGTCTACCGCCCGGCCCCCGCCGCGTCCGCGCCGCCGGAGCTCGGCACCTCGGCCCCGCTCTGCGCCGACCTCGATCCCGGTGCCGGCGGCATCGACCCGGGCAAGGCTGCCGGAACCGCTCTGGCGCCGGTCCTGACCTGCACCGACCGCGAACGCGACGAGGCGGTCCTGCCCGTTGCGGCCGCGCGGCTGACCCAGGAGCGCGCCGCCGCCGTGCAGTCGGCCCTGCGCCGCACGCTCACCACCGTGCACGCCGCCGCCGGCGCGTCCGCCGCGGAGGCCGTGGACGCCGCCGTGCGCACCGCCCGCACCGCCGGGCTCAGCGTCGTGGTGGCCGCGCCCGCGAGCGCCCTGCCCGCCAGCTGGGGGGACCCGGAGGCGCCGCTGGATTCGCTGGTCCTGCGCGCCGACGCCCCGGATGCCCGTGCCGCCGAGGAGTGCGCGCTCCGGCGGGTCCTCGACGCCCCCGCCGAACCGCCCGACCACGTTGCCCTCCGGCACAGCGCCCGGGACGACTGGGTGCGGGTGCAGCAGGCGTGGCGGGCGATGGACGCCGTCGCCGCGGAGGGCCACGCGCTGGTCCGGCTCGGCGCGGAGCGGCGCCGGCTGGCCGCGTGCGGCTGGGACCCGCAGGCCCTGTTCGGCCAGCGCCGCGGCGATCCGGAGTCCTGGCTGGCGCGGTTCCGGCGGGCCGCGGAGAGCCGGCTCGGCGGACGCGCGGTCCGTGCTGCGGTCCGCCGCGAACTGGGCATCGCCCCGACCAGCGACCATCTCGACGCGCTGGCACGGGCCGCCACGGTGGAGGCGCAGTGGCGGCGCTCCCTCGACCGGCGGCACCGGGCCACCTCGGTGGGCGACCTGGCCGCCGACCTGGCGGCTGCGCTCGCCTGCCAGGCGCTGTCCGGCGCCGAACTCGCTGCGGGTGAGGCGGAGCGGCGCGCGGCCCGCGGCCGGGCCGCTGCCCGGCAGCGAGCCGGTGCCCTCGAAGCGCCCGGCTCCGACCCCTGGTACGGGTTCGCGCGCTCCCTGTCGGTGCTGCCGGCCTGGGCGGTGGCGGCCGACGCGGCCAGCAGTCTGCCCGCGGTGGCCGGGCTGTTCGACCTCGTCGTGGTGGCCGAGGCCGACCGCGTCACTGCCGCGGAGCTGCTGCCGCTGCTCTACCGCGCGCGGCACGCCCTGGTGCTGGGCGACCCGGCGCAGCCGCACCTGGACGCCTTCGCGGCACACGGCCCCGCCGGCGCGCGCGGAGCGGAGTCCGCCGCCGACGGAGGATCGGCGCTGGAGGTGTGCACCACCGTGGCCGAGGCAGCGGGGAACCCGGACGGCCGGGTGCTGCGCCTGACCGAGGCGGAGCGCACGTCGTGCGCGCTGGTGGCGGCAACGGCACAGGCGCTCCCGTCGCGGACGTTGCATCCGGTGCCCGGCCCGCCCCCGCCCAGCGGCCTGCTGGACGGCCCGCCCGTCGCGTGGGTGCAGACCGCGGGTTCCTGCACGCCGGAACCGGGAGCCTCGGCCGTCAACCGGGACGAGGCGTACCGCACCGCCGTCGCCGTCGACCGGCTCGACGCCGATCTGCCGGCCGGCATCGCGATCGCGGTCACCGCGCCCTGGCAGGGCCAGGTCGCGCTGCTGCGCCGGCTGATCCGGCCCGCGGAGCGGCAGCGCGTCGCGGTACTGACCGCCGCCGAACTGCGGGCCCGCCCCGCCCCCGGCAGCACGGCGGATCCGGCCGCGGCCCTCGGGCGTGCAGCGGAGCCGTCCGCTCCGCCCGGGGCAGGCGCAGCCGTCGCCGACGTCGTGGTCGTGTCGGCCACCGGCGGCCCGGGCGGCCCGCCCCCGGACGCCGCGGCCGAGCGCATGTGGGCGGCAGCGGTGGGCCGCGCGCGGCAGCGGGTCGTCATCGTGGGGGACCGGTCCTACTGGGAGCGGCGGCCCGGCGCGGTACGCGCACTGCTCAGCGCGAGCCGGACGGGAACGGGCGCCGAGACCGGCGCCTCCGCCCGCATCTCGGTCACCGATCCCCAGGCGGAGCAGCCGGATCCGGAGGCCGGCCGGGCCGGCGCACTGCTGCGGGTGCTGGACGAGGGCGGGCTCACCTCCGTCGCCCCGTGCCCCGCACACGCCGACGCCCGGGTCCGCACCGCGCAGGGCGGCGAAGCCCTCGCCGTCCTGGACGACTCGCGGGACGGCGCGGGCCTGTACCGGGTCCTCTCCCGCGCCCGCGCGCTGGAGTCCGCCGAGCGGCGTCCCGTGGTCTGCGTCCCCGCCTGGCGGTGCGCCGACAACCCGGCCGCGGTCGTGCGCGACATTGCCGCGGCGGCCGACCGGGCCTGAGCACTGCCGGCGCTCCGCTCGCCGGGGGCCGGCAGCGCCCGGACTCCGGCCGGGCGGGGTGCCCGGCAGGGGCTGCGTGCCTGCCAGCGGCGGTGCAGCGCGGGTCCGCTGCCGGAGGGCACTCCGCGCGGGCCCGCGGTGCCCGCCCTCCGGGCCCATCGGCGGCGACCTGCCGTGTGCTCGGCGGTGCGCCCCGCGGGAGGGGCACGGTTGCGGCGGACGCGCATCCGGGAGCGTATGCCGGTGCCTCGATTCCCCGGCCTCCTTCCGGAGTCCGCGTCTGGCCCGCAGCACGGTGCGGCGCGTGCCATGAAGCCGGAACCGCAGGCTGACGGCGAGGAGAGCCCGCGCCTGCCCGGTCATGCACGGCGAGCCGCCGGTCCCGTGCTGCGCACCCCGGGCCCCCGACGGCCGCCGCGTCCTCGCGCAGCTGAACGCCGCCGCGCACCGCCGCGGCTTCCCGGCCTCAGGGCTTGCCCTCTCGGGGGCAGGCCCTGAGGCCGCACGGCTCCGTCCTCGGACGGACCTGCCGCGGCCGCAGCCCATGCGGACGTGCCTGCAGCGGGTCTCCCCGTTCCCGGCGACGTCTCCCGGGAACCGGCGGTGCCGCCCGGGGCGGGGTCCGGCCGGGTCCCGCGCGCGGATAGAGTGCGCTCGCCAGAGAGCACGACAGAGGGGACAGGGCGGACCGTGCCCGAAGGACACACGCTGCACCGGTTGGCGGCGCACTTCGCCGCGGAGTTCGGCGGCGTACGGATCCGGGCCGCGAGCCCGCAGGGGCGCTTCGCCGATGGCGCGCGGCGTATCGACGGCCGCACCGTGCAGGGCGCCGAAGCGCACGGCAAGCAGCTCTTCGTCGGCTTCGACTCCGGCGAGTGGCTCCGCGTCCACCTCGGCCTCTACGGCGCCTGGACCTTCGGCGATGAGAGCGGTGAGCGCCACCTCGGGGCGCCGCGGACCGCCGGTGCGGCCGGGCGGCCGCTGCTGCGCGACGGCGAGGGCTTCATCGTTCCGCCCGAGCCGGTCGGCGCCGTCCGCGCCCGGCTGGTGACCGGACGGGGCTGGGCCGACCTGCGCGGCCCCTCCGCCTGCGAAGTGGTCAGCGAGGACGAGAAGCACGCCGCACAGGCCAAGCTCGGCCCCGACCCGCTGCGCCCGGACGCCGACCCCGAGCGGGCCCGCGCCGTCATCGCGCGCTCCCGCACCACCGTCGCGGCGCTGCTCATGCGCCAGGACGTCATCGCCGGTATCGGCAACATCTACCGCGCCGAGTCGCTCTTCCGCGCCGGGATCGACCCCTACCGGCCCGGCCGCGACCTCACCCGGGCCGAGTGGGACGCCCTCTGGGCGGACCTGTCCGGCCTGCTCCGCGACGGCGTCCGGGACGGAATCATCATCACCACCCGGCCTGAGCACCGCGACGATCCGGACGCGCGCCCCGTGCCGAAGCCCGACACGCTCTACGTCTGCTACCGCGCGGGCCGGCCGTGCCGGGTGTGCCGCACCCCGATCCGCTCCGCGGAGCTCGCCGGGCGCACGCTCTACTGGTGCCCGGGCTGCCAGCCCGCCTGACCCGCCGACCCGCGCCGCCGTCCCGCCCGGCCGCGCACCCGCCCCGGCAGTACCGGCGCGCTCCGGCGCCCCGCCGGTGATCCGGGTGCGCTGAATTCCCCGGGGCTGCACAATCCCCTGGAACCCCGCGAGCGCCTTTTTATTCCTCCGGGCGCCTGGAAACCGTTCTCCCCATCCTGCTCACCATTTCCGGGCCCTGCGGACTCTTCCGTTTCTGGTCAGCGAATATCCGGGCGGTATCCAGGCGCGTCCGGAATGGATACGTTTCTGTTGCCGATCCCCGGGAGAATTGAACGAGGAATGGCGGACCACCGCCGGTGATCCAGACGCCGCCGACCCCCCCCGACGAGGTGGACCGTGCTGACATCGACCAGGCTCCTCACCCCCGCGGCCGCCGCCGCAGCTCTCCTCATCGCCGCCGCGGGATGCGCACAGAGCGAACGCGACCAGGGCGGCGACCCCAACGAGACCCAGCCCTTCGTCTTCGCCGGCACCGGCGATGCGCGCTCCCTGGATCCCGTGCTCGCCAATGACGGCGAGACCTTCCGCGTTACCCGCCAGGCCATGGAGACCCTGCTCACCCACGAATCCGGCGGCACCGAGATCGGACCCGGACTCGCCGAGTCCTGGGAATCCAACGACGCCGGTACGGAATGGACGTTCACGCTGCGCGAGGGGATCACCTTCCACGACGGCGAGCCGTTCAACGCCGCCGCAGTCTGCGCCAACTTCGACCGCTGGAACGAGTTCACCGGCGGCTACCAGAGCAGCAACCAGACCTATTACTGGCAGGCCGTCTTCGGCGGCTTCGCCGAGAACGAGAACGACGACCTGCCCGAGTCGACCTACGACGGGTGCGAGGCGGTCGACGAGCACACCGCCAGGATCACCGTGACCGAGGCGTCCGCTGCGTTCCCGGGCGCGTTCACGCTCAGCTCGCTCAGCATCATGAGCCCGGCCTCCATCGAGGCCGTCGCCGACCAGGAGGTGGGCGGTGACGAGGGCGCGCCCGTCCTGCCCGAGTACAGCCAGCAGGCCGGCCGGATCGCCGGCACCGGCCCCTACGCCTACACCTCCTGGGACCACGACGCCCAGGAGGTCACCCTGGAGCGCTACGACGACTACTGGGGCGAGGCGCCCGCCCTGAAGACCCTCATCATCAAGACCATCTCCGAGGAAACCGCGCGCCGCCAAGCCCTCGAAGCCGGCGACGTGCACGGCTACGACCTCGTGGCCCCGGCCGACGTGGAGCCGCTGGAGGAGGCCGGCTTCCAGGTGCCGGTGCGCGACGTGTTCAACGTGCTCTACCTCGCCTACAACCCCGAGGCCGGACCCGCGCTGGAGGATCCCCTGGTGCGGCAGGCGCTCGCGCACGCCGTCGACCGCCAGCGCATCGTCGACACCGTCCTGCCCGAGGGCGCGGAGGTCGCCACCCAGTTCATCCCGGACACGGTGGCCGGCTGGTCCGACGAGGTCGCCACCTACGAGCACGACCCGGCCCAGGCCCAGCGGCTGCTGGAGGAGGCCGGGGAGGACGGCATGACCATCGACGCGTGCTATCCGACCGAGGTCACGCGGCCCTACATGCCGGCCCCCAAGGACATCTACGACATCATCCAGGCCGACCTCGAGGAGGCCGGCATCACCGTCGAGCCGGAGTCCAAGCCGTGGGACGAGTACACGCCCTACGTCGACGCCGGCGAGTGCAGCCTCTACATGCTCGGCTGGACCGGCGACTACAACGAGGCATACAACTTCCTCGGCACCTGGTTCGACGGCTACAAGAAGGCGTGGGGGTTCCGCGACGACGAGGTGTTCGACGTGATGGACCGGGTGGCCGGCGAGCCCGACGTCGCCGAGCGCGAACTCCTCTACCAGGAGGCCAACCAGGTGATCATGGAATACCTGCCGGGCCTGCCGATCTCGCACTCCGCGCCGTCGATCGTCTTCGCTCCGGACGTGGAGCCCCCCGCCGTCAGCCCGCTCACGCATGAGCGCTTCGCCGAGGCGGCGTTCCGCTAGCGCACGGCCCGGGGCGCCCGGTCCGCGCCCCGGGCACCCCACCCGCAGGACCGCCGCGTTCCGCGCGGCGCCCCCGTCCGCCCCGGCCGCGCGGCGCAGTGCCGCCGGCCCCGCGCAGAGTCAGGCGGCTGCAACGGTGCTCCGGTTCATCGTCCGACGCGTCCTGGCGACCGTGCCCACGCTCGCCGGCCTCTCCGTCCTCCTCTTCGGCTGGGTGCGGCTGCTGCCCGGCGGCCCGGAGTACTCGCTGCTGCCCGAGGATGCGAGCCCGGCGCAGCGGGCGACGCTGCGCGAGTCCCTCGGCCTCGACGACCCGGTCGTCGCCCAGTACGGCGTGTTCCTGCTCCGCCTGGTCCAGGGCGACCTCGGCAGCTCCCTGCAGACCGGGCGCCCGGTGCTCACCGAGTTCGCCATGCGCTTCCCGGCCACCGCCGAGCTCGCTGCGGCGGCGATGCTCATCGCCGTCGCGGTCGGCATCCCGCTCGGCTATTTGGCGGCCCGGCGCCGCGGCGGCCTCCTCGACGCGATCGCCGTCGGCGGCTCGCTGCTGGGCATCTGCACCCCGGTGTTCTTCCTCGCGTTCGTGCTCAAGCTGGTCTTCGCCGAGCAGCTCGGCATCCTCCCGTCGGCGTTCCGCCAGACGCCCGGAATCGACGCCACCCGCATCACCGGGTTCTTCGTCGTGGACGGCATCGCGACCCGGGAGTGGGACGCCGCCTGGGACGCGCTGCTGCACCTGGCCCTTCCCGGGCTGGCGCTGGCGTCGATCCCGCTCGCCGTGATCGTGCGGATGACCCGGGCCGGCGTGATCGAAGTGCTCGGCGAGGACTACGTGCGCACGGCAGAGGCGAAGGGCCTGCGCCGCGGGACGGTCCGCACCCGGCACGTCCTGCGCAACGCGATGCTGCCGGTGGTGACCGCCATCGGGCTGCTGGCCGGCAACCTGCTCGCCGGGGCCGTGCTCACCGAGAGCGTGTTCGCGTTCGGCGGTATCGGCCAGTTCATCTACGCGGCCACCCAGACCCGCGACTATCCCGTGCTGCTGGGCTTCATCCTGATCATCGCGGTGGTCTACGTGCTCATCAACCTGCTGGTCGACATCTCCTACAGCCTCCTCGACCCGAGAGTGCGGGTGGAGGCATGACGGCCCCCGCACCCCGCCCCGCCCGGGGCGGCCGCACCGAGCGGATCGACCGGCTCGCCGAGCTCGTCGCCGCGCGCCAGGCGGACGGTGCGGGGCGCGGCGTGTGGGGCGAGGCGTTCGCCCGCATGCGGCGCAGTCCGATGGCGATCACCGGTGCCGCGATCGTCGCCGCCTTCGCCGCGGCCGCCGTCTTCGGCCCCCTCCTCGCCCCCTACAGCCCCACCGCGCAGACCTGGGGCGCCGAGGTCTTCCCCAACCGGAACGTGTTCGTCGGCCCGCGCGCGGAGAACTGGCTCGGGCTGGACAACCTGGGGCGCGACCAGCTCTCCCGGATGGTGCTCGGCGCGCGGCAGACACTCCTGGTGGGCGTCGTCGCCGCCGGGCTCGGGTTCGCCCTCGGCGCGCTGCTCGGCGGGGTCTCCGGCGCGGCGGCCGCACTCGGCGGCGCGGCAGGCCGGCGCGCCGACGCGGTGCTGATGCGCATCACCGACATGCTGCTCGCGCTGCCCACGCTGCTGCTGGCAGTGAGCATCGCCGCGCTCCTCGGGCAGGGCCTGGCCACGGTGATGATCGCGGTCGGCGCGGCGCAGGTGCCGATCTTCGCGCGGCTGCTGCGCGGCGCCATGATCGCCCAGGGCAGCCGGGACTACGTGCTCGCGGCCCGCGCCCTCGGCGCGCGCAACCGCCGCATCGCGCTCCTGCACATCCTGCCCAACGCGCTGGGCCCGGTCCTGGTGCAGCTCACCCTCAGCCTCGCGACCGCCATCATCGACGCCGCGGCACTCTCCTACCTGGGCCTGGGCAACGCCGACCCGTCGGTGCCGGAGTGGGGCACGATGCTCGCCGACGCCCAGCGGTTCCTCAGCGGCGCACCGCAGCTGGCGGTGCTGCCGGCGCTGGGCATCATCGTCACCGCGCTCGGCTTCACCCTGCTGGGCGAGGCGATGCGCGAATCCCTCGACCCGCGGCTGCGCGTATGACGCCGCCCGCGTCTGCCCGGACCGCACCGACCGAACCGCACCGACCCGCACCCGGAGGAGCCGACCATGACCAGCGGCGCCCTGCTTGACGTGGAGGACCTGTCCGTTCTGTTCACCCGGCGCGGCCGGCCCGGCATCACCGCCGTCGACCGGGTCTCCTTCACCCTTGCCGAGGGCCGCATCGGCGGCCTCGTGGGGGAGTCCGGCTGCGGCAAGAGCGTCACCGCGCTCGCCCTGATGGGGCTGCTTCCGGCGCGCGGGGTGCGGGTGTCGGGGGCCGCCCGGTTCGCGGCCCGAGCCGGCGCAGTCGACCTGCCGTCCCTGCCCCAGCGGGCACTGCGCGACCTGCGCGGCCGCGAGATCGCCATGGTCTTCCAGGATCCGCTGTCCTCGCTCAACCCGGTCGTGCCGATCGGGCGGCAGGTCACCGAGATCATCACCCGCCACCGGGGCCTGCGCGGTGCGGCGGCCCGGAACCGCGCCGCCGAACTGCTCGACCGGGCGGGGATCCCGGACCCGCAGCGGCGGCTCAGCGAGTACCCGCACGAGCTCTCCGGCGGCATGCGCCAGCGCGCCCTGATCGCGATGGCCGTCGCCTGCCGGCCCCGGCTGCTCATCGCCGACGAGCCCACGACCGCGCTCGACGTGACGATCCAGGCGCAGATCCTGGAGCTGCTGGCCGAGCTGGTGGCCGAGGAAGGCACCGCGCTGCTGATGATCACCCACGACCTGGGCGTCGTCGCCGGGCTCTGCGACGACGTGACTGTCCTCTACGCCGGCAAGGCGGTGGAGGCGGCGCCGCGGTACGAGCTCTTCGCCGAGCCGGCGCACCCCTACACCGGCGGCCTGCTCGGCTCGATCCCGCGCCTGGACGCGCCGCGCGATGAGCCGCTCACGCCGATCCGCGGCACCGTCAACGACGCCATCGCGTGGGACGACGGCTGCGCTTTCGCGCCGCGCTGCGACCGCGCTGCCGACGACTGCCTCGGCAGGGCTCCGGCGATGCGCGCGGCGCGGCCCGGCCACCGCCACCGCTGCGTCCGCCCGCTGCGCGGCGCGCACTCCGGCCCAGTCCTCCTCAACGGCAGCCGAACCGGGCCGTCCGCCGGTACCCGGCGCGGCACAGGGGAACGCGGTGCGGGCAGCAGCGGCGGGGCGGCCCCTCCAGCCCCGCGCAGTGCGGGGGAGCCGGCCGCCTCCACCGGAACCGCGCCGGGCGCCGAATCCGGTGCCCGCAGCGCGGCCGGCGCCGCGGTGCCCGGACGCCCCCTGCTGGAGGTTGCCGGTGCCGCCGTGCACTTCCCGATCCGGAGCGGGATCCTGGTGGAGCGCACCGTCGGGCACGTCCGCGCCGTGGACGGGGTGTCGCTCTCGATCGCGGCCGGAACGACGTACGGCCTGGTCGGCGAATCCGGCTGCGGCAAGACGACGCTGGGCCGGGCGGTGCTGCGGCTCACCGCCCTCACCGCGGGAAGCGTCCTGCTCGACGGCACCGACCTGGCCGGGCTCTCCGGCGAGGAGCTGCGGCGCGAGCGGCGCCGCCTGCAGATGGTCTTCCAGGACCCGCTGGGCAGCCTGGATCCGCGGCAGAGCGTCGCCTCGCTGCTGGCCGAGGGGCTGGAGGTGCACGGCATCGGCGCCGGCCGGGCCGACCGGCACCGGCGCGCCGCAGAGGCGCTGGAGGCGGTCGGGCTGCCGGCGGCGGCGCTGTCCCGGTACCCGCACGAGTTCTCCGGCGGCCAGCGGCAGCGGCTCGGGATCGCCAGGGCGCTGGTGCTCGCGCCGGACCTCATCATCTGCGACGAGCCGGTGTCCGCGCTCGACGTGTCGGTGCAGGCGCAGGTGCTCAACCTGCTGGCGGAGCTGCAGCGCGAGCGCGGCCTCACCTACCTCGTCATCGCGCACGACCTGGCGGTGGTGCGGCACGTCAGCGACACGGTGGGCGTCATGTACCTGGGCGGCCTCGTGGAGGAGGCGCCGAGCGACACGCTCTACCGGGCGCCACTCCACCCCTATACGCGGTCGCTGATCTCCGCCGTCCCGGTCCCCGACCCGGCGGTGGAGGACACCCGGACCCGCGTCCTGATCGAGGGCGACCTGCCTTCGCCCGCCGCGCCGGTGCCGGGCTGCCGGTTCCACACCCGCTGCCCGTGGCGGCAGGACGACCGCTGCGCCACCGAGCGCCCGGCGCTGCGCACCCTCGCCACCGGCCACCGGGTCGCCTGCCATTTCGCCGAGCAGATCGCCGGCGGGACGGTCCGGCCGGCGGCGGCAGGCCGGTAGCGTCGGTTCCCGCGCCGCGGCACCGCTCGTGCCTGCGGGCGGACGGCCGGCGGCGGGGCAGGGGGCGGTGCATGGGACCGGGCGGGATCGGTGTGGATGCGGCGCTCGCGCTGCTCGCCGCGGCCTCCGCCGCGTTCCTCGCGGCACCGGTGCTCCGCGCCCGCCTCGTGCTGCGCGCCGCCGACCGGGCCGCCGCCCCCGCTCTGCCGGACGGCGGCCTGGGACCCGACGCACTCGGCTACCTCGCGGGCGGACCGGCACGCTCCGCCGAGGTGGCGCTGGTACGGCTGGCCCTGTCCGGGCAGATCCGCCGCAACGGCGACGGCACGGTCACCGCGCACCCCGCTGCCTCCTCTACGGCGCCGGGCCCGCAGGAGAGCGCTGTGCTCTCCGCCGCTGCGGCGGGCGGCGCCGCGCCGGGCCCGGTCCTGCGCACCGCAGCCGGCGTGGCACCCGGCGGGCTGGTCAGCCGCCTCACCGCCAGCGGCCTGCTGCTCGAAGCCCCGGCGGACGCGGCGCTGCAGGCGCGGCACCGCGCCCTGCGCCGCCTGTGGATTCCGGCGGCCTCCGCTGCCGCGGCCCTCGCCGCCGGCCTGGCCGCGCAGCAGGGGGACGCGGGCGTGCGCACCGGGCCGCTGGCCGCGCTTGTCCTGCTCGGTCTGCTCGCCCTGTGGTGGATGGCCGAGCGCTCCGCGGCGCCGCCGGTGCCGCGCAGCAGCGCGGCCGAGGAGGCCCTTGCGGCGGCGCGGACCGCTCTGGAGGAATCGGCAGCTGAGCCGCTCACCGTCGGTGAGGCCCTGCAGTCGACGGCGCTGCTCGGGCTGGCCGGCCTCGTCGGACAGGCCGTCGACGCCTCCGCCTTCGGCGACGGCGCGCCCCCCGCCCCCGGCGCCTACCCGTGGCCGGTGGCCGCTGCGGGCACCGTCGGCTTCGCCGACCTCGTCCAGATCGCCGTCGATGCGGGGGCACCGCCCACGGGCTGACCACGGCTGCGCCGCGGGCCGGCGGCGCCGTCTCGTGCAGCACCTCGGCGGTTCCTGCACCGTCCGGCCCGCCTGCGGTGCTCATCGGGAGCCGTGGCCCAGGCCCTCGGCTGCGCAAGTTCCGACCGCTGCCGACGCCGGGGATGCCGCCCGCCGCCGGTCGGGGCGGAGTGCCGCCGGGGGCACGTCCGCGGCCGGGCATGTGCTGGGGTGCCGCTGGAGAGGACCACGCGGCGTTGGCGGGGTGTCCGGTGCCCCTGCCCGGCCGCTCGGTGGACGCCGCGGCCGAGGCCCTCAGCTGCTCCGCAGGCCACGTCCGGATCGCCGTGGAACCGGGGCGCCGCTCGCTGGCTGTGCTGCGGACCGGCGGTGTTCGCGCCTGCAGCGCCCGTGCGGCCGTCCGCGGGTACCGCCGCTGAGAAGCGCGGCCGCGGTCCGCTGCTCCTCTGCCCGGCGGTGGTGCCCTGCACGGCTGACCTGCGGCCAAAGCTGCGCCTGTCCCGACCGCCGGCGACGCCGGGATGCTTGCGGCCGGCCGCGGCGGCACCGCTCGGCCTCGGCGGCTGCCCGGCACTGGATGGTCCGGTCCGGATCACCGCCGATGCGCGGCGCCGCCTACGGGCTGACCACGGCTGCGCCGGCGGACCGTCCGCCGGGACCCGGGACAGCGATGCCCGGGGCTGCCCGTGCACAGCGGCCGGGGGAGAGCGGTTCGCGGCTGCCGTCCGCCTGCCTTCCGTGCCCCCGCGGCCGCCGCTGCGAGCGGCCCGGCCGGAGCCGCCGCCCGGCTCTTCAGCCCGGCGGAGATCCCTAGCGGCCCTGTCCCTCGGCCGGGGTGCCGGCGGCGGCAGGCTCCGGAGCGGGGCTGCACTGCGCGCAGGCCGCAGCGGCGCGGTCGCGGGCGCGGCGGCGGGCCGCGCGGACCGAGACGCCGACGATCCGGACGGCGGTTGCAGCGGCGATGAGGGCCAGCGGGACGGCCAGCGCCGCCGCGGGCCGCCGGATCGGCCGGTATTCGGCGTCCGTGCCGCGCAGCACCAGGAAGCCGCACGGCTCCGCGGCGCCGCCGGCCGCGCCGCCGGCGCCGTCGCCCAGCGCCGGGATACGGCTCGAACCGCCGCCGAACGTCGCGGCGAACCGGACCCGGGACACCGGGACCACCGTCAGGTCGCGGGTGCGCACCGGGTCCCCGAACACGCGCTCCGAGCGGGCCGTCTCGGCGGCGCGCTGCAGCATCCCCGCGGCGGCGGCGAGCGCCGGGGCCCGGGTGCGCCGATTGGCGACCCGGGCGGCATCGCCCGTACTGGACTTCGGCATCGGCGCCCCTCGTGTGGTCGGTGGCCGGGCGGTCCGCTGCGGGACCGCTGACCGCTCCACGCTAGAACGTCCCGGCCTGTCCCCGCGAGCGCCGCACCGCTTTCGGCCGCATCGGGCCGTCCCCGCCGCGCCCGCGCATCCCGGCGAGTGGGACCCCGATTGACGCTCCGGAGCCGGGTCGGCGATGGTCCCGGCCAGGGCAGGGGCCGCGGACGGCGGCTCTGAACGGCAGGTCTGCTCCGCGCCCGGAACCGGGCGCGCAGAACGGAGGCAGAGGTGCTCGAGACGGAACTGGCCCGGACCATGGCCGCCGCTGACGCCGGGTTTCCCGCGGTGCAGGAGCTGACCGGAGCCGAGGCGCGGGCCGTGATGGCTGCCCGGGCGGCTGCGCCGGCCGACGGCGGCGAGGTGCGCAGCATCCGCGACCGCACTGTCCCCGGACCCGGCGGCCCCGTTCCGGTGCGCATCTATGTGCCGCACGGCAGCACCAGCCGGCCGCGCCCCACCGTGGTCTTCTTCCACGGAGGCGGGTTCGTGTTCTGCTCTGTCGACAGCCACGACGGGTTCTGCCGCGAGATGGCCGCCGCGACCGGGAGCACCGTGGTCTCGGCCGGCTACCGGCTCGCGCCCGAGCACCGCGCGCCCGCGGCCGCAGAGGACGCCTTCGCCGTGCTGGAGTGGGCCGCCGCCGCGGCGGACGGGCTCGGCGGCGACCCGGAGCGCATCGCCGTGGCCGGCGACAGCGCCGGCGGCCACCTCGCCGCCGTCGCCAGCCTGCTCGCGGCCGAGCGCGGCGGGCCGCCCATCGCGGCGCAGATCCTGCTCTACCCGGTGATCGATCCGCAGTGCGGCAGCGAGAGCCAGCACCGCTACGCGACCGGGTACGTCAACACGCGGGCCGCCATGCAGTGGTACTGGAAGCAGTACCTCGGCGGCGCCGACCCCGCAGCGCCGGGTGCCTCCCTGGGCGTGCCCGAGCACCACCTCGCACCGCTGCGCGCCCCCTCGCTGCGCGGCCTGCCGCCCGCCGTCGTCGTCACCGCCGACTGCGACCCGCTGAGCAGCGAGGGCGGCGACTACGCGGCCGCACTGGCCGACGCGGGTGTGCCGGTGCTGCACCGCCGCTACCCCGGCGCCTTCCACGGCTTCGCCACCATCGCGCAGCTGGCCGCGGGCGCGTCCGCCCGCGCGCTGCTCTGGCGCGACATCGGTGACCACCTTCCCGCCGCAGCCCCGGAGAGGACGGCCCGCCCATGACCCCCGCAGCATCCCGCGCCGCAGCCCCCGCCCCGGCGGAGCCCGACGTCGACGTCCTCGTGGTCGGTGCCGGCTTCGCCGGCCTGTACGCCCTGCACGCGGCGCGTGCGGCCGGGCTCTCCGCCCGCTGCCTGGAAGCGGCCGACGGGATCGGCGGTACCTGGCACGCCAACCGCTACCCCGGCTGCCGGTGCGACGTGGAGAGCATCGACTACTCCTACTCCTTCGACCCGCGGCTGCAGGAGGAGTGGGAGTGGAGCGAGCGCTACGCCGCCCAGCCCGAGATCCTCGCCTACATCGGCTTCGTGGCCGACCGCCTCGGCCTGCACTCCGGAATCCGGCTGGACACCCGCGTCACCGCGGCCGAGTTCGACGACCGGACCGCCCGCTGGACCCTGCGCACCGAAGGCGGCGGGGTGCACCGCGCGCAGTACGCCGTCTTCGCCACCGGAGCGCTGTCCGAACCCAGCACCCCGGACATCCCCGGCGCCGGCGACTTCGCCGGCCGCGTGCTGCACACCGCCCGGTGGCCGCGGGAGGAGCCCGACCTGGACGGGCTGCGCGTCGGCGTCATCGGCACCGGATCGTCCGGGATCCAGGCGGTGCCGGTCATCGCCGAGCGCGCCGCGGAGCTCACCGTCTTCCAGCGCACCGCGAACTACAGCGTGCCGGCGCACAACCGCCCGTTCACGCCGGAGGACCACGCGCGCATCCGCGCCGAATACCCGCGCCGGCGGGAGATCGCGCGGCGCAGCGGCGGCGGCTCCCCGCACCGGGTGCACCCGCGGAACACGCTGGACGTGGGGGAGGCGGAGCGGACCGCGGCCTTCGAGGAGACCTGGCGCAGCGGAGGCGTCCTGTTCAGCAAGACCTTCCCGGACCAGAACCGCGACCTGGCTGCCAACGACCAGGCGCGCCGGTTCTTCGAGCGCAAGCTCGCCGCCGTCATCACCGACCCGGAGCTGCTCGCCGACCTCACCCCGGACGACCACCCCGTCGGCGCCAAGCGCATCTGCACCGACACCGGCTACTACCAGGCGTTCACCCGCAGCAACGTCCGCCTGGTCAACCTGCGCAGGAACCCGATCACGCGGATCACCGCCGACGGCGTCGCCACCGGGCAGGGGCACCATCGGCTGGACGTGCTCGTCTACGCCACCGGCTTCGACGCGCTCACCGGCGCCCTCGGCCGCATCGACGTGCGCGGCCCGGGCGGCGCAACCCTCCGGGACGCCTGGGCCGAGGGCCCCGTGGCCCACCTGGGCCTGCAGGTCCCCGGACTGCCCAACCTGTTCCTGGTCAACGGCCCCGGCTCGCCGGCGGTGCTCGCCAACATGGTGCTCACCTCCGAGCAGCAGGTCGACTGGATCCTCCGCTTCATCGCCGACTCCCGGGCCCGCGGCGCCACCCAGGTGGAGGCGCGCGCGGACGCGGCGCGCGAGTGGACCGCCCACGTCGCCGAACTCGCCGAGGACACCCTCTTCCTGCGCGCCGACTCCTGGTACGTCGGCGCCAACATCCCGGGCAAGAAGCGCGTCTTCATGCTCTACTCCGGCGGCCTGGGCACCTACACGCGCGAATGCGAGCGCGTCCGCGAGGACGGCTACACCGGCTTCGTCCTCACCTCCCGCACCCCCGCCGACCGCTAGGGCGTGCCAGGGCGCCGCTCGTGACAAGCGCCCTCCACCCAGCACGCCCGAGACGGCACCTTCACCCGGACGCTCGCGGCCCTGCAGGCCGACCCGCAGGCACACGCCGGTGCGGACCGGCTCGTCGCCCTGGGATCGACGCTGGTCCGGCGCCCACCGGCATGCCGCCGGCGCGGAAAAGGGGCCGATACGGGGACGAACCGGAAGATCGCGCCCTCGGCCGGTCCCGAGGAGGGCTGACCTCCCAGATCCACCTCGCCGCCGGCGGCCGGGGGCGGCTCCTCGCGTTCCCCCGCGCCGGCGGCAACCGCAATGGCTGCCCCCCTATCCGAACAGGCCCTGACCCGTATCCGCGTCAACCGCCGCACGCACGAGCGTGCCGTCGCCACCCCCGCTACGCCGAGGCCGCCCTGGCGTTCGAAGCCGTCAGCGCCCTCCGCCGCACGCTCTGGCTCCACCCGCTGTGCGGACGCGCCCCGGGGCTGCGGCCCGCCCGCGCCGGTCGCGGGCGGGCCGGGGCCGGCGCGGGCGCCGGGTCAGGCGGTCTGGCCGCCGTCGATGACGAACTCCTGGCCGGTGATGTAGGAGGCGTGGCCGCCGAGGAGGAATACGGCCAGCGGCGCGACCTCGTCCGGCCGGCCGACCCGGGGGATGGGGATGCGGCTGACGGCACCGCTGCCCGCGCGGGTCTCCGCGGAGATCATCGGGGTGTCGATCGCGCCCGGGCAGATGCAGTTGACCCGGACGCCCGCCGCGGCCAGTTCCCGCGCCGCCGAGCGGGTCGCGCCGCGCACGCCCCACTTGGCGGCGCTGTAGGCGGTGACGCCGGGGAAACCGCGGATTCCGGCCGTCGAGGCGATGTTGACGATGGCGCCGCCGCCGTCCTGCAGCAGCGGCAGGGCCCGCTGCATGCCGAGGACCGTGCCGATCAGGTTGGTGTCGACGATGGCGCGCAGCTGCTCCTCCGCGAGCTCCGCCAGCGGTGACGGCGCGTAGATGCCGGCGTTGTTGACGAGGCCGTCCAGCCCGCCGAACTCGGCGCGGACCCGTTCGAGGGCGGCATCCCAGGACGCGGCGGAGCGCACGTCGAGCGCCACCGCGAGCGCCGGGCCGCCGACCGTTGCGGCGGCCTCGCGCGCGCGGTCCCCGTCGAGGTCGGCGAGGACGACGCGGGCGCCGGCGCGCGCGGCGAGGCGGGCGTGCTCGGCGCCCTGCCCGCCCGCGGCCCCGGTGATCAGCACGGTGCGTCCGGTCAGGTCGGCGAGCCGGTCGGTACGGTCCTGGTCGGTCATGGGCGCTCCCTCGATCGGCGGTCCGGCGGACCGCGGCGGCGGGCGGCGGGTTCCGCCCGCGGGTCAGGGGGCTGCGGTACCCGGGCGCCGCAGCCGGATCGGCGCGTCCGCCGCGGCGCCCGGGGCCGGCGGCAGAGCGCCGGACCCGGTCAGCCCTGCGCGGCCGGCGCTGCGCCGGGCCGCAGCGCGCGCTTGAGGATCTTGCCGGAGGCGTTGCGCGGCAGCGCGCCCACCACCTCCACCGAGCGGGGGACCTTGAAGTTCGCCAGCCGGGTGCGGCAGAACGCGATCACCTCCTCCTCGGTGGGCGCCGCGCCGCCGCGCGGCACGATGTAGGCGCGGCCGACCTCGTGCAGCCGCGGGTCGGGGACGCCCACGACCGCGGCTTCGGCGATGCCGTCCATCCGGGCGAGCACCTGCTCCACCTCGGCCGGGTAGACGTTGAATCCGCCCACCACGTACATGTCCTTGATGCGGTCGGTGATCGACAGGTAGCCGGCGGCGTCGAGCCGCCCGACGTCGCCGGTGTGCAGCCAGCCCTCGCCGTCGACCGCTTCCGCCGTCGCCGCAGGGTCGTCCAGGTACCCGCGCATGACGATGTCCCCGCGGACCTGGACCTCGCCCTCCTCGCCCGGGCCGAGCACGGTCCCGCCCGGACCCGCCGTGCGCACCTCCACGCCGTCCACGGCGCGCCCGCAGCTGCCCGCCACGAGTGCGGGCGGGTCGCCGGCCCGGCACATGGTGGCGACGACCGCCTCGGTCAGCCCGTAGGCCGTGATGACGGCGGCGAAGCCCAGCTCGGACTGGACCCGCTCGACCAGCGCGACCGGTACCACCGAAGCGCCGGTGACGCCGAGCCGCAGGGCCGACAGGTCGAGCTCGGCGCGCAGCGGCGCGTCCAGCATCGCCTGGAAGACGGGCGGTGCCCCGGCCAGGATGGTCGCCCGCTCCTGCGCGGCCAGGCGCAGCACCGCGTCGCGCTCGAACACCGCCTGCGGCAGCATGGCGGCGCCGTGCAGCAGGCAGACCACGATGCCGGCCTTGTAGCCGAAGCTGTGGAAGAACGGGTTGACGAGCAGGTAGCGGTCCTCGGCGGTGACCGCGCCGCATCGGCCCCAGGACCGGGCGACGCCGATGGTCTGCCGGTGGGCTGAACGGGCGCCCTTGCTGCGGCCTGTGGTGCCGGAGGTGAACAGGATGTCGGCGTCGTCATCGGGCCGTACCGCGTCGGCGCGCCGCTCGATCTCCGCGGCGTCCACCCGGGCGGCCAGCCCATCGAGCTCCTCGAACTCCACCACGCCGGGGTGCGCCGCGCTGTCCGCGGCCGCCGGCGCCTCGCCGATGCGCACCACGGCGGCCAGGCCCGGCAGGCCGGGGATCGGGGGTGCCTCCTCGGGCGGCCCGCCGCCGGCGGCGCCGGAGTCCGCGGGGCGCGCGGCGTCGCGGGCCTCGGCGAGCTGGGACCGGCCGAGGAACCCGTCCGCGACCACGAGGGCGCGCGCTCCGGTGCGGCGCAGCAGGTCGACGGCCTCGTGCCCGGTGTAGCGGCTGTTCACCGGGACCAGGACGGCGCCCTGGTAGGTGGCGGCCAGCAGCGACACCACCCACTGCCAGGAGTTGGGCGCCCAGATCCCGACCCGGTCGCCGGGCCGGACGCCCAGCGCGGCGAACGCGCGGGCCGTCTGCACCACTGCGGTGTGCAGTCCGGCGTAGCTGAGCCGCACGCCGCCGTCGACGAGCGCCGTGCGGCCGGCGTGCCGCTCAGCCGCGGAGCGGAGGAGCTGGGGGAACGTGGCGGGCGCCGCTGGGGGCATGGTGCGTCGTCTCCTGTGCCGGGCCGTGCGCGACACGTCGCGCGGAACGGGCCCCGACCCTAGGGCCGCATGCGCCGCCGGCGGCCGCCCGTCCCGCTCCGCGGGACCGGGGGCGGGGACGGGGCGGGCGGCAGCGGCGCACTAGGGCGTGTCGGGTGGGTGGCGTTCGTCGCGAGCGGTGTCGGCGGTGCACCCGTCGCTAGGCCGACGAGGGAGTCAGGGCGGGGTTTCCTCCTTGATTGAGGAGAACGCCGTGAGGGGCGTGCCGGGGCGGTGGGCAGCAGGGCAGGTGTCCACCCAACACGCCCTAGCGGGGCGGCGGCCGCGGCCAGGAGCGGCGGGCGCGGGGCGGCCCTGCAGCGGGGAAGGCGGCCCCCGCAGCAGAAGCGCGCCGGGGACCGAAGCGGCGGCGGGCGTACGGGCGGGAACCCCGCAGCAGGAGTGCGGCCCACCAGGGCGGCCCGGGGGCCGCGGCGGCGGCGCGGTGACTGCCGCGTGCATCGCCGAGCGGGCCGGCGCCACCCGGCGGCCCTGCTCTGCGGTCCTTCCCGGCAACCGCGCACCGCGCTGGTCGCGGGGCGAGCGGTTGCACCGCGCAGACGTGGCCGCTGCGGCGCTGCGCCGCACGGCCATCCCCGCCAGCGCCGGGACTCCTCCGAGCGCGGCCGCAGCAGGACCCGGCCGCCGAGGCGGTCCGGGAGCCCGAGGCGCGCGGAGCGGGCG